>JBAZZW010000001.1:322859-645718 GCA_041658625.1 Actinomycetota bacterium
ATTCCCAGCTGAAATTCGATTTTACGAATTCCAGCCCGGCCCGTCCAATCTTATCGCGCCGCTCCGGATCCTGCATCAAATCGATAATCAATTCGGAGAATGTCATCGGGTCACTGGCGAAAAGCACATTGACCCCGTCCTCGACGTCTATCCCCTCGCAGGCTTCGGGCGTCGCTACAACCGGGAGACCCATGGCCATCGCTTCGAAAACCTTGTTGTTTAGGCCGGTGGCCGCCCTGATCGGGCAGACGAAAACGGTCGCGGGACCGACGATCGGCCTGAGATCCTCGACAAACCCGGTCACGGTAACATATGGATCGTGGCCTAACCTTTCTATCTCAGGCGTCGGACTGCTGCCGACGATGTTCAGTTTGACCTTCGGGATCGTCCGCCTGATAATCGGGATAACATCCTGATAAAACCATTTCATGGCGTCGACGTTCGGGAAATAGTCCATCGTGCCCATGAAGGCCATTGTGTTCTCCTGCCTCTTTGCCTTAACCGGTTTGAAATAGTCAAAGTCCACGCCGTTGGGCACGATCTCCAGTTCGGCGTCGGGACACAGGCTTAGGATGAAATCCCGGTCGTGCGGGGATATCACCAGGCTGACGTCGAACTCCAAAGGTATCAAACCTTCATAACTTTTTGTCCGGATCTTCTCTAAACGATAGACCAGACTCATCAGATCGCGGCGGTACAAAAGGAAGCGTTCGTAGTTGAGCGTCATAGAGTCGCATATATCCAGAACTTTTGGTATTTCCGGATATGGTTCCGCGTAAGAGGCCATCCGTATCAGATGGGCGTGGATGACATCCGGGCGCTCCTCCTCCACCAATTTGGCGACCGTCTGCCGCATTTCCGGAGAGGAGTAGTAATGGACCTGCAACGGTTTCTTTGAAAACAGTCCGAGGCCCGCGTTTAGGTAGGCCCTTTTCTTGTTGAAAGGTACCCGTTCGATGCGCTTGACGTATGGCAGAAGGCCGGAATAGTAGCGTCCGTCATCAGGTTCGGCGAAGGTCGCCAGGATGATCTCGTGTTTCTTGGACAGCTCCCTTATCAGGTTAAAAACCCTGAGCTTGTCGCCCCGGAAAGGCGGATACGGGAACCGGCTGGTTAAGAACAATATTTTCAATTTATCCCTTTGGCTGCTTCTCCACTCAGACAGCTTCGCTGCCCTCGGTCGAAGAATATTTTATTAATGTTCAGTGTTTCTCTTCGCTCTCGGCTCTAAGCTCTGCGCTTCTTAGGGCTGCTTCTCCACTCAGACAGCTTCGCTGCCCTCGGTCGAAGAATATTTTATTAATGTTCAGTGTTTCTCTTCGCTCTCGGCTCTAAGCTCTATGCTTCTTAGGGCTGCTTTTATAATTTGACTGTAAGCCCGGCGGTGGCGGCTGAACGGCCAACGGATGGCAAATGCTTTAACCATCATGACACGTTCCACAAACCGCGCGCCCTTGCCGCGGTGTTTTTGGAAGAAGTAGAGCCGGGATTTATACTTTTCCACCAAGACCTTCTCGGACGTCGCCGCGTCAGGCTCGCCGCTCATCCCGACATGGTGCACGACCTCCACCTCCGGAACGTAGTATACCTTGGCGCCGGTTTCCTTGATACGGACGCACCAGTCCATGTCCTCCATATACATGAAGAACTTATCGTCGAGGCCGCCTACCTTCGCAACAATACCGGCTCTGGCGATAACGCAGGCACCGCTGACGCAATCTACTTCCCGGGGTTCCAGGCTGCCGCTGTACATATCGAAGTAAGTACCGACCGTTTTACCGAACATTTTGCTGAAAACGGGAGCGGCCAGGCGGCGGGCGGTTTCGCCCGGCACCAGCCGCCTTAAACCGAACAGATGCAGAAACTCGGTCAGAAGATTGGGTTCCGAGTCAGCCGACGGCTGAGTCGTGCCGTCGTCATAGACAAGCCTGGGACCGGCGGCGCCGGCCTCCGGGTGGGCGTCCATGAACTCACGCAAGAGCTTTAAGCCGTCGGGCCTTAGCTCGGTGTCGCTGTTTAACAAAACCGCGTACGTTCCGCTCGCTTTCTCCAGCCCGATATTGTTGGCGGCCGAAAAGCCCATGTTGAACCGATTTTCGATAATCTTAACCGACGGGAATTCCTTGCGGATCGCGTCGCGGCTGCCATCGTTGCTCGCGTTATCGACGATTATGACCTCGATTTCGCCGGCGCCGCGGCTGGCGAACACCGACCGCAGACAGGCCAGAATAAGCTCCCGCGTATTAAAACTGACGACTATTGCGGATATGTCTGGTTTTGGCATTTGATTACTTCTCCACTCGCTTATGCTCGGTCGAAGAAGATTTCTATTTTGGGGTCAGACCCTTTCGTCTACGGCAAGGGGTCTGACCCCCTCGCCCTGCCTGACCCCCTCACCTTTTATTCCTCTCCCCGTCGGGGAGAGGGAAGGGAGAGGGGTTCATTGCTCTTGGCTCTTCGAACTTGGCCCCCTCACCTCAATCCTCTCCCCGCAGGGGAGAGGAAGGGTTTGCTCTTGGCTCTTGGCTCTTGGCTGTTCACTCTTGTTTTTGTTTCCGGTATGTCGGCACCATCTTGCTCATCTGGTTATTGATGCCTCCGCCGTCGTGTTCGGCGACAAGCTTCTCTAAACGATCCAGGTCGCTGGGGAATGCCGCCATGTCGAAACCGCCGTCCTGGACGATGAGGACCTTGTCTTGTTTAGTTTTAACGACGGTTTCCTTGACGCCGACCAGGTCTTCAGTGATTTCCTCGCCTTCGCGGAGCCCGGTGAACTCGATTTTGATATCCATATCCGGACGCAAGCCGCTAAGGCGGATGAGGTTCCTGGCCAGGTCGATGATTTTAACCGGTTCGCCCATGTCGAGAAGAAAGACCTCGCCGCCTTCGCCGATGGCGCCGGCCTGAAGGACGAGCTTGGTGGCCTCGCTCACACTCATGAAATACCTGGTCGCCTCCGGGTGGGTGACCGTGACCGGTCCACCGGCTTCGATTTGTTTGCGGAAGATCGGCGCTACGCTGCCGTTGCTGCCGATCACGTTGCCGAATCTGACCGCCATGAACTTTGTCTTGCTGTCCCGGCAATAATACTGCATCACCATCTCGGCGATGCGTTTGGTGGTGCCCATTATCCCCGTCGGATCGACCGCTTTATCGGTTGAGATCAGCACAAACCGCTCGACGCCATATTCTAAAGCCGCCTCAATCAGGTTTCTGCTGCCCGTAACGTTATTGCTGACCGCCGCCGCGATGTTCTCCTGCATGAGGGGAACGTGCTTGTGAGCGGCCGCGTGAAAAACGACGCGGGGCTTGTACTGGGCGAAGATGTGATCCAGCAGCGGCGCGTCCTTTATATCGCCGATGATGACGCGCAGATCCAATTCCGGGTACCGTTTCTCAAGCTCCAGGAGCAGATAATATGTGTCGTTCTCGTTGTGGTCCAGGACGATCAGGCGTTCGGGATTATACCCGGCAATCTGGCGGCAAAGCTCGGAGCCGATAGAGCCCGCTCCGCCCGTAACCAGGACGTCGGCGTCCTTCAGATACGATTCGGCTTCCGCGATATCGATTCTGACAGGTTCGCGTCCCAGCAAATCCTCAACATTGATGTCGCGGATCTGGTTTAAGTCGACCGTACCGTCGATAAGCTCGAAAACGCCCGGCAAGGTCTTGCAGTTGACTCCGGCCGCGTCGCACATATCCACGACATCCCTGATGACGGAGCTGGGCGCCGACGGTATGGCGATAATCACCTCTTCAACCTCATGTTTCGCCGCGAGAGCTGGAATATCCCGGTGCGCGCCCAGAACTTGCACGCCATGGATGCGGCGGCCTTTCTTGGCCGGGTCGTCGTCGACAAAACCGACCGGATCATAAGTTGATTCGGGATGTTTAAGCATTTCGCGGACGATGACCTCTCCGGAGTCGCCCGCGCCGAAAATCAGGACCGGTTTGGATTCCGCCAGAACGCTGCGGTGCTTCTGCAGTTCATAAATATACCTGACGCTGAAGCGCGCCCCACCGACAAGCATCACCGTTAACAAGGCGTTGATTATGAGAACAGACCTCGGAAAACCGCTGAGAGCGATATAGTAGAGCGGTATCACCGCCAGCGCGGTGCCGATGACAACGTCTAAGGCCAGGACGCGCAGCTCGCGCGTGCTGACATAGCGCCACATACGGTCGTATAAACCAGACGCAAAGAAGACGAGTAGCTGGATAAGGACGATGGCCAGGACGCTGTTGCGGAACAAGCGCATGTCCGCCGCCGGAATGCTGCCCTCGAACCGGATTAAGAAAGAGGCATACAGAGAGAAAGCCAATACGACTGCGTCGAACAGGATTTGCGGAAGGTGGGTCAGCCGGAATTTCACTTATAATCCTTGCCGACGATGACGATCACGGTCACGGTCGGATCGATCGTGCTCGATTCGGTCAGCCGGATATCCGGCAGGTCCTCCTTTAAGTCGCTCTTGACCTTGAGCGCCTTGGCGTGATTCTGTTTGTTATAGTAAATAACCGTCTTCGGGTAATCGGACCTGTCCGCGTTGCCGATTGTGGCGATATTGTAGCCGCTGTTGGCCAGGATGTCGGCGACTTCGGTGCCGACGCCTTCGGTGCCGCCGCCGTTTAGAACCTTTATCGTCACCTCGGAGGGCTCGACGTCTTCCAGAAGAAGCGGGTCGATCGGCCGGTTGTTCTTAAGGGCGTCCAATATCAGGTCGACCTTATCCTGTGTCGGCCGGACATAGCTTACCCCGTCGATCATATCGGGAACACCGGGCAGTATGACCGTCGTCAGGTTATCCTGTTTGAAAGACCTCGCTTCGTTGGCGTAGTCCAGCATCTGCGTCAGGCTCATATCGGTTTTGATGTTCTCCGTCAGGATATTGATGAGCGCGGGTATCTTAAAGGCGTTCTGAATCCTGGTCGATTCGTCCACCAACGCCCGGGCGAAATTCTGCTGATCCTCGATCCTGGCAAAATCGCCTCTCCCGGTATTGCGAAAGCGAACATAGAAAAGGGACTGGTTGCCGTCGAGCTTTTGGACGCCCGTGTCCAGCGGTTCACCCAGCTCGTCGTCAACCATCCGCTCCTTGACGTTTACGGTCACCCCGTCCAGCGCATTGACGATGTTGACGAAACCCTGGTAATCAACAACAACGTAGTGGTGAATAGGCAGACCGGTGTATTCCTGGACGGTTTTAATGGTGAGCGCCGGTCCGCCGTAGTTGAACGAGTGGTTGATCTTGTCTTTTCCGTTTCCGGGGATCTCCACATAAAAATCGCGGGGGATGGAAACCATGGTGGCTTGTTTTGTCTCGAAATTGACTCGGACGATGAACAAGGTGTCGGCCCGTCCGGTCGGATCCTCTTCGGTCACGTCCGCCCCCATGACCAGGAAGTTTACCGGCTCCTTAGGAACCGGTTTGCTGATAACGGCCGCGATGGCCTTGGCCATCAAGCCTGAAGGCTGCATCTTGCCCTCGAGGTACTTTACATAAGCGAAAGCCGACCCGGCGATGACCAGGAAAATGACCAGAACGGCTATGACGACGCGCCTGATGATAATGCTCTTGCGGGATTTCTTCGGCTTGTCGGTGCTGTCTACTGAGGGTCCTGCGGACCTAAAATGTTTACCCATATCAAAGATATAAGGTTAGCACAGACAGGGCTTTCTCACAAGGCGCGCCAAGGACGGTTATTGAACGGCGAACATTAATTCGCCCTGTACAGCGAGCTCACCATTGACAGTCGCCCGGGCGGCGCCTTTGCCAACGGGACCCTTAACCTTGATGATTTCGCACTCCAGGCGGATTTCTTCCCCGGGCAGGACCTGCCGCTTGAACCGCAGTCTGTCTATGCCGGCGAAGAAAGCTATCTTACCCTTATTCTCAGGCATGCCCAGTATGGCGACGGCGCCGGTCTGCGCCAAAGCCTCGACGATCAGTACGCCCGGCATCACCGGATAGGCCGGGAAGTGGCCCCGGAACCAATCCTCTTCACCGGTCAGCCTCTTGAGACCCACCGCCTTCTTGCCGGGGACAAGCTCGATGATTTCATCAATCAATAAGAACGGGTCGCGATGAGGGATAATCTTTTTGATAGCTTCTTTATCTAAGGGTAGATTCATACAATTCTCCTTTTGGCCCCCTCACCTTTTATTCCTCTCCCCGTCGGGGAGAGGGAAGGGAGAGGGGTTCCCAGCTCTTGGCTCTTGGCTCTTGGCTCTTGGCTCTTGGCTCTTGGCTCTTGGCTCTTGGCTCTTGGCTCTTGGCTCTTGGCTCTTGGCTCTTGGCTCTTGGCTCTCAGCATTCTCTGGTTATGTCCGCGCCAAGCTGTTTCAGTTTTTCGTCAAGGCTTTCATACCCGCGGTCGATATGGCAGTTGTCGTAAATGACAGTTTCCCCGTCAGCCGCCAGACCGGCGATCACCAAAGCCGCGCCGGCCCGTAAGTCGGGAACCCGCACTTCGGCGCCCGATAATTTATCGACTCCGTGGATGACGGCGTGGTGGTCGTCCAAGCGAATGCTCGCGCCCATCCGGTTCAGCTCGTCGATATACAGAAAGCGGTTCTCAAAAACATTCTCGGTTAAAACGCTGGTGCCGGAGGCCGTCGACAGGAACGCCGCCATCATCGGCTGCAGATCGGTCGGGAAACCCGGATAAGGCAAGGTCGAGACGTCAACAGCCCGCGGGCGGCCCTTCATGGTCAGGGTGATGGCATCTTCGCCCTCGGTTACCGTCACCCCGGCCTGTTTAAGTTTCTCTAAAACGAGCTCCATATTCCGGCCGGAAGCGCCGGTTACGGTCACTTCTCCCCCGGTCATCGCCCCGGCGATAAGAAATGTGCCGGCTTCAATGCGGTCGGGTAGAATTTTGTGTTCGGCGCCATGTAGCTTTTCCACGCCCTCGATGGTTACGACGGACGTGCCGGCCCCGTCGATTTTCGCGCCCATCTTGGTTAAGAAATCGGCCAGATTGATGATCTCCGGCTCGCGGGCGGCGTTTTCGATGACGGTTTTACCTTCGGCCAGCGCCCCCGCCATAAGGATGTTCTCGGTCGCTCCGACGCTCGGGAAATCAAGAGGAACGATCGCGCCGCGCAAACGTTTGTCTTTGCCTTCGATGTAACCGTGCTCCGTAGTGATGTTCGCCCCCATAAGTTTCAAGCCCTGAAGATGCATGTCTATCTGACGGGAGCCGATGTTGCAGCCGCCCGGCAAGGCGACGTGGGCCCGGCCCAACCTGGCCAGCAGAGGACCCAGGACCATAATGGAAGCGCGCATTTGAGATACGAGTTCGTAAGGGGCTTTGTCCCGAAGGCCGCCATCGGCGGTGACCGTCAGCGTGCCGTCGGGATTGAAAAAGACGTCGGCGCCCAGACAGCTGAGCACCTCGAGCATCGTGTTAACGTCTTTGATGTCGGGAACGTTGGTAAAAACGCAGGTCTCTTCGGTTAGAATGGAGGCCGCCATCATCTTCAGCGCCGCGTTCTTAGCGCCGCTGACGGAGACAGTGCCGTTGAGCGGATTCCCGCCCCTAATTATGTAGGTAGACATGAGCGTCGGGTGATTAGTAGTTGGTGATTAGTAGTTAGAATAAGCATGACTATAGAATTATAGCAGAGCAGACAAATGAGAATTGGGTTTACTAACGACCAACTTCTAACCGCTAACCACTAGTGGCTGCTACTTTGCCGATATGCGTTTGGCGATCCGCAACCGGGACTCGGCGCGCAGTAGTTTCGCGTGGGCCTGATCGACGTCGACGCCCTCGCGTTTCTTAAGCTCCGCCTCCGCTTCCGCCCTGGCTTGTTTGGCCCGTTCAATGTCGATTTCCCGGGCAAACTCGGCGGCCGGGGTGATGACCGTGACCTTGTCCTCGAAGACCTCCATGAAACCGCCGGACACCGCTACGTATTCCTCGACTTCCTTGCCGTCTTTTTCTTGTTTGAAGCGAAGCTCACCGACGTTCAGCTCCGACAAGAAAGCGGCGTGAAGAGGCAGTATGCCAACCTCGCCGTCCGCGGACGGAGCGATGACCATCGTGGCTTCGCCCTCAAAAAGAAGCCGGTCGGGAGTAACTATATCTAATAGTAGAACTTTGTCAGGCAAAATGAACTCCGTTCATGGTTGTTGGTAGTTTGTGGTTAGTAGTTAGAAAGTACTTGCCAACCACCAACATCTAACTACTAACTGCCATCTTGGCGGCGCGCTCGACGACGTCCTCAATCGTTCCGGCCAGGCTGAAAGCCTGTTCCGGCAGATCGTCGTGCTTGCCTTCAACGATTTCCTTGAAGCCTTTGATGGTGTCTTCCAGCTTGACGTATTTTCCTGGAATGCCGGTGAACTGTTCGGCCACATGGAACGGCTGGCCCAGGAACTGCTGGATGCGCCGCGCACGGCGGACGGCCAGCTTGTCGTCCTCGCTTAATTCGTCGACACCCAGAATGGCGATGATGTCCTGGAGGTCCTTGTATCGCTGCAGAATCTCCTGAACGTTCCGCGCCACCGTATAATGCTCCTCGCCGATGATGTTCGGATCGAGGATCCGGCTGGTTGAGTCCAATGGGTCAACAGCCGGGTAGATGCCCATCTCAACGATCTGGCGGGACAAAACCGTCGTCGCGTCCAGATGAGAGAAGGTTGTCGCCGGCGCCGGGTCGGTCAGGTCGTCGGCCGGTACGTAAATGGCCTGGACGGAAGTGATCGAGCCCTTGCTGGTCGAGGTGATTCTTTCCTGAAGTTCGCCCATCTCGCTGCCCAGCGTCGGCTGGTAACCGACGGCTGACGGCATCCGGCCCAGGAGCGCCGAAACCTCGCTGCCGGCCTGGACAAAACGGAAGATGTTATCGATAAACAGCAGAACGTCCTGGTTCTTATAGTCGCGGAAATACTCTGCCATCGTCAGAGCGGTCAAACCGACGCGCAGCCGGGCGCCCGGCGATTCGGTCATCTGGCCGTAGACAAGCACGGTATTCTTGATGACGCCGGACTCCGTCATCTCGGTATACAGATCGTTGCCCTCACGGGTCCTTTCACCGACACCGCCGAATACCGAAATCCCGCCGTGCTGCGTAGCGATATTGTTAATGAGCTCCATGATAATGACGGTCTTACCGACGCCGGCGCCGCCGAACAGGCCCGTCTTGCCGCCCTTGACGTACGGCTCCAGAAGGTCGATAACCTTGATACCCGTTTCAAAAATCTCAGTCTTGGTGGCCAGTTCGTCGAATTCCGGGGCTTCACGGTGGATAGGCAGCCTCATCTCGGTCTTGACCGGTTTGCCATGGTCGACCGTCTCTCCCAATACGTTAAAGATTCGGCCTTTGGTCTCTTCCCCGACGGGTATAGTGATTGGCTCGCCCCGATCGAAGACCTCTTGACCCCGGACCAGACCGTCGGTCGGCAGCATGGCGACGGCGCGAACAACTTCGTTCTCCAGCTGCTGCTGCACCTCGGCGACGATCTTGATCTCGCCCTCGTTCGTCTTAACCGTCATTTCCAGCGCATCATAGATTTCAGGCAAGGTTTCGGGCGTAAACTGGACGTCGACTACCGGCCCAATGACCTGGATTATCTTACCGACATTCATATGTTGTCCTCCTCTTTAAAGCTAAGAGCTAGGGGCGAAGCGCTAAGAGCAAGTACTTGCTCATCGCTCGTGGCTCTTGGCTCCACGCTCAAGTTCAAGCTTCCTTTGCTTGGATATACTTCAGGGCTTCGACGGCGCCGCTGATCTCCGCCAGTTCCTGCGTGATCTGGGCTTGCCGCGCCCTGTTAAACGACATTGTCAGGCTATCGATCATGTCCACGGAGTTGTCCGTCGCCGACTTCATCGCGGTCCGCCTGGCCCCGTGTTCGCTGGCCGCGGACTCCAGAAGCGACCGGTAGGTGACGGTTTCCGCGTAGGCCGGCAGAAGCTTCTCGATGATTTTCTGCGCGTCCGGTTCATACAGATAGTCTTTGGACCGCTCCACCGTTTCCTCGTCGGCGTGCCCGGTTTCTTCAGGCTTCGCCAAAGGGAACAGGGTGAACACCAGCGGCTTCTGTTCGGCCACACTCTTAAAGTGGTTAAAAACGATATAGACCGTGTCGGCTTCCATGTCCGTGTACATCTTCATCAGCTTTCCGGCAATCATCTGCGCTTCTTCAAAGGTTGGCGCGTCGGAAATGTCCAGATAGGCCTCCGCGACATCGTAACCCCGGTAGCTGAAATATGAATAGCCCTTCTTGCCGACGGTTAGAAGTCTAACGGTCCGGCCGGCTTGCTTTTCGGCCAAGGCCAGGTCTTCGGCTTTCTTAAGCGTATTGGTGTTGAACGCGCCGCAAAGACCGCGGTTGCTGGTCAAAACCAGAATGGCCGTACTTTTAGTCTCCTCGTGAGCGTCCAGTAGCGGGTGGTGAAAATCACCCGTAACGGCCGTCAGATTGGTCATGATCTCAACCATCTTCTGGGCGTAGGGCCGGGTGGCTTTGATCCTGTCCTCCGCCTTTTTGATCTTAGATGTCGCGACAAGTTCCATGGCGCGCGTGATCTGCCGAATCTTATCGACGCTGCGGATCCGTCTCTTTATCGCTCTTGTCTGACCGGCCATCTCTTAAGCTCCCGCGCCCGGCTAACCGGCGCTTTCCCCTTCCCAAAGCTTCTTGTATTCCTCGACGGACTTATCCAGAGACGACTTTATCTCGTCGGTCAGTTCCTTGCCTTCGACGATCTTCTTCGCGATGTCCGGATGCGTCAGGTTCATAAACTCCAGATAGCCCTTTTCGAAGTGGGATATCTTCTCAACGGGGATGTCGTCCAGATGACCCTGAGATCCCGCATAGATGATAATGATCTGCTCCGCCACCGGTACCGGTTGGTACTGCGGCTGCTTCAGCACCTCGACCATGCGGGCGCCTCGGGCCAGTTGGGCCTGCGTCGCCTTATCAAGGTCGGAACCGAACTGGGCAAACGCCTCCAGCGAGCGGTATTGCGCCAGGTCGATCCGGAGCGTTCCGGCGACCTGTCTCATCGCTTTGATCTGGGCCGACCCGCCGACGCGGGAGACCGAGATACCGACGTTTACGGCCGGCCTAACGCCGGCGTAGAACAAGTCCGGCTCCAGATAGATCTGGCCGTCCGTGATGGAGATGACGTTCGTCGGAATGTACGCGGATACGTCGCCCGCCTGCGTCTCAATGACCGGCAACGCGGTCAGCGACCCGCCGCCCAGCTCGTCGGAGAGCTTGCTGGCCCGTTCCAGGAGCCTTGAATGCAGGTAGAAGATATCGCCCGGATAGGCTTCGCGGCCCGGTGGGCGGCGGAGCAAGAGCGACAGCTGCCGGTAAGCGGTGGCGTGCTTCGACAGATCGTCGTATATGACCAGGACGTGCTGCTTGTTGTACATGAATTCCTCGCCCATGGCGCAAGCCGCGAACGGGGCCAGGTACACCAGCGAAGCGGGATCGGACGCCGGCGCGTTGACGACGATCGTGTAATCCATGGCGCCGGCGGAACTCAAGCGCTCGACAACCTGCGCGATCGTCGAAGCCTTCTGGCCGATGGCCGCGTAGATGCAGATTACGTCCTTACCTTTCTGATTGATGATGGCATCGACGGCGATGGCGGTCTTGCCCGTCTGCCGGTCGCCAATGATCAGTTCGCGCTGGCCGCGGCCGATCGGGATCATCGAGTCGATACTCTTAATGCCGGTTTGCAACGACTCGCTGACTTTCTGACGGTCGATGACTCCCGGCGCCAGCTTTTCAACGGGACGGAAGGTCTTGGTCTCAATCGGACCTTTGCCGTCCAGCGGTTCGCCCAGCGCGTTGACAACACGTCCGATGAGCGCCTTGCCGACCGGGACTTCCATAATGCGGCCGGTCGTGCGCACTTCGGCGCCTTCCTCGACCGACGTCGCCGACCCCAGCAGAACACATCCGATCTGGTCCTCCTCGAGGTTTAAAGCAATGCCATACACGTTGTTCGGGAACTCCAGCATTTCGTTGTACATGGCGCTCGGCAAGCCGGTGATCCGGGCGATGCCGTCTCCTGTCTCAACGACCTTGCCGACCTCTTCGATTGCGGCCGCCGGCTTATACTCCTCGATATACTTCTTCAGCACCTCGGAGATCTTGTCCGGGGAGAGTATGGCTTTGTTCTTTTCAGCCATTCCATCCACTCCTAACTTAAGCTCGCGTGCAGGCTGTTCTGAAGATCATCCAGTTTTCTCTGCAGCGACAAATCGATTATCTTATTCTCCATCTTGATTACGAGACCGCCGAGGATGCTCGTGTCCACGACGTTCTTGACGTTGACCTTCTTGCCCGTAGTCTTGCCAAGCTCGGCCGACAAGTGGTCGGTCAGATCCTGCGTCAGCGGGATAGCCGACGTTACTTCGGCCAGTACTTGGTTCTTACTCTCTTGGACAAGTTTGATAAAGGCTTCGGCGACATCGGAGATCAGGCCGGCTTTGCCCGTATCGATCAAAATATTGGTGTAACTGCGGATAAGCGGCGACGCCGACGGCGTCAGTATCTCACCCAGAGCCTTCTTCTTTTCAGCGGCCGGGATACCGGCGTCGGCCAGGAAATCCCGAAGCTTCGGGCTGGCCGCGATCCCCTTATTCAGTTCGAATAGTTGGTCTTCCAGGGTCTCGACGGAGTCTTCCAACGCCGCCATGCCGAACATGTTCTCGGCGTATCCCCGGACGACCTCGCTATGCTTTGCCAACCCCGCTCACCTCGGCAATAGCGTCCTCAACCAGCTTGCGCTGGCCGGGCTCGTCCATGGTTTTCTGAATTACTTTCGCGGTCGCCATGATGGTCAAGTCGGCCACCTTCGACTGCAAGTCCGCCAGGGCGCGATCCTTTTCTCGCTCGATCTCGGCCTGCGCCCGCTCGATAATCTGATGGGCCTCCTCGTTGGCTTTGGCCGTGATCTCGGCTTTGACGCTTTCCCCGACTTGCTTGCCTTGCTCGATCGTTGCCTGCGCTTCCTTGCGTGCTACCGCTAGCTGCTGTTTGTACTCGTCAAGCAGTTTAGTCGCCTCCACGCGGGTATTCTCGGCCTCCGTGATGGCGTCACGGATGTTATCCTCCCGTTTCTTGAGCATGTCCATCACCGGCGGAAAAGCGAACCGACCTAGCACCGCGACCAGAATCAGGAACGCCAGAATCGAGTATATGAGTTGGTTAATTTCAGGTGTGAGTGTCAATGTTTCCGTTCACCTTCCTTTATATGATCTATAAGCGTTTCTTGCTTACTTAAATGACAGCAGAAACGCAATGACAAGCGCGTAAAGCGCGATGGCCTCAGCGAACGCGACACCGATAAACATCGTTGTCCGAACCATACCGGCCGCCTCAGGCTGCCGCGCCATGGCTTCGACGGTCTTGGAAACCAGTAGACCGACACCAAGGCCCGGACCGATGGCGCCAAGTCCGATCGCCAGACCAGCCCCAAGCCACGCTAATGCTTTTGGATCCATGAATCCTCCTTTTCTAGTGCTCTTGTACTGCCTGGCCGACGTAGATGCCGGCCAGGATCGCGAAGATATACGCCTGGATAAAAGCAACAAATACTTCGAACATAAGCATTATGACCACGCCGACAAACGGCAGCGGTTTGATGAACCAAGCTCCGGTCGCCGCCATGAAAGTGAAGACGAGGATAATCATGTGACCGGCGGTCATATTGGCGAAAAGACGAACGGCCAGCGAAAACGGACGAAGCACCATAGTGCTGATGATCTCGATCGGGACAATAACCGGCAGCAGCCAGGCCGGCACGCCGCCCGGGGCGAAGCTCTTAAAGTAGCCAAGGAAGCCCTTTTCCTTAAAGGTCGCCACGTTATACATGCCGAAGACTATCAAAGCCCAGGCCAGGGTCGTTCCGGTCTGACCGGTAATGGCCATGGAGTGCGGAATCAACCCGATCAGGTTACTGACCAGCACCAATAAAAAGAGTGTCGCGATCCAGGGGAAATAGCCCATGCCCTTCTCGCCGATAACGTCGACGACCATTTGCAGCCTGATGAAATCCAACAGGGCTTCCATCATATTCTGCAGTCCGGTGGGGACCTCGGCGCGTTTTCTTCCGGCCAGCCAGACAAGCAGGAAGACGATGAACGCGGCGACAAAAAGAAGGATGACAGCGTTTGTTATTGAAAGGTTGACGCCGAAGAGGTGAAACTCGTAGTAAAGCTTGGGTTGAAGTTCTTCTAACAGTTTTTCCATACGCACCTCTACCAGGATTTTAACTTGGACTGGGATTCGCCGTGCAGCGAGGCAAAACGCAACTCACTAAACGCAAACATCGTATATACTACCACAAGCGTAACAACTGTTGTAAAGATATTTATCGCATCTATTCGGGAGATCAAATAGAGTGCGACAGCGATGGCAAACAGCCTGGTCGGGAAGCTGAATAGAACCAACAAAATCGAGGAGGCGGGACGTTCGCCCGAGACGCCCAGAACGGTAAACAAAGTGGCGTAAATGTTGACTATCGCGATCACATAACCGGCGATGACGCCGAACATGACCGAGAGCCCTCCGAATATCCAGGCCAGGGCGACGGCCGGGACCGCCGTAACAAGCCCGAGCGTCGTTGTTTTGATAAAGATTGCTCGAAAACCCAACCCTATGTCCCTTTCTTGCGTTTGATATCGGCGTCATCCATGTTTCTGATCTGTAACCAGACGTCGACCCAGCCGATCACGGCGCCAACGACCAGGCCGCCTAGCATCAACCAGGGCTTGGTATAAAACCGGCCGTCCAGCCACCAACCCAGGAAGCCGCCCAGCAAAGTCGCCACGGCAACTTCGATGCCTAAGCTTGAGGCGGCCAGATCCTGGAAACGCGTCGGCTTCTTGCCAGTGTCGGCGGTCACTTAACGCTCCAACCGGTGAACCTTTACGCCGGCTTCATTCAGCAACTCATCGGCCAGCTTATCGGCGTACCCGTCGAGATAGAGTATTTGGGTGACGCCCGCGTTGATGAGGATTTTGGCGCAAAGGGAACAGGGTTTATGAGTCGAATAGAGGGTCGAGCCGGCAATCGGTACGCCGTGCAGCGCGGCTTGAATAACGGCATTCTGCTCCGCGTGAAGCCCGCGGCAAAGTTCATGCCGCTCGCCCGAAGGCACGCTCTTTTCTTCCCTTAAGCACCCGACCTCGCCGCAATGCCGGATTCCCTGGGGCGCGCCGTTATATCCTGTGGCCAGAATGCGCCGGTCCTTGACGACGACCGCGCCGACATGGCGCCTCAAGCAGGTCGACCGGGTGGCCACCTCCTCGGCGATCTTCATGAAATAGTCGTCCCAGGAAGGCCGGGAAGATCTGGGGTCAGGTCTTGTCATTTAAGCGTCACTTCTCCAGAGAGCTGGGGTCAGGTCTTGTATTTTAACGTAACCATTTTCCCCAGCGATCAAGCCTGATGTTAAAATACAAGACCTGACCCCCATCACTTTACAGCTCGGGATACAACGGGAAGCTGTCGCAAAGCTCCCGGACGGTTTTCTTCGCTTCGGTCATAACCGCCCTGTCGCCGAGGTTATGAAGGACTCGGCTGATGGCCAGGCCGATTATCTTCATCTCGGGTTCTTTCATACCCCGACTGGTGACCGAGGGCGAACCGACGCGGATGCCGCTGGTGACCATCGGACTCTGCGTTTCGAACGGAATCGTGTTCTTGTTGACCGTGATCCCGACTTCATCCAGGGTTTCCTGAGCGGCCTTGCCGGTCAGACCCTTAGTGGACAAGTCCATTAAGAAGAGATGGGTGTCGGTGCCGCCGGCGACCAAGCGGAAACCTTCGCCGGTCATAACGTCAGCCAGGGCCTTGGCGTTCTTTATAACCTGGGCTTGATAATCTTTGAACTCGGGGCGCATGGCCATCTTGAAAGCGACGGCTTTGGCCGCGATCACGTGCATCAAGGGTCCGCCCTGGATGCCCGGAAATATCGTCTTGTCCAACGCCCGGCCGGATTCCTGTTTACACATGATCAGACCGCCACGGGGGCCCCGCAGAGTCTTGTGCGTCGTGGACGTGACAAATTCGGCGTACGGCACCGGAGAGGGGTGCAAGCCGGTCGCGATCAGCCCCGCGATATGCGCGATGTCGACCATCAAGACCGCGCCGACCTCGTCGGCTATTGACCTGAATGCCTCGAAATCAAGAGTCCGCGGATAGGCGCTGGCCCCGGCGATGATCATCTTGGGCCTACTTTGGCGAGCCTGTTCGCGGATCTCGTCGTACTCGAGGACCTCCGTCTCCCGGTTAACCGTGTAGAAAACGATATTGTAAAGCTGACCGGAAAAACTGACGGGCGCGCCCATTGTCAGGTGGCCGCCGTGCGACAGTTCCAGCGCCATAACGGTATCGCCCGGTTTAACGGCCGTGAAATACACGGCCATATTGGCCTGGGAGCCGGAGTGGGGCTGGACGTTGGCGTAGTCGGCCCCGAACAGCTGCTTGGCCCGGTCGCGGGCCAAATCCTCGACGATGTCGACGCACTCGCAACCGCCGTAATAACGTTTGTCCGGATAGCCTTCGGCGTACTTGTTGGTCAGGACGGAACCCTGGGCTTCCAGAACGGCCGGCCAGGTGAAATTCTCGCTGGCGATAAGCTCGATGGTGTTTCTCTGCCGGTTTAGCTCGGCGTCGATCGCCTCAGCGACCTCCGCGTCGATTTTCCGCAGTTCATCCAGTGACACTCTTACTTCCCCCATTCGTTTTCAATGGCCATGATCTGGGCGACCCGGCGCGCGTGACGTCCGCCCTCAAACTTTGTGTTTAAAAATGTCTCAACGATCCGTCTGGCTTGCGCGTCGTCGACCACCCGCCCGCCGATGGTCATGATATTGGCGTCGTTGTGAGCCCGGGCGTGCTCCGCGCAGAATATGTCGTTGCATACCGCCGCCCGGATCCCGGATACCTTGTTGGCGGCCATGCTCATACCCAGTCCGGTGCCGCAGACCAGGATACCCAAGTCCGCCGCGCCGGAAGCGACCTTTCGGGCGACCGCGACCGCGTACGCGGGGTAATCGACAGGCTCGGTCGAGTCGCAGCCCATATCGTCGGCCTCGTGGCCGGACTCATTCACCCAGTCCTTGACCTGCTCTTTTAAGTCGTATCCGCCATGATCGCAGCCAATCGCTACTCTCAACGTGATTCCCCCGTATGTCTAAAGAATGGCCTCATTTTATCACACGCCCGACAGCTGTCTCTATCGCCTCTTTGGTCACCGGACCTTGACGCAGGACGCGCCACACAGGACCGCTGACGTCCAAAATGGTCGACGGAACGCCGTAAGGACAGACCCCGCCGTCGATGATGATATCAACGCCCTCGACGATGGCAGGATCCAGATCCGCCACTGCCCGGGGCGCCAGGCCGCCGGTAAGGTTGGCGCTGGTGCCGGTCAACGGGCCGCCGACTTCTTTTAAAACTCCCTGGCAGACCACATAACCGGGTTGGCGCACGGCGATGGTCGGCCGTCCGCCGGTCACGGCGTCGGGAACTTGCGGGTTTTTCTTTAGTACGATTGAAAGAGGCCCCGGCCAGTACAAATCCATCAGAATCGATGTTTCCTCGGGGATTTCAGCCGCCAGATTGTCGAGTTCGGAGCGGTCGCCGATAAAAACGGGCAGCCCTTTGGCCGCCGGACGTTCTTTCAATCCATACAGGCGTTCGATTGCTTCGAGACTGTAAAGGTCCGCGACCAGGCCGTAGACCGTGTCAGACGGTAAGACTGCCAGACCGCCGGCTTTGACGACCAAGGCGGCCGCGACAATCGCTTCCTCCGAAGGCCGGACGGGATCCGTCCGGATGATATCGGTCACGCTACTTAAGCACTCCCTTGATAACGCGGTCCCGCCCCGCGAGGTCCAGTAATATTTCTACATCCGTATATAATCCGGTGACAGCCAACGCGTCCCGCGCGGCCTGACCCGAATTGGCGCCGATCTCCAAAACCAGCAGGCCGCCGGCTTTCAGAAAGCGCGGCGCTCCGGCCGCGATTATCCTGTGAGGCGCCAACGGATCCAAACCCGGCGACAACGCCACAACCGGTTCGTGATACTTGATTTCTGGATCCAGCCCCGGCAATTCGTGAGACGCGATGTAAGGCGGATTGCTGACGATAACGTTGAAGTGTTCCTTGTAATAAGCCGGTACGCTTGAAAAATAATCGCTGACGATAAAACGGATGCGGCCGTCTACGTTATGTCTTTCGGCGTTCTCCAGCGCTAAAGAAACCGCTTGCCGGGAAATATCAGTCGCCACTACCTCGGCTTGAGGAACCTCGCTGGCAATGCTGATGGCGATAGCGCCGCTGCCCGTGCCGATATCCAGGACCGCCGGTTTGTGAAGGTTGCGGACGGCGACGATTGCTTCCTCGGCCACCCATTCGGTCTCGGGGCGAGGCACCAGGACATCCGGCGTCACCCGCAGGTTCAGGTGACGGAAAGCGGCCTCGCCGGTAATATACTGGAGCGGTTCCCGCGCCTGCCTTCTCTCGACCAAAGAGAAGTAGGTGTCCTGCTCGGCCGGGGACAGCTCGCGGTCGGCCATGGCCAGAAACTCGGTCTGGTTGATGCCTAAAACGTATTGAAACAACAGTTCGGCGTCTAGCCTGGCCGTTTTTATGCCGGACGCCCTAAGGGCGTCCGCGGCCCGGCCGATAGTGTCGTCGATCACTTCATCTTCTCCAGTTTTCTGACGCGGTCCTCCCGCGCCAGCGCGCTCATTATCTCACGTATGTCGCCCTCCATCACCTGGTCCAGGTTATGGACGGTCAAATTGATGCGGTGGTCGGTGATCCTGTTCTGGGGGTAATTATAGGTCCTGATCTTCTCACTCCGGTCGCCGGTGCCGACCTGCGTCCGCCGGTTCTCGGCGATCTTATTCTGCTGGGTTTCCAGGGCGTGCTGATACAGCCTCGCCCTCAAGACGCGCATTGCCTTCTCCCGGTTTTGGAGCTGACTGCGTTCGTCCTGACAGGAAACCACCAGGCCGGTCGGCAGATGGGTAATTCTTACCGCCGAGTCGGTTACGTTGACGTGCTGGCCGCCCGCGCCGCTGGAACGGTAGGTATCGATTTTCAGGTCGCCCGGATCGATGTTAACCTCCACGTCGTCGACCTCGGGCATAACGGCGACAGTCGCGGTGGACGTGTGGATGCGGCCGCCCGATTCCGTCTCCGGGATTCTCTGGACGCGATGCACGCCCGACTCGTATTTGAGCGTCCCGTAGACATCGGCGCCTTTGACCGAGAATACGATCTCCTTGAAACCGCCCGCGTCGCCCTCACTGACGCTTAAGACTTCCGTCTTCCACTTGTTGTCCTCGGCGAACCTGGCGTACATCCGGTAGACGTCCTTGGCAAAGAGGGCGGCTTCTTCCCCGCCGGCCCCCGCCCTGATCTCCATAATCACGTTTTTTGAATCCGTCGGGTCCTGGGGAAGGAGCAGAATCTTAAGCTTCTCTTCCAGCTGCGTTTTAATCTCAGCCGCCTCGGCCGCCTCTTCGGTGATAAACTCCCGCATCTCGGCGTCCTTTTCCTCGCCCAGCAGCTGTTCCGATTCGTTAATCCGTGAGACGGCGTCCTTGAGTGCCCGGATGGTCTCCATGATCTCTTTCATCCCGCTGAACTCTTTGGCCAGGGCGGTGTATTTTTCCTGGTCGGCCAGAACCTCAGGCTTGGCTAGTTCGTTTTCTATTTCAGCGTACCGTTTCTCGATGCCGGCTACTTTATCAAGCATCTTCAGCGCCTCCGCCAGAGGCGGACCCGTCTGTATGAGCGCCGGCGGGCGCGCCTTCCATTTTTAAGGCTTCCTCTAGGGCGGTCACCGCCACCTCGATTTGATCGTCGTCGGGTTCCCTGGCCGTCAGTCTCTGTAGAAGGAGCCCTGGCGCCATCAGGATCTTAACGGCGGTCGAATGCTCATAACGGCGGGCCAGCCTGATCAATTCGTACGTGAACGAGCCGATTACCGGCACCAGACAGATCTGTATCAGGACCCGCAGCCAGATCGTGGTCGGCGGGATAAAGGCAAAAACAAAGATGGAAACGACCATGACGATAAGCAGAAAACCGGTGCCGCAACCGACGTGAAGAGCGCTGAAACCGCGGATGACTTCAGGCTTCAATTCCATGCCCTCCTCGTAAGCGTGGACGGTCTTATGCTCCGCGCCGTGGTATTCGAACACGCGCTTGATGTCCCTCATGTAAGAAACAGCCCAGACATAGATCAAGAAGATGCTGATGCGGATGACGCCTTCGACTCCCGATTTCCAGGCCGACGACGGCAGATAAGACTTGGTGAAGTTGGCCAGAAAGGCCGGGAGGACGATGAACAGCAAAACCACCAGGACCATCGCGAAGATGAAACTCCCGGCGATCTCTTTGGCGCCGAAATCTTCCTCTTCTCCCGTCGCCTGCTGGGCGGAAAACGACAACGCCTTAAGACCGAGCGTAAACATCTCGATTAAGGAAACGACGCCGCGAAGCGGAAACCAGGTGAACGGGAAATATTTATGAAAAACGGTGTCGATCCGGCTGGCCGTGGTCGTGATGGTGCCGTCCGGCCGCCTGACCGCTACGGCCATGGCGTGGGGGCTGCGCATCATAACGCCTTCCAAGACGGCCTGGCCGCCCATGCGTAGTTTAGGCATTTGATTTAGTCCTTAATAGTTGTGTTTGGGCCAGGGTTCGCCGCAAGTCATCGAGCCTTCGGGGCAAGCTCCCCTGACACAGGCGGGTCCGGCGGCCGCGAACACCGTCGGCGCTTTATTTTTGACGATGTTCAGCATAGCCAGGCTTAAGTCGCGTATTTCCCACTGAGCCCGGTTGCAGCAGCGCAGGGTGAAAAAGTGCAGAAGTTCGCGGGCGTTCATGGTGACCACGATCTTGGTTTCGGCCGCGTTCGGCAGAACGTACCGGGCGTCCTCGGCCGGCACCCCCGCGTCCAGAAGCTCTTTATAGAGGGCCAGCGCCGCCTGGTTGCCTTTATCGAACGCTTCCGCCACGCCGTCCGTTCCCGCGATAGTAGGCGGGACTATGAACTCCAGCGAATCGAAGGTTACGTAACGCTGAGACTGTTGGTTATACGAGGCCACACGATGTCTGACCAGTTGATGGCTACAGGCTCGCGAGATGCCTTCGATGGCGAACGTGAAGACGGCGTGCTCGATAGCGCTCAAATGCCCGGCTTTGATTAGAAAGGTCAGGAGTTTTTTAATCTCGGTGTCAGACATCTCGTCGAAAAGCTCGTCGGCGCCGACAGGAGCGTAACATAAGCGCCCGGCCGCCGCGATGGTCCGCTCCGGATCGGGCGTATGCTCCAGGAGCTTGACGTTCATTTAGGCTTTACCGGCTTTTTTAGGGGTGGTGCCGTATTTCTTCTGGAAGCGCTCGACACGCCCGCCGGTATCGACGAATTTCTGCTTGCCGGTATAAAACGGGTGGCATTTGCTGCAGATCTCTACGTGCAATTCTTTCTTGGTCGACCTGGTGGTAAAGGTCTCGCCGCACGAGCACTTTACCTGGGTGTCATAGTATTCCGGATGTGTTTCCTTTTTCACTGTCTTTATTCCTCCCATAAATGTTTCTTATAGCTTGCCTTTTCCAGCACTATTATAGCATCTACTTATATGCGGAGAAAGGCAGCCAAACCCTGGGAGCTAGCCGGCCGACGGGCTTTTGGCGATCTCCTTCAGGAACAACGCGTTGGATTTGGTGTCCCTAACCTTGCCGATCAGAAGCTCGATGGCCTGGCTGGGCTCTAAAGCGTGCAGGACGCGGCGAAGTTTCCATATCTCCTGGGCTTCGGCTGGGTCAAGCAGCAATTCTTCCTTTCTCGTCCCCGACTTGTCGATGTCGATGGCCGGGAAAACGCGCTTGTCCGCAAGCTTTCTGTCCAGATGGAGCTCCATGTTGCCGGTTCCCTTAAACTCTTCGAAAATGACCTCGTCCATCCGGCTACCCGTATCGATAAGCGCCGTAGCGATGATCGTCAGACTGCCGCCGTTCTCGATATTGCGGGCCGCGCCGAAGAAGTGCTTCGGCGGGTATAAAGCAGTCGAGTCCACGCCGCCGGACAGGATCCGGCCGCTGGTCGGACAGGTCAAGTTGTACGCGCGCGCCAAACGGGTTATGGAGTCCAGAACGATGACGACGTCGTTCTTGTGCTCGACCAGGCGTTTAGCCCGCTCCAAAACCAGCTCCGCCGCCTGGATGTGATTTTCAGCCGGCATATCGAAAGTCGAAGACACGACGTCGCCGTCGATGCTCCGCTCCATATCGGTAACCTCTTCGGGCCGCTCGTCGACTAGAAGAACCAGCATCTGGACTTCCGGATGGTTGGCGGTAATGGAATTGGCGATTTGCTTCAGGATCGTCGTCTTGCCGGCTTTCGGTGGGCTGACAATCAACCCGCGCTGGCCCTTGCCTATCGGCGCGACCAGGTCGATAATGCGGGCGGTGATGTTTTTGGCGTCGGTTTCCAAGCGAAACTGATCTTCAGGATAGATGGGTGTTAGCGTTTCAAAGGTCGCCCTGGTCCTGGCGTTCTCCGGATCTTCCTCGTTGACCGCCTCGATTCTTAAGAGCGCACTGAACTTCTCAGTGTTTTTAGGCGGACGGACTTGGCCTTTAACCTTGTCGCCCTTGCGAAGATGGAACCGCCTGATTTGAGAGTTGCTGACGTAGATATCGGAGTCGCCCGGCAGATAACCCTTAGTCCTCAGGAATCCGTAGCCGTCGGCTAGGATGTCCAAAACGCCTTCCTTGCTAAGCAACGCCTCGTCGCCGGGTTTGCCTTCCCCGTTTGACGGCGCGCCATTGGTAGAGGGTGGCATCGGCGTAATGGTTGGCGCGGTTGCGGCGGTTGACGTAACCGGAGCTGCCGCCGGCTTGTCCACCGGAACCTCCGCGAAGTCCCTCGCTTCGACTTGTGACGCCGACGGCGGCTTGTCCTCCGTAGCTTCAGCGGAGGCGGGAGCTTCGGCAGGCGCCGGATCGGGCGCCGGATCGTTAGCCAACTGCTTGATCAAGTCTTCCTTTTTCATCCCCGCGATACCCTTAAGTCCGGCCGCCTTGGCGATCACTTGCAGGTCTTTTAGGGGTTTGTCTTGTAAATCGATTTTCTGCACTGCTTAAAGCCTCCCTTTCTGTTAGTGATTAGTGAGAAGTGATTCGCTCGGCGTTTCGCCTCGCTAGTGAAAAGTCCTGATCACTATTTACTTCCATCACTTCACATCTCACTACTTTATGTTCTTTATTTTGTCCCAGTCTTTATTAAAAGCGTCGATCCCGCTGGTCGTCAGCGGATGCTTGACCATATTTTTAAACACGTCGTAAGGAATCGTGGCGATATCACAGCCGATCAGGGCGGCTTCGACCACGTGTTGGGCGTGGCGGACGCTGGCGCAGATAACCTCCGTCTGGACGTCGTAGTTATTGTAGACGGCCATGATCTCTTCGATGATGACCATGCCGTCGTTACCCGCATCGTCGACGCGTCCGACGAACGGGCTGACGAAGGCGGCGCCGGCATGCGCAGCCAGCAGCGCCTGATTGGCCGAGAAAACCAGCGTCATGTTGACGTCGATCCCCTCTCCGTTCAGAATGCTGGTCGCGGCCAAGCCTTCCGGCATGCAAGGAATCTTGACAACGACGTTATCGGCCAGGCTGGCCAGCTCCCTCGACTCTTCCACGATACCGCCGCAATCGGGGCAAACGGCTTCGGCGCTGACCGGTCCGTCCACAATGGAAGCGATTTCCTTGATAAGTTCGTGAAAGTTGCGCCCTTCCTTGGCCGCCAGCGAGGGATTAGTCGTCACCCCGCTTAAGACGCCCCATCCATTGATCTCCTTGATCTGCTCGACATTTGCCGTGTCGATAAAAAAGTCCATTAATCCTCCTTAAACACGTGACTCGCCGAATATTGAATCCAGCGTGTGCTTCATTATCTTGCTGACGGTCTGGTCCAGATTGTAGCCGCCGAAACACGGTGTTTTGTGCTCTCTGGCCAGTTTCTTGATGTAGTCCTGAATCTTCCTGATGCTCTCAAAGTTCTCAATATATTTGTCGTGCGGCCGGTCCGGAGCGCCTTCTATCTCGCGGACGAGAAAATGGCTCCGGTGCTGTTCCTCATCATTGACCACGACGACCAGGTCTATCAGGAACGCTTTATCCCGATATTCGGGTTTTATGAAACCCGGCAGGAGATGCGCGCCCTCGACGACTATGTTCACGCCCTCCTTGATGGACCTCTCGATAATCGCCTCGACGCCGATCGTTACCAGCTGACATTGTTCCTGACAGGCGACAATGACGGGGTCAGCGGTCTTGGGCAGCGGAAACCTTAAGAATTTCCAGGCCGTAAAGGTTGAGCCGTATAGCGCCGGCATCAGTTCCTTGGAAAACTGGCTCCGCATTACTTCGCGAATGCTGTCGGTTGAGACGATTCTGACGATTCCCAACCGGTGGGCCAGTTCGGCCGCGATGGTAGACTTCCCGACTCCTGTCGTCCCGCCGACTAAAACGATAACCGGCTTATCAAGCTTGCCGAGTTTCCGCCAATGTGTATAGTTGGCGGCGAAACGCTCCCCGTAAAACTTGGTCAAAAGATCGGTCACCATCGCGTCGAGATCAGGTACCGAAATCGAGTGAACGTTCTGTTCCCGCAAGGCGTCTTGGATCTGCTGAGCGACGCGGTAAGACTTGGCCGGCGCCAAGCCCGTGGCCATGATCGACGTCGCCATCATGCCCTTGGAAAACGGCAATGACCGTTTCTTGCCGCTGATCAGGATGGGTCTATCCGCGCCGTTCTTCATTCTATTCGCCCCGGCCGGCAAAGCGCCGCCGCGCCTCAACCGCCGCCTCGATCAAAAGTTCTTTCACGTCCCCGTCGCCCCCGACAGTCACCGGGCTGTTGTCCATGTAAACTACTTCCTTGCCTCGCTCCAAACCATACTCCGTAACTACGTCGACGCTGGCCGCCTTAAGTTCGGTCATGACAACGTCGAAATCGCCCGCCGCCGCCAGGTCGGCCCGCAAAAGCGGCCGGTTGGACAGATGATGGCTTATCCCCGCCACCTGACAGCCGTACTCTTCCTCCAGATATCCGGTGATTACCCGGCCGACATCCGCCGGAGCCGTTGTGGCGACGAATACCCGCTTACCGGCAACATCGTTCAAGGGCTTAGGCCGGAAAACCGTCCGGACAACCTTTATGCCCGGCTTTACGGCCTTGATGCCCGCTTCCAGCCGATCGATCTTTTCCAGATCCGCCAGCGGTTCCTCGCACATCGTCAAAATAACCAGGTCGGACAGCGATATCCTATACGGGCCGAAATACCCCGTGATATATTCCTCAGGCTGGCTCGCGCCGGCGATTAAGACGGAGAAATCCGTTCTAACCGGAGGCAGGGCCGCCCCGCTTCCTTCAAAGACGATCATCTCTTCCGGGAGTTTGTCGGCCACCCGCGCTCCGTCAAGCACGTTTGAGATAAAAACCTTGCCGGCCATGCCCCCGCCGCAACGCCGGCAACCGACCGTCGTGATACGGCTCATCAAAGCATCTTCGTAATGATCCGAAGCGGCATGCTTACCCTGCCTGCTTAGTTCCAACAGGTATTCCGGCTTGAGATTAATCTCGCCCCCGTGAATGACTTCGGGGGCCGCCGGGCCGCCCCGCCCCATGGCGACGACACAGGGATTATGTCCTTCACTCTTCAGTTCACGACATATAAAAGCCGACACGGCCGTCTTGCCCGTTCGTTTGCCCGTGCCGATGATTGAAATAGAGGGTTTGTGTACTACATCAAAAAAGGTTGGCGGCTCAAAAAGGAAGTCCGAACCCTTATATGATATATTTCGAGCCAGGATCCGGCAAGCGAACTCGAATCTTTCCCTGTATCCTACCACCGGCTCGTCGCTTAAGTCAATGAAAACCGCGGGCTTAAACCGTGCGATGGCCTGGTCTATTCCTTTCAAAGCGTCGGGATCGAGAATCACCGGAACCTTGAATCCGTCCAGCCGCGTGGCGTCGGTCACCTTCTCCGTGCCGCCGATAAAGACAGCGCCCTTAAGATCGTAGGCCGGGTCGGAGGCAATCGCTTCTAAGGCCTGTTCGATAACGGGAAAGTAATGTTCTCCGTCGATTAAAGCGACGGCGGCCAGCCTGCCCAACCTACCCCATCCTTTCTTTGATCTCGCCGACGCCTTTTTTGTAGACGGCCGCTTTACCGTCTTCGAGCTCGATGATGTTGTAGCAAGGTTCGGCCGCCCCGCGCAGCCGTAGCGAAGAGGCCGCGCCGGCGTTAACCAGAGTCATATTGCCGAACTCCCAGACGTGGGGCACGTGTTTATGCCCTGACAAGACAAGGTCGACCTTTTGTTCGAAAAGCATCTCCAGAACGTCGCCGGCGTCTAAAACGATATTCCTTTCCCGGCCGGTGCCGGGCACCGAAACCAGATGGTGGTGCAGCACCAGAACCCGGTAGTCAGCCGGTGTTTCGAAGTGTTCCCTGATCCACGTATACTTGTTCCGCCCCACACGGCCGTCTTTACTGTCCGGCATGCTTGAATCTATGCAGACGAAAACGATGTTATTGTGTCTAAGAACCTGATAGCGGGAGCCGAAATTGTCCTCAAAATGCATGTAGCCGACGTTGCGGCTGTCATGGTTTCCGGGGATGACAACGATTCGTGGACATTTAATCTTTTTAACGTACTCCCGCGCCTCCTCGTACTCGACACGCAAACCGAGCGTCGTTAAGTCTCCTCCGACAATAACGACATCAGGTTTTAAGTCGTTGACCTCTTCAATCGTCTCTTCCAAAAGATCCGGACGAAAATACTTGTCGCCGACGTGGAAGTCGGAAATCTGCGCGACTACGGTTTTCTTACCCATCTGCCCTCCTACCGGCTTACCGGCATGCTCTGGGTTCCGTTTAACAGCCCCAGAAGCTTGGTCAGATCTGATAAAGCGCCGGCCGACGACACGCCGGCCAGGATGTCCCAGATGGAAGTCTGGTCGTACGATATGACGGACGGTTCCCCTTCGATCTTTCCCAGCTGGCCGGCCCGTTTTACGGCGTCGCGATAGTTGCCGATGCTGTCGATCAAGGCAAGGTCCTTGGCTTTGCTGCCGTTCCACGTTTGGCCGGTGGCCAACTCGCGCACCGTCTCCTCGGGAATGTTCCGCGAAGAAGCGACATCGGTGATGAACTGGTCGTATACCTCTTCCGTTTCCTGCTCCAGGAGTTTGCGCTCCTCGTCCGTCAAAGCCCGGTCGCCGCTGCCCATATCCTTATATTTGCCCTGCTTGATGGTCACATACTGGATGCCGAGTTTCTTGTACAACTCCTCCAGGTTCGCGACTTGAATGATGACGCCGATGCTGCCGACCGAAGAGGCCGGGCTGGCCATGATCTCGTCGGCGCCGCAAGAGATGTAGTAGGCGCCGGACGCCCCGATGTCGGCAATCGAAACCATGACGGGTTTTTTCATCCTGCTGACTTCCTTAAAGATTTCCTGCGAAGCCGCGGCGCTGCCTCCCGGGCTGTCCACGCGCAACAAAACCGCCGCGACATTATTATCGTTGTCAGCCCGTCTGAGCTGGACAATTAGGTTCTCCGGTGTGGCCGTAGCCGTAGCCGACAGCAAGCCGCTTTGCGGCGAGGACGCGATTACCCCGCTAATATGGATTACCGCGACGGCTTTCCGGCCGAGCGGCACCGACGACGAACCGGCTGAGACCAGCGCGAGCAAAGCCGCCAGACCGACACAGGCAAAAAGGAACAACACCGCCGTAATCGAGATTCCGATCGCCCAACCCTTCTTTGACATTTAGGCCCATCCCCTTTCTAGATGACTTTCAAGCCTGTCGTATTCGAGACTACCTTGTATTCCGTCCGATCGCCGTCACGACTGAAAACCAAACTGACGACGCCCGTGCCAATGCGAAGATTGTCAATCATGACGTAGTTTAGCCACTTGGGCAGCTTCGGTTCGTCGATTTTAATTTCGCCGCGCGGCACGTCTGGCATCAATCCCAACATGCATCTTAAGAACAGGAACATGCTGCCGGCGGCCCAAGCCTGCGGCGCGCAGGAGACGGGGTAACCGACGGGCGGATGCGGCATCCGCCTGGTAAAACCGCAGAAAAGCTCCGGCAGACGGTAATCGGTAAAGGTCAGGGCCGCGTCGAACAGACCTGTCGCCAGACGGTTGGCTTCCTCCGCGAAACCGTATTTCTTCAAACCCCAGGCGATCAGGCTGTTATCATGCGGCCAAATCGTCCCGGAGTGGTACTGCATCGGGTTATAGGTCGGAGCGGTCTTGGAGAGTGTCCTGATGCCCCATCCGCTGTACATATCCGGCTGCATAAGCCGATGGGCCAGCTTTCTGGCCAGGGTTTTCTTAACGACGCCGCCGAACAGACACTGGCCGGCGTTGGAGGTGACGACTTCAACGCGGTCTTTGTTCTTGTCCAGCGCCTGCGCGAAACAGTTTTCCTCGGTCATCCAGAAGACCTCGTTGAACCTTTCCTTAAGCGCTTTGGCCTGACGCCGCAACTCATCCGCTTTCTCGCCGAAATCCAGATATTCATAGATATCCGCCAGCTCCGTTTTCGCCAGGTAAACATAGCTTTGAACCTCTGCCAGAGCGATCGGCGGATCGGCCGGCGACGCGTCTTTATGGCAAACGCTGCCGGCGGAATCCTTCCATCCCTGGTGGATAAGGCCTCGGGCGCTCCGGCGTTTGTACTCCACGAAAAGGTCGCCGTCGGTATCACCGTATTCGTCGAGCCAGTTGACCGCCAAGTCTATCGGCTCTTTAAGCGAGTTAAGGATCCCGGCGTCGCCTGTCCATTTGAAAAGCTCGCCGACTAATATGAGGAAAAGCGGCGTCGCGTCGACGGTCCCGTAGTAAGGCGTGTGGGGAATTTCGTGCAGGGACGCCAGCTCTCCCCGCCTGATCTCGTGCATGATCTTACCGGGTTCTTCGTCACGCCAACCATCAGTAACGGTTCCCTGCATTCCGGCGAACATCTTCAGTGTTTCGTACGACGGGCGCTTGTTTAAGATCATGGTCTGCAAACAGGTGATTAAGCTGTCCCGGCCGAACGGCGCGACAAACCAGGGTACCCCGGCCGTCATAGTCGTCCCCTCTTTGGTTTCGGTCAATAGCTGACGGATGTCGCGCTGGCCGCGTTCCAGAACCGAATTGAACAACTCGTTGTCGGTAACGATCTTGGTCGATTCCGTTTCCCAGCTTTGGTAAGAACGATGTAAAACGGACGACACGGTATCAAACGACAAGGAGCGCCGTCGTTCCGTGCCGACGACCGGCTTAAAGGTCAGATTAAGGTTCTTGGTTTCCCTCGCTTTGAAAGCCAGCTGGTAGGACACGGTGGCACCGGCCGGGCCGGTCTGAATCATGCTCGGCTTAGGAAAGAATTCTACTTTGGTTTGGCGGAAAACGTCGTCTAAGCCGACGTAGGCAAGGCTTAAGAAGCGGCCGTCATATTTGGGTTTCAAAACCGAACCGCGCCGGCTGCGGCGCAAGCCGCGAACCTCGAAGATGTCAAAGAAATCCGCGCCCAGGACGAACTGTATAACGACCTCGATCGGAAACTGATTGTAGTTCTTGACGCGGATCCGCTCGTAGAGATTGTCTTTAATGGTGCGCAAACGCCGGATGTTCAGGGTATCTTGCGGTACCCTAACGGCATTCGAGATGCGGATGTCGGGGTTGGTTAGCTCGATGAACGAGCGATAGTCCAGGCCGGCCGACGAGGACAAAAGAAGCGGCTTTTTCCCTTCCAGATAGATTTCATAGGTCGACAGGAACCGGGTGTCCTTATGGTATAAACCCAATCCGAAGGGGTTGCCCTGAGGAATGTTGCCTTCGGCGTTCGTGTATAGGAACGCCTCACCTTCCTTAAGGACGAGTTTCTCCACCTCGACGCCCGCGGTGATGAAGGGGACGCCCTCGTTCAGTATGCGGATTATGTCCTCGGAGGCGATTATCTCGAACTCTTCGCCGTGAGGGCCTTTGACGGTCCGTTCCTGCATAGGATTCCTATTCGAACAGCAGATTGATCAATTCATACCCGTTGGCAAGTTTAAGCGAACCTTCGGTTCGCGCGCTGCTTTCGTTGAAGGCGCTCAGCCTGTCTGTCGGCCCGCCGGCTTCGTAGATCAGGAACGGCACCGGTCCGCTGGTGTGCGTCCTTGTCGCCACGGGCGTTTCGTGGTCCGGGCTGACCAATACACGATAGTCGTCATATTTCTCCAGCCCCGCCAGAATCGGCGCCACCAATAGCCTGTCAAAATTCTCCAGGGCAACGACCTTCTCCTCGGCCAGGCCCTCGTGGCCGGCCTCGTCCGTCGCCTCCAAGTGGACAAAAACAAAATCCTTGTCTTCCAGGGCCTTAACGGCAAACGATGCCTTCCCTTCGTAATCGGTGTCAAAATAGCCGGTCGCGCCGGGCACTTCCAGAATCTCCAGACCCAGATAGTAGCCTAGCCCCTTGATGACGTCGACGGCGGAGATAACCGCGCCGGATACACCGAATCGGTCCATAAAAGTCTGCAAGGCCGGCGCGCCGCCTTGTCCCCATGGCCAGATCAGGTTGGCCGGATTCTTGCCCCTCTCCCGCCGGCCTTTATTAATGGGATGCTCGGCCAAAATAGGCCGTGACTTAGCGATAAGGTCGAGCAGAAGTTCCGAACCCGGTCCGGACGGCAGCACCTCGTTGACCGGCCGGTCCATTACGTCATGAGGCGGCCGGCAGACGGTCTCCTTACTTCCGCCGTCCTTTAAAATTAGCAGGTGGCGATAACTAACGCCGGGGAAAAAACGGACCGACTCATCCCCCAGCTCCTGGTCAAGCGTTTCAATGAGAACCGTCGCCTCCTCGCTGGTTATATGGCCGGCGCTATAGTCTTTAACAATTCCTTCGCGCTCGGTGATAAGGTTGCAGCGATAAGCGAATTCACCGGGTTTTAATCTGATGCCGCGATAAGCGGCTTCCAGCGGACCCCGACCGGTGTAGTACTTGCGCGGATCGTAGCCCATCAGAGACAGTGTCGCGATGTCGCTGCCCGCACTCATGCCCTCGGGGATTGTTTGCACCGTGCCGCCCCGACCTTCGCGGGCCAGACGGTCAAGATTAGGGGTGTCGGCAGCCTCCAAAGGAGTCAAACCGCCGAGCTCATCAACGGGACGGTCGGCCGCGCCATCGGGTACCAGGAAGACGTATTTCAATCCGTTTTGTTCACCTCTCGCAGTATGGCTTCAGTATTTGCCTCGACCTCGATTACCTGTCCGCCGCCGCGTTTTACGGCCGTATCGGGGTCTTTCAAACCGTGGCCGGTAAGAACGCAAACCGCCGACCCGCCTTTGGCCACTTTACCTTGGCCGCAGGCTTTAATCAGGCCGGCGACGGACGCCGCCGAGGCAGGCTCGGCGAACACGCCTTCCGTCGACGCCAGGCGCCGGTAAGCAATCAATATCTCCTCGTCGCTGACCATATCAATCAAGCCGCCGCTGTCCTTGCTGGCGGCCGCCGCTTCTTCCCAGCGGGCTGGGTTGCCTATGCGGATGGCCGTAGCCAGCGTTTGCGGATCCTTAACCACCTCACCACGGACGATCGGCGCCGCGCCTTCCGCCTGCCAGCCCATCATCTTCGGCAGTCTCTTGACGTTCCCTTCCTCTTTGTACTGCTGAAAACCTTTCCAGTATGAGGTTATATTGCCGGCGTTGCCGACCGGAATAAACAGGTAGTCGGGGGCTTCGCCCATCGTGTCGCAAATCTCGAAGGCGGACGTTTTCTGGCCTTCGATACGATACGGATTCAATGAGTTGACCAGAGTAATATCGGTGTCCGCCGTGATTTCCTTAACAATTTCCAAAGCCTTGTCGAAATTGCCCTTGACGGATAGTACTTTCGCTCCATGGACCAGCGCTTGGGATAGTTTCCCGTAGGCGATCTTGCCTTCCGGTATTAGCACGATGCATTTGATGCCGGCGCGCGCCGCGTAGGCCGCGGCCGAGGCGCTGGTGTTGCCGGTCGACGCGCACATAATCGCTTTCGAACCTTCCTCAACGGCTTTGCTGATAGCCACGGTCATACCTCGGTCTTTGAACGAGCCTGTCGGATTGGCGCCTTCGAGCTTTAGCCAAACGGTCAGACCGAATTCCTTACTTAATCCCGGCGCGTAGACAAGCGGGGTGTTTCCCTCCAGTAGGGTGACCACCGGCGTATCGCCGGTAACCGGCAGAAACTCATGATATTTTACGATTAGCCCTTGCCAGGGTTCGGTCGGCCCGCACATATCGTTCTCCTTTGTTAGCCTATAGCTTATAGTCAAGAGCAGTTGTCTATTACCCTACTATTAGCTCTATGCTCTGCGCTTTCGACTCTGATAACGCTAATGACCTTCTTGACCACGTCCAGCTGCTCGATCTTCTTGACGGCCGCTCGAAGGTTTTTCTCCCGCACGGGATAGGTCACAAAAACCAGCCGGGCGCGGTTACTCTCGCTATTTTTCTGAATCACGCTGGCCAGACTGACCTTCGCGTCGCCGAAGACTTTGGAAATCTTGGCCAATACTCCCGGCTGATCGGCCGATTCGATACGCAGATAGTACGAGGTAAAAGCGTCCTCGATCTTCTTGACCGGTTTCTTTTCATAACAGGTGCAGCCGATTTTGCCGCTCCGGTTGTATTGCAGGTTACGGGCGACCGCAACGACATCGCCAACGACTGCGCTGGCCGCCGGCAGACTGCCCGCGCCTTTGCCAAAGAACATCAGCTCGCCGACGGCGTCGCCTTCGACGAAAATGGCGTTGTATTCTTCCCTGACGCCGGCCAGAGGATGGCTCTTGGGCAACATGGCCGGATGGACGCGCACGTCCAACTCACCGGCCTCTTCGCGGCCGGTGGCCAGAAGCTTGATGACGTAGCCCATCTCGTCGGCATAACGGATGTCGTCGGGGGTGATCCCGGCTATGCCCTCCCGATAAACCTGGGGGGCCTGCACCCTGGCGTTGAAAGCGATTGAGGACAGGATGGCAATCTTGGCCGCCGCGTCGTGTCCTGCTACGTCTTGAGCAGGGTCGCGTTCGGCGAATCCGTTCTTTTGGGCCTCGCCCAAGGCTTCTTTAAACGAGCTGCCGTCCTCGCTCATCCTGGTCAGGATGTAATTGGTGGTCCCGTTGACGATGCCCATGACGCGCGAGATCTTGTTCGCGGCCAGGCCTTCCTTCAGCGGGTGAATGATTGGAATCCCCCCGCCCACACTGGCCTCGAAATATAGGTCGACTCCCTGGCTGTCGGCCAATCCCAGAATCTCCTCGCCATCGTTGGCCAGGACCTCTTTGTTGGCGGTCACCACCGACTTGCCATGCCGGATGGCCTCTACAATAAGCGACCGGGCCGGTTCGCGGCCGCCAATAACCTCAACAATGATATCTATGTCCGGGTCGTGGACGATCGATTCGGCTTTCGTGGTGACGAGGGTTCGGTCGACCTTTAAATGCGCGCGGCCATTCAGCTCGCTCATCGACTTGATGGCGATCGACTTGATAACTATATCCGCGTTGACCAGACGCTTGAATTCGGAGCGCCGTTTCTTCAAGATGCTATAGACGCCGCTGCCGACGGTCCCCAAACCAAGTAAGCCGACGTTTATCTTTTTCTTCATTTTTCCTCCAAACGGACCAGGTCTTCGTACGTTTCCCGGCGGATTATCGTCCGCACTTCACCGTCTTTGACCAGCACGACAGCCGGCCTCGGCAGACGATTGTAGTTATTGGCCATTACGTAGCCGTAAGCGCCCGTCGCCGGGGTAACCAGAATGTCGCCGACCTCGGGCGTCGGGATAACGGCTTCCTCTATCAGAATATCGCCGGACTCACAGTGTTTGCCGGCTACGGTCACCTTGGCCGAAGCCGGCGCGTCGGCTTTGTTGGCGATGACCGCGTCATAAACGGCTTTGTACAGCATCGGCCGCAGATTGTCGCTCATTCCGCCGTCCACTGAAACATAGGTGCGGATGCCCGGAATCTCTTTGATGGTGCCGATCCTGTAGAGGGTCACGCCGGCGTTACCGATAATAGACCGCCCCGGCTCGACCATGATTCTCGGGACCTTCAGGTCGTGTTTCTTTGCGCCGTCCGCGACGCCTTGTACTATGGTCCTGGCAAACGCGTCGATCGTCGACGGCTCGTCGCCGGCCAGATATCTTATCCCCAAACCTCCGCCGGTATCCAACTGCCTGACCTCGTAGCCGAGTTCGTCTTTGACCTTTTTGATAAAGTCCATCAATACTTCGACAGCTTTGTCGTATGAATGCATCGCGAAAATCTGGCTGCCGATGTGGGCGTGGTATCCGGTTAAAACGATGTTCTTTTTTTCCAACGCCCTTATGGTCGCTTCGCGAGCCTGGCCGCCCTCGATGCCGAACCCGAATTTGCTGTCTTGCTGGCCGGTTTGGATATAGGCGTGGGTGGACGGCAGAATTCCCGGAGTCAGCCGCAGCATAACATCCGGTTTCTTGCCCATGTCGCCCGCCATTTTGTCCAGCAGTTCCAGCTCAACCATGCTGTCGACAACAAAGTGGCCGACGCCGACGCCCAAGGCCAGTTCGATTTCGTCCGGTGATTTGTTATTGCCGTGGAAGTACATCCTGTTGGCCGGAAAGCCCGCCTGTCGAGCCGTATAAATCTCGCCGCCGCTCATAACGTCCAGGCCTAAGCCCTCCTCGGCGATGATTTTGATAACGGCCAGCGACATAAATGCCTTGGCGGCGTAAATGACCTCGTAATCCAAGCCTTGTTTTTTAAAAGCGCTCATATAGGCGCGGCAACGATCGCGAATGGTCGCCTCGTCATAGACGAATAATGGCGTGCCAAACCGTTCGGCCAGTTCAACTACGTCGCATCCGCCGATATTCAAGTGCCCGTTTTGCGCGATTTTAGCGGTCAAAGGTAAGACCATGGAGAGCTCCGTTCCAGCCGCGTGCGCGGGGATAACACCGTAAAGACTTTCAAGTTAAAATTCTAACATAGTTTGATGTACAGGTTAAAGGCTAGGACAATAGACTCGCATGCTACTCGCGGCCCACCATCGTTAGTGCTTTGGGGTCAGGCCCTTTCTTCTTATGCGATAGGGCCTGACCCCGTGTTTTTCCTGACCCCGTGTTTTTCTTATGCGATAGGGCCTGACCCCGTGTTTCAGGTCGATTCGTCGAGCGAACCATGCTCTCCGCTCGGTTGTGATTCGTCCGCATGCTCGATCTTTCTATTCAAAAGCTATCCCTTCTGCCTAAGTCTAACGTTACGTCATGCCTGTTCCTTAAAAGTCGTAGCGCCACAGTCTTTTTACCTGGGTATTTGAGTCTACTTTGTGATGCTGCTCTGTTCAGAGGCACTCCAGCGCTTTGGAGCGCTGGAGTGGTTTTCCACAGGGTTGAAGGCTACGTTTTATGAGCTTCGTCTGGTTTTAGGCGTTCGCGGGTGAGGTTGAGGAAGGCTTCTTCGAGGGTCACGGCACCGGCTTTGACTTCGGCCGGCGTGCCCAGGGCGATGATTTCCCCGTTAAAGATGAATCCGAGTTTGGTGCAGCGTTCGGCTTCTTCCATGTAATGCGTAGTCACCAGGCTTGTCCGGCCCTGTTCTGCCATCTCGTAAAGCATCTCCCAGAAGTGGCGGCGAACCTTCGGGTCGACGCCGGCCGTCGGCTCGTCCAGAAAAATCAGTTCCGGATTGTGGATGGACGCGCAGGCCAGCGCCAAGCGCTGTCTGAAACCGGCAGCCAAATTGTCGGCCAGCTCCTTCTCGCGGCCTTTCAAGCCGGCGTCTTTGATGCCTTGCCGGATCCTTACCGCCCGCTTCCCCTCCGGCACCTGATAGATGCCTGCGTAAAACTCGACGTTCTCAAAAACGGTCAAGTCGCCATACAGGCCGAAGTGCTGAGACATATAGCCGATGGACTCCTTGACAGCTTCTGCTTCCGTCGCGATGTCGCGGCCGAGAACCGTCGCGGACCCAGATGTCGGGTCCAGGATTCCACACAACATCCTAATGGTTGTCGATTTGCCGCTGCCGTTCGGGCCGACAAAACCAAAGATCTCGCCTGCCTCGATATCGAAAGAAATACCATTGACCGCGACAAAATCCCCAAATTTCTTTGTCAGATTGTCAACAATTACTGCTTTATCCACTTCTCGACTCGCTCCGCTCGCTCGAAGAATATTTTTTACCTGCCTCTCGGCTCTCTGCTCTCAGCCCTTCGCTCTCGGCTATGTCAGCTTCTTTTGGAATCGCCAGATGCTTAGCGCGAAAACAACAGCGCCGTACGCTGACAAGAGCAGGATATTCTGCCAAAGGTCCATGAAGCCGGAACCTTTTAGAAAGATGCTCCTGACGATGATCAGGAAATATCTCAGAGGCACCAGATAGGTCAGCGCCTGGATGAACTTGGGCATATTCTCAATCGGAAACATCAAGCCCGATAGAATCATCGTCGGCAGAGCGATGAAATAGGCCGTCATCATGGCCTGTTGCTGGGTGCGGGACGTCGTCGAAACGAATAAGCCGACGCCCAGCGAGGTCGCGATAAAGATCAGCGACATCACCATGAGCAGCAGGATATCGCCCCGGAAGGGCACCCTGAACCACAGCAAGCCTACCGTTGTCACCAGTATAACGTCGAAGAAGCCGAAAACGACGAACGGTAAGAGCTTACCTAAAATAAGTTCCCACCGGCGGATAGGCATGACAATAAGGTGCTCCATCGTGCCCCGCTCCCGCTCGCGGACGATGGCCGCGGCCGCCAGCAAAGTCGTAATCAACATCAGGAGCATGCCGATTAAGCCCGGAATCATGTAATTAACGCTTTTGAGGTCAGGATTATAAAGAACTCGGAGCCGCATATCCAGCGGATTCGCGGGTGTCCTGCCGCCGAAAGACCTGGTCGAAAGCTTTGCGCCCTGGGCCGCGACGACGCGTGTCAGATACGAGACGGCCGTGCCCCCGGTATTGGGGTCGGATCCGTCAACGATCGCTTCCACACTGGCCGTCTCCCCCCGCGCGATTTTACGGGCAAAGTCCTCGGGAATTACGATGCCGACGCGGATCTTACCGTTTTCCATCATATCCGCGAGGTCCGAGCGTCCTTCGGGGCGGCCGGTTACCGTAAAATAGCCGGCGCTCCTTAAAGAAGAAACCAGCGCGCGGCTTTCCACTGACAGGCTCCGGTCAACTATAGCCGTTGAAATGTTTTTCACGTCTGTCGAGAAAACATAGCCGAACAAGATGAGTTGGACCAACGGCATAACGATTAACAGCGGCAGCAAGCGGCGGTCCCGCCTGATCTGTATGAACTCTTTCTTAATCACGTAAAAAAGGCGGCCCTTATTCATATCTAAACATCGTCTTTCTAAACCGCAGAGTCGCGATAGTCAAGACAATAACTCCGAAGACGAACAAGATCAGGGCCTGCTGCCAGAACGCCGCGATCCCGACGCCTTTCAGAAATATGGCGCGCAAAGCGACCAGGAAATATCTGGCCGGAACAAACAACGAAACATACTGGATGACTACCGGCATGCTCTCGATGGGAAAGACAAAACCGCTCAGCATAAAGGCCGGCAACATCGTGCCCAGGAACGCCCCTACCTGGGCTGTCATTTGCGTCTCGGCGACTGTGGAAATCAGCAGGCCGATGCCCACCGTCGTGATCATATACAGTATGACCATGGCGGCCAGGAGCAACGCGCTGCCGTTGAACGGGACCTTGAACCAGAGGATGCCGACCAGCGTTATCAAAAGGGCGTCCAGCCCTGAGATGATCAGATAGGGGCTGACCTTGCCGAGCATCAATTCGTACGGGCGCACCGGCGAGACTACCAGCTGTTCGATGGTATTGGTTTCTTTTTCCCGGACGATGGCGACAGACGTAATGATAGCCGGGATCATCATCAGAATAAGAGCAATCAGTCCGGGCACAATAAAATTTATGCTCTTCAGGTCGGGATTGTATAGAATCTGCGGCTTAACCTGAAGGGCCGGCTTGGAGGCGGCGGCGAAAACCGCGGGCGGCGCCGTCTTCCGCATGACAGTCATGGTAAACCGTTGGGAGATAATCAAAGCGTATCTGTAGGCGGAGTTGGCAATCACGGGATTCGACCCGTCGACCGACATTTCGATTGCGGCCCTCCGGCCGGCCGACAGATTATGAGAAAAGCCTCGCGGAATGATAATGTGCGCTTTGTAATCGCCTTTCAGGAACCCCTCGTTGGCCGAATCAAAACCGTTAACCGACCCGTAATAGTCAAAATACCCGGACGAGGTAAAAGATTTAATGAGTTCCCGGCTGGCGGCTGTCTTATCCATGTCGTCTACAGCCAGCGGGATGTGCTTTACATCGAAGGTCAGCGCGTATCCGAATAGTATAACCAGCATCGGGGGAACCACCAGCGTCGAGATGATCGTCCGCGGATCCCTGATGATATGCAGAAATTCTTTCCAGGTTATCGCCCAAATGCGCCTCATGGCTGGCGGCTCCTTCTGCCCCGCTTGGGTCTTTTCTCTCCCTCGTCAGCCAGCATAAGCCAGGCGTCTTCCAGGGAGGCCGGTTTCTCAGGCGTGGAAAACCGCTCTTTAATGGCGGACGGACTGTCGGTCAGAATAATGCGCCCTTCCTCCATGAAGGATACGCGCGAGAAATGTTCGGCCTCGTCCATATAGGTTGTCGTAGCGAACAGTGTAACCCCTTTGTCATGCAGACCCAGCAGGATCTCCCATAATTCAAGCCGGGACAGCGGGTCGACGCCCGACGTCGGTTCGTCGAGGAACAAGATTTCCGGGTCGTGGATCAAGGCGCAGGAGACAGCCAGCTTTTTCTGCATCCCGCCCGATAACTGGCCCGCCCTCCGGTCCATGAAATCAGTTAACCGGCTGAAATGCAGCAATTCCTTTTTCCGCTCCGTCAAGAATTTCTTTGAATCGCTGAAGATCCGGGCGAAAAAATCCATGTTTTCGGAAACGGTCAGGTCGGGATAGAGGTTGAAGTTCTGGGCGACGTAACCGATACGCCGGCGGACTTGGTCCGCCTCCCGGCTCGTATCGAAACCGGCCACCGTCGCTACACCGGCCGAAGCCAAGAGAATCGTCGTCAGCAACCGCACCGTGGTTGTCTTGCCGGCGCCGTCAGGCCCCAGTAATCCGTAGATCTCCCCCTTGTTAACCTCGAGAGAGACGGAGCCGACGGCCGTAAGCCCGTCGAATATCTTTGTTAATCCATTAGTCTGAATTGCAAGGTTAGACATGTTCTTGATCCACCAAACACGATTTATCCTGGAAAGAAAGCTTCGTCTCAGTTCCTGGGCTCCGAACGATCATTCGGAGCCCAGGATGACACTTTCGGTTCACTTTAAGGTTATGGTCGCGTCCGCGGGCATCCCGGGCTTAAGTTTATGATCACTGTTGCTTAAGGAAATCGTTACGGCAAATACCAGGTTAACGCGTTGTTCTTTGGTCTGTATATTGGCCGGGGTAAACTCGGCCTGGTCTGATATCTTAGTGATTTTTCCGGTGAACGTCCTATTGGGAAAACTGTCGGTGGCGACGTCAACCTCCTGATCCAACGAAATCCGGCCGATCTTATCCTCTGGGACATAAACAACCAAAGTGACTTTAGCCAGATCCGCTACCGTGGCCACGACGCTGCCCGCATTAACCAATTCGCCGACGTTATAAGGCAGATCCAGAACGGTGCCTTTAGAGGGAGCTGTTACGGTCGCCCGTTTAAGGTTCTGTTCGGCCAGGTTCACATTCTGTTGGGTTAAATTGGCTTGCGCCGCGTTGCCGGAAAGCGCGGCCGCGTTATAAGCCGCTTTTGCCTGGTCAAGCTGAAGTTGCAGGAGGGAATCGTCCAGGACGACCAGAGTCGCGCCCCTCTTAACATCCTTGCCTTCGCCTGTTTTAAGCTCCTTTACCTGACCGCCTGTTTGCGCCGCCACCTTGATTTGAATGGCTTCGATGTTGCCGGACAGCTGAAGTTGATTTGGATCGGGCGCCGTCGCCTGCGCGTACCACCAGTACCCGCCAAGGGCCAGTAAAACCACCAGAATGATAACGACCGGGATAATCCTCTGTTTCATGTCTCCTCCTACATACTCTCCGGCGCGCTGACGCCGATAAGAGCCAGCGCGTTTTGAAGTACGATACGGGTACACTCTACCAGGTTAAGCCTGGCTTTGGTAAGCGCCTTGTCGTCGCCGACAACACGGCACTTGGTGTAGAAGTAATGGAACGCCGCCGCGGTTTCTTCGGCGTATTTGGTCAGCCTGTAAGGCGCGCGGAGTATGGCCGCGTCCTCGACTGTTTCCCTGAGGCTCAACAGTTGTTTGATCAAATCCAGCTCCGCTTCCTCGGTCAACATGACCGGAACTTCGTTTTGGCCGAGCGATTCCGCGCCCTGGTCGCATGCATATCGTAGAATGCTGCAGATCCGCGCGTGCGCGTACTGGACGTAATAGACGGGGTTGTCCTGCGATTGTTTCTTGGCCAGCTCAATGTCAAAATCGAGCGCGCTATCGGTGCTTCTGGTCAGGAAAAGATATCGGGCTACATCCGGTCCGACCTCTTGCACAAGTTCCTCGAACGTGACCATCTCCCCGGTCCTCTTGGACATCCGCACCGGTTCGCCGTTACGGTACAAGTTGACCAGTTGCCCGATAATCACTTCCAGGCGGTCGGGTTCGTATCCGAGAGCGGCCACGGCCGCCTTCATCCGGGCGACATAACCGTGGTGATCGGCACCCCATATATTTATGACCCGGTCAAAACCGCGGGCAAATTTATCGATATGGTAGGCGATATCCGCTGCGAAGTAAGTTGGCTGCCCGTTTTCCTTGATGACGACTCGGTCCTTGTCGTCGCCGAACTCAGTCGTGCGAACCCAGATAGCGCCGTCTTTATCATAGGCGCGGCCTAGTTTCTTTAGCCGAGCGACCGTCTTATCAATCGCGCCCGCCTTATGAAGAGAACGTTCTGAAAACCACACATCGAAGACAACATTGAATGTGGACAGAACCCGTTTAATATGTTCGATGACCTGCTCTTCGGCGTGGCGCCGGAAGATATCGTGCCGCTTTTCCGCGGGATGCGCCAGATACTTCTCGCCTTCGCTGTCTATGATTTCCTGGGCGATTTCCGTGACGTAAGCGCCGTGGTAGCCCTCTTCCGGAACCGCCTCGTCTATCCCGAGAAGCTGGGCATAACGGGCCGCAACGGAGACGCCGAAAACATCCATCTGGTTTCCGAAATCGTTGACGTAGAACTCGCGCTGGATATCGTACCCGGCCGCGCTCATGACGTTAGCCAGAGCATCTCCGACGGCCGCCCATCGGCCGTGCCCGACATGGAGCGGCCCGGTCGGGTTGGCGCTGACAAACTCGATTTGAACTTTCTCGCCCCGGCCGACGTCGCAGGTCCCGAAGGAATCACCCAATTTGGCGATGTCAGCCAGGCTGTCGTTAAGGTATTTATCCGAGAACCGGAAATTGATGAAACCGGGTCTAACAGCTTCTACGGATTTAAAAACAGCCGTTTCCGTTGACAGGTATTCGGTCAACGCTTCCGCTATTTCCATCGGATTGCGCTTCGCCTGCTTGGCCAGAACCATGGCCGCGTTCGTCGACCAGTCGCCAAATGACTTGGCGCGAGGCCGCTCGACGTCGATGCCAACGACGTCCCCAGCTTGAATCTTGCCTTCGCTGACGTATTTCCCGACCGCCGCTTGCGTTAAGCGTGTGACCAGTTCCCGCATAAAAAAGAGGCCCCTTTCGATAGTTTGCCTGTAAACATACTATCTGAGGGGCCTCTTTGTGGCAATTATCGGGTTTTGGAGACTAAGTCTTCGGTTTGTCAGCCAACGTCAGGGTCGCTTCTTTCTGATCCTTATCGCGGTAATAGGTTATCGTTGCCTTGTCCCCGACACTCTTAGCCCTGATAGCCGCAATCAAGTCTTCCATCGACTGGATTGTCTCTCCGTTGAATTTGACGATGACGTCGTTCTTCTGCAGACCGGCTTCCGCTGCCGGGCCGCCCGTGACGACCTCTTGGATAATCGCGCCGGCAGTCACCGGAAGACTGAGCGTTGCCGCCAAATCTTTGTCAACTGTCTGGCCGACAATACCGATGTAAGGATGCGTTACGGCGCCCTTATTGATGATTTGGTTGGCCACGGACTTGGCGGTATCGATCGTTATCGCGAAGCCGACGCCTTCCGATCCGCCGCTTTGCGAGTAGATCACGGCATTTATGCCGACCACGCGGCCGCGGCCGTCAGCCAGCGCCCCGCCGGAATTTCCCGGATTTATAGCGGCGTCGGTTTGGATGAGGTTAGAGTAGGTCTGACCCTGGCCGGCTGTGGTATCGGTCTGAAATGTTCTGTTTAGACCGCTGATGACACCGGTCGTTACTGTATGTTGGAAGCCGAACGGACTGCCGATAGCCACGGCCAGCTCGCCGACTTTCAATGATTTAGCCGAACCCAGCTCCGCGGCTTGCAGGCCTTTCTTATCCACCTTGATGACCGCTATATCTGTTTCGGCGTCACCGCCGACCAGCGTTCCCGTCAGCTCTTCTTTCCCGATAGTTACGGAAATGTTCTTGGCGCCTTCGACAACATGGTTGTTGGTCAGGATGTAGCCGTCCGCGCGGAAAACCACGCCGGAACCCTGCGCTTCGCCCTCCAGATTGCTGTGAAACTTATCGTTCAAAACGCTGGTGGTTCTGATGCTTACGACCGACGGGCTAAGTTTCTTAACGACAGCGACGATTTGATCCGACGATGTTGATTTCGCGTTGATGGTCACTTGATCGGTCCCTTTGCCGCCAAAGCTACCGCGCAGCAAGGTGGCCGGAGAAATGCTTGTCACCGCCGAAACGGCCAGCAACATTAGAAGCCCGCCGACCAACAGACCGACCAGCGCGGTCGCTCCGTACCCCAATCCGTGCAGAAAAACTCTCGCGAAACTTGGGTTCGTGGCTGCTCCCTGAGGCGGCGTGCCGGCGTTTTCGTTTTTCATTTCCACTTTAAAACCTCCTGTTCGAGATCCGCATTTCGTATGTTAATTATCCACAACGTGTATGAAGAGCGTATGAAGAACTTGTATAATGGTTCTTACTCTACGCGGGGGCGGCTTGGCGCCTGGTGGGCTGTCCGGACTTCAAATCCGTGAGGGGGCGGCAAACACCGTCCTCGGTGGGTTCGATTCCCACACGCCCCCGCCAACCTTCGCCGCGACTGGGCTCCAGCTATCGCTTCCGCCCTATGGGGCTACGGCTGGCAGGCCAGTCGGAATAATTGGCGAAGGTTGTCCTCCGTAGCTCATTTGGCCGCTGCGCTAGCGAGGCCGGTCACAGCGTAGGAGGGCTACACCAACACCCTATAGTCCCCGTCGCGTTTTGTAATCTTCTGTCGGTCAAAATATTCCAATAGCGGCACGGCGTATTTGCGCGTCGTGCCGGTTTTGTCTTTGAATTCGGATACGGTCATTTTGCCGTTCTCTTCAATCAGCTTCCGGGCCGCCGCCTCAGCCGCCACGATAGCCGCTTCGTGCAAATAGACGCCGTCGGCGACCTGTATCAGAACACCGATTTTCTTGAGAGCTGAAATAACCGTATTGACCTCTTTCGCCGTTAGCCGGAAGTTTTCCTGTAATTCGAAATTAGTCGGCGGCGCGAGGCCGGCCCTTTGGAATTCATCACCGACTGCTTGTGTCACCTTGTCGTGCTCCGCGCCTTCCCCGGGGGTTCGCGACGGGTCCATAACCGCGTCGCCTTCCATTTTGATCGAACCTTTGGTCGCCATTGAAGTCAACAGTACATTGGCCGCTTTGGTGTCAAAGCGCCTAAGCAAACGCGACCGAAGCGTCTCCTTGCCGATTCCTGCCTCCAGCGGCTGAGCGACGTGGTGCGCCTTAACGGCTTCGGCGACCTTGTTTTCCAGCTCGGTCAAAGCCGTTGAAGCAATGTAATATGGTTTGTCGCCCTTGAAAAAGGCGACGCGGCCATCGTCGATCAGCGTATTCAGCGCCGCTTCAATAGCAGGCGGTAACGCGTCGGTCAATCTGCTCAACTCGTCGGCCGCGATAGGACCTCCCCGCTTATTTAATAGGAGCTGAAGCACGGACGTAAGATCGTCTGAATAGGCGGCATCCAGTAAAGCGACAGCGTATTCGTCAAAGCGCTTACGCCGCCGCGCGTGGCCGAACAGGATCTCCCCGCCCCCGATCGTCGTCATCGGCGAATAGCTCCTAATGATAAACCTGTCGCCTCGCAAAGGAACCAGAGGTTTTTCTAGCCGAAACTGGACATAAGCCCGGCCGCCCGGTTTGACGTGTTCGGCGTCGAGAATTACTACCCTGCCCATGACTTCGGCCGTGCCGTGATGCACTCTGACTCGCGTCCAGTTCTTTAGCGGGGCTGAGGCGTCGGCTAGTAGGGTGAATTCGGCGTCGAACATGTATGAAGACCTGGCGGAACCGGCCGGAACAAGTATCTCGCCGCGGTGAATCGCGCTTTTATCGATACCCGGAAGATTAACCGCGACGCGGTTGCCGGGAAAAGCCTCTTTAACCAGCTTCCCGTGAATCTGGACGCTGCGCACGCGAGCCGGCAGACCGGCCGGCATGATCTCCGCGTTATCGTCTTGTCGTAATGTGCCCGACCAGAGCGTTCCTGTGATAACGGTGCCGGCCCCTCTAAGCGTGAACACCCTGTCAACCGGCAACCTGAAATAGCCTTCGGACTGCCTCGCTTCTATTTCGTCCGCCGCCTTGTCCAGCGCGGCCATGAGGTCCGGCAGACCGTCGCCCGTAACGGCCGAGACGGCGATTACCGGAGCGTCTTGCAGTGGGGTACCTTTTAGAAAGTCTTTGATATCCGCCTTGACGAGTTCAATCATCTCGTTGTCAACGAGATCCGCTTTGGTGATGGCAACGACGGCCCGCTTGACGCTAAGCAGGTTGATTATGGCGACATGCTCGCGCGTCTGCGGCATGACGCCGTCGTCGGCCGCGACGACGATCAAAGCCAGGTCAAAGCCGCTGGCTCCGGCCAGCATGTTCTTAATAAAAGCTTCGTGGCCGGGGACATCGACGACTCCGACCGTTCGGCCGCTGGGTAGATTGAACTCGGCAAAACCGAGATCGATGGAGATGCCCCGCTTCTGTTCCTCGGCTAGACGATCTGTGTTGACGCCAGTCAGAGCTGTTATGAGAACGGTTTTTCCGTGGTCGATATGACCGGCGGTACCGATTATCATCGCCGGGCCGCCGCGACGACCGCCGCGACAATATCCTTTTCGTCCCTGAACAGAATCGTTCTGAGGTCCAGTAGAAGGGCGCCGTCCTTTATGCGTCCGATGACGGGAGGTTCATGCCGGCGCAAAGCCGCCTCCAGTTTGTTGGCCGAAAGACCGTCGACGCTAAGTCTTACGGCCGCGGTCGGCATCTCCGCCAAGGGCAAGGCGCCGCCGCCCGCTTTCGAGGTGTCTTTGACGCTATCGGCTTTCACGCCGGAGCCGGCCGCCTTCTTAATATCCGCGGTCAGTTTGTCCGCCCGCTTCATAAGGAAAGCCGGTTTGGCGAACAGCGCGGCCAGCGTCGGTATTTCCTTAATGGCTTTCGCCTCGTCAAAGTATAGTTTCAGCGTCGCTTCCAAGGCGGCCAGCGTCATCTTATCGATGCGAACCGCCCGGGCCAGCGGGTGCTTTTTCATCTTATTGATAGCCCTGGCGGAGCCCACGGCGATACCGGCCTGCGGCCCGCCTAAAAGTTTGTCTCCACTGAAAGTAACGACATCGACGCCGGCCTCAACGCTTTCGTTGACGGTTGGCTCCGGCGGCAAACCGGCTTTACCCACATCGATCATGACGCCACTACCGAGATCGTCCAGAACCATCAGGCCGTTCTCTCGGGCAATCCCGACCATCTCGGCCAAAGGAACCTCGGCCGAGAAACCGACTACCTGAAAATTGCTGGGATGCGCCCTCATGATAAGACCGGTCCTCGGGGTGATGGCGGCGCGGTAATCCTTCGCGTGGGTTTTGTTGGTCGCTCCGACTTCCACCAGTTTGGCGCCGCTCTGACGCATGACGTCGGGTATCCTGAAACTGCCGCCGATCTCCACCAGTTGTCCGCGGGACACAATCGCTTCCTTGCCTTTGGCCAAAGCGCTTAGAGCCAGCAACACCGCGGCGGCGTTATTGTTGACCGCGATGGCGGCCTCCGCACCGGTCAGCTTGGTTAATAGCCCGGCGACGTGATCGTGCCGGCTGCCGCGCTTGCCCGCCTCGACGTCAAACTCCGTGTTCGAGTAAGCCCCGGCAACCTCGCGGATGGCGTCAATCGCCGCCTCTGGCAGAATGGAACGGCCAAGATTGGTGTGAACGACAACACCGGTCGCGTTAACGACCCGTCTTAAGCTCGGCCGCATCACCTTGTCGGCTAGTTTCTCGGCTTCGCGAGCGAGCGCTTTGGCCTCTACGGCCTTTTCTGCCATCTTCTCTTCTTGATTTACCTGGTCGCGAGCGTTATTAACGGCCTGGCGCACCGCGTCGACGACAACGCTCCTTGGATATTTCTTTAGCAGCCTCACGACGGCCGATGCTTTCAGCAGTTCGTCCACTTTCGGCAACCGCCGCAAGAGTTCTTGTTTAGTCGGCAAAAGCCCTCCTAGTGACAAGATTTAGTGACTTTTATCGTAGTCTAAGCAGGTGATTCAAGCAAGCAGGAAAACAATAGAGCGGCTGGTTCCAAAATAGACTCGCAGCAGATGGCACTCGATCTTGATAACAGTTCTCGGCTTCGCTCGAACAAAACTATTAATATTCTTCGAGTGAGCGAAGCGAATCGAGAAGCACGAGCAACCGTCGCCGAATATTCATACAGTAACCACTCCAGCACTCCAAAGCGCTGGAGTGGTTTTTCACAGGGTGCTAGGCGCTTTGGCTAAGGTCGTAGAGTTTGAGTTTGCCGGTTACCGTGGCGATGACTTCGAAGTCGGCGTCGTTGTGGACAAGCGGCAAGTCGTTCTCGATCGCGATGGCCGCGATAAGACAATCCGAAGATGTTACGGTTTTTCCTTTCTTGCGACATTGACGGTACAGCTTGGCGGCGTAAATGTAGGTGTCTGGATCTGACGGCGAAACGCGCGACAATGACAGAAGCGTCTTTTCCGCTTTGTCAAATTTACGGTCGCTGCGGAAACCCTGCAGGAATTCCATGATCACTTGCGGACAGACTGCTATCGGTTCCTCATCCGCTATGAAGGCCTGGATGGCGGCATCAGCCTTCGACCCAGTCCTGTTTAGGAAATCGATCCAGGCGGACGTGTCAATAAGAACCAACGCGGCCCTTTCTCATTTCCTTTAGGTCGCCGTCCCAGCCGGCGCCACGGAGTTTCAGCAGGTCGCGCTGCTTGCGCCTCGCCACATACTCCTGCAGAGCCCGGTCGATTACCTCGCGCATGCTCTTGGCGTCGCCCAACCGCATCGCTTCGTTCACCAGGTTTTTATCCAAAACAATGTTTGTTCTCATAAGAAGATTATACATATCTATATGTGTATTTTCAATACACCTTGACGTAATGACCCACTCCCCTAACCTCTCCCCGTCGGGGAGAGGGATAGCTTTAAATAGAAATGCCGGAGGCAAGGCGTAGCGAGTGGTTGTTATGGGGTCAGGACTTTCTTCTTATGCGAGAGTCCTGACCCCATAACATAAGTAAAGACCTCGGTTGCCAGAAACAGTCATCCTGGGGCTGCGGTTTTTGCAGCCGCAGGAACTGACACGCCGCTTTCTTTGCCAGCTAATCTCGTGCGTGGTGGATCGGGAACGCGACCCTTCTTATACCTTGATGACTTTGTCGGCCGACATCATCAGACCGGTAATCTCGCCGAAGCGACTTGAAACACGGGGTCAGGCCCTATCGCATAAGAAGAAAGGGCCTGACCCCAAAGCACTAACGATGGTAGGCCGCGAGCAGCATGCGAGTCACTTGTTCTTATACCTTAATGACTTTGTCGGCCGACATCATCAGACCGGTAATCTCGACGGCGTTGGTGGGGCCGCCGACAGCCAGTTTGTCTTTCAAATCGAAATAGTCCAGGCAAGTCCCACAGGCCAACAGTCTAACGCCCTTGGCCTCAAGTTCTTTTAAGGCGGTCAGCGCCGGTGATTCCGCCGTCAGGAGCTTCACGCCGCTATTTACGAAGGCGATTACATCCGGGAGATTCTCTCCTTTTAAGAAAGCATTTAAGTAGGCGGGCGTCAGAATCTTGCCGAGTTCGTCACTGCCGTGTCCGATGGCCTCAGACGCAACGTATAACAGCATCATGCCTTTCCTCCTGTTCTTCAATGGCTCCGATTACGGCCGCGGCGGGCGTGCCGGCGGCCCGCAACAAATCCACCAGTTTTGTGGCTTTATCCGCGGCTACCGCTATCAGCAAACCGCCGGAAGTCTGCGGATCGCACAGAATCGCCTGTTGCACGGAATCGATATCCCGCGAAAATTCGATTTTACCTTTCAGGTGGGCGCGGTTCTTACCCGCCCCGCCGGCGATGTATCCGGCCTTCGCCGCTTCGTAAACGCCGTGCCAGACAGGCACCTCGCTGGCGTCAACGACGGCGACTACGCCGCTTTGCATAGCCATATTGTATAGATGGCCCAGCAATCCGAAACCGGTCACGTCCGTAACCGCCTTGGCGCCGACTTTCTTGGCGGCGGCCGCCGCCGATTCGTTTAGGACGCACATGTCGTCAATGGCTTCGCGCATCGCTTTCTCGGTGATCCCGCCGGCCTTTAACGCTGTCGCCAGGATGCCTGAACCGATCGGTTTGGTCAGAATAATGGCGTCATGCGGTTTGGCTCCGGTCACCGGCGTTAAATCCTCGTATCTGACCAGTCCGGTAACTGCCATGCCATATTTCGGTTCCGGGTCGTCGATCGTATGTCCGCCGACAATCACCGCGCCGGCTTCTTCGACTTTGTCCCGGCCGCCTTTCAGGATTTGCGCCAAGATCTTCAAGTCCAGCGCGCAGGGAAATCCGGCCATATTCATGGCCGTTAACGGACGCCCGCCCATCGCGTAGATATCTGACATCGCGTTGGCGGCCGCAATCTGGCCGAACAGGTAAGGATCGTCGACGATAGGGGTGAAGAAATCCACCGTTTGGACCATCGCTTCCTTGTTGTTCAAGCGGTAAACCGCCGCATCGTCGCGAGTTTCCAGCCCCACGATCAATTGTTCGCTGAGCGTTGCGGGAAAGTCTTTTAAAATTTTTTCCAGATCCGCCGGACCTAGCTTAGAAGCTCAGCCGGCTTTACCGGAGAACCCGGTCAATTTGATCTTGTCAGCCATCAACCCTCCTTAACGCTTTGGAGTTAAATCTCCCTAGTGGTGGAAGTGATTATAGTGATATTGGTGATTATCTATCACTGCTATCACTTTCCTCACTATCATCACTTCTTGCTTTATTATGTTATCCTACCTATAAGGAGAGGTAAATATGAATATAAGTTACCTGAATACCTTTATCACCGTCGTCGAAGCCAGAAGCTTCTCGGCCGCCGCTCGTTTACTCGGTCTTTCGCAACCCGCCGTCAGCTTCCAGGTTCAAGCTCTGGAAAAGGAGCTTGGCGCGGTGTTACTGGAGCGGCGAGGCGCCGGACTGGCGCTTACCGCGGCCGGTGAAACCGTCCTCATCGCGGCGGGCCGGATCGTTAAGAACTACGAAGAACTTGTTCTATCCGTCAACACAGCCCGTGATATGGTTACCGGCCACCTGGTCTTGGAGGCCAGCACCATACCCGGCGAATACATCGTGCCCGGCTTGATCGGCGTCTTCAAAGAGAAATATCCAAAGATCGACGTAACCTTAAACATAAGCGACAGCGGCGAAGTTGTTCGGCAAGTCCTGGCTAGGGCCGCCGACGTCGGTTTCACCGGCGCCCTCCCCGATAAATCCGTTAAAGGTCTTAAGACCATGGTTCTGGCGGAGGACAACCTGGTTCTTATGGTCCCGGCTTCCCACGCCCTGGCGGGAAGGAAATCGGCCCCGATCAAAGCCGTTCTCGACCAGACTTTTATTATGCGCGAACCGGGCAGCGGAACCCGAAAGACGTTTGAGCGGTCTTTAAAAGACGCCGGTTTAAAACCCAACGACATAAAGATCTCCATGGAGCTAGACAGCAATCAAGCGGTTATATCGGCCGTTGAGGCGAACCTGGGCATCGCGGTGCTTTCCTCCTGGCCAGCCAAGAAAGCCGCCAGACTGGGCGGCGTCGCCGTTTTGACGGTCTCTGACCTAAACCTGAAACGGGATTTGTACGCGGTTTACGACAGTTCCCGTCCGGAAACGCCTCTTAGACGGGCCTTTCTTTCCCTGCTATGACAGGGCCGCGCCTAGGGCGCCGATAATCTGAGGATTCTCAGGCACATACACGTCCACGCCCAACCTCTGGGCAAGGATCTCCCGCATCGCCGCGTTACGCGCGACACCGCCCGCAAAAAACAACGCCCCGTCAACCTTCACCCGGTTCAACATGGCGATAACCCGGTCGGCAACGGCTTCATGAAGACCTAGCGCGATGTTGTTCCGCGGCTCGCCTCTGGCGATAAGTGAAACCACCTCGGATTCCGCGAAGACAGTGCAGGTGCTGTTGATTTTAACCGGGGATGAAGCCGTCAGCGCGGCCTCGCCGAATTCAGGCAAGGGATACCCGAGGGCCGTCGCCATAACCTCCAGGAATTTGCCGGTGCCGGCGGCGCATCGGTCGTTCATCTCAAAATCGGCGACGCGTCCGATCGCGTCCAAAGCGATAACCTTAACATCCTGCCCGCCAATATCAAGTATCGCCCTGCAATCAGTGTTTACATGCCTCGCGCCGACAGCGAAAGCCTTTATCTCGGTTATAACCTTGGCGCCGAAAAGATCGGCCGCCAAATGACGCCCGTAACCGGTCGCGGTCAAAGAAGCGAAATCCCTGTCCGCGATCAGCCGGCGGCATTCAGCGGCCGGATCATACGTTGTGTCTTGCACGTCCGCGGAGACGATACCGCGCTCGTCCATCTCGATGAGAGCGATCGTCCGCGAACCTATATCCAGTCCTGCTTTTATCAACTGACCGGCGTTTTCTCCTTCACTTGTTCAAGAAAGGCCTCGACGCGCGTCCTGATCTGACCGGCATCTTCCATGCCGTAGTCGGTCTCGATCTTAAGGACCGGGATTCCGGCTTTATCCAGAGCGTCCTTGACCTTTATGTACTCGACGGCGTATGGGTCGCAGAACATAAGCGACGTGTAAACGACTCCGTCCACATTATACTCTTTGGCCAGCTTGAGAATATTGTCTATCCGTTCGTCATTCGGGCTGAAACACGCGCAATCGGTCGCGAAATACCGGTCGGCAATAGCCGTCATTGTATCGCTGTTTGATTCGTCCACCAGCTCCCGGAAATACCGCTGCCCGGTGCACGATTCCTCGACTACGACGGAGCCTCCGCTGGTCTCGATGATATGAGGTATTTTCCAGTTGGGGACGGTCATCGGGGTGCCTGATATCATCAAACGAGGCGTTCCCGCCGGGAAAACGCCGTCGCCGCGAGCGACGCGTCCTTCCAGTTCTTCGGCAATCTCGTTCGTCTTCGCCGTAAACCGGTCGACGTCGTCGTAGAAGGCAATCTGCTCGATCAAAAGGGCGTCTTTGCCGCTGATCGGCGCGGGGTCGGCCTTGCGAGCGTCGCTAAGACGCAGAAGCGCCCTCCGCTTACCGTTGACCTTGGCGGTGGCCGCTTTCAGGTCCGAATCGCTGCCGGTCTTGCCGGTTGTCTTCTCGACTTCGTTCTTAAAAGCCTTGACCTCTTCCTGCCAGAGCTTTCGACTGGTGTCCCTCTTCATTGACGGCAATTCCATGACGTAGGTTGGCGTCATAGTAGCCAGAATCTCCCACGCCTTTTGCTTACCGTCGCAAGTCGTCTCCCCGATAATCAGGTCTGTCGACTCGAAATACGGGCAGATTTTTGCCATTTTAAAGCCAATGGAAGACTTGATAAGCGGGCAGATATTGCGGGGCAGCACCTTCTCCGCCTCGCCGGCCGCAACATCCGCGCCCGTGCATAGACCGATGCACGTTCCGCCGGCCGCTAGGATTATCTCCTCCGGCACATAAACGCAGAAAGTCCCGATAACTTTCCCCCCATTCTTCTTAATCTCCTGAAGCTCGTGCACCCGGATCCCGTGAATGTCGCTTAAGACGAAATCGAAATAATCCATCTTCTCCGGACGGTTCTCCTGTTTCAGGAACGTTTCCTGCACCAGCGGCGGAATGACCTGCATAAGCTGGTCGTGCCCCTCCATGTTAAGACCGATGCGTTCCCACATCTCGCAATTGTCAGGCATCTTCTTCTCCTTTTTAGGTACTATTGTTGGGACTCGCTTCTTTATATGGAGAGGGCGCGTGAGAATCGAACTCACCCCGCCTGATTTCGCATGCAGCTAATGGGTTTGCAGCCCACAGGGTCCCCTGGACCGGCGCCCTCGCTTACTTCCGTGCTCTATTGTTTAAGAATCTGGATATATCCCTCTAAAGTTGATTCCGTTATCGCACATTATGTTTATGACTGACTCTTCGATTGAGTCGTCGATCTTTAGCGCTATGCCGCAATCGCTGCTTAGGTGCCTCGGTACGCTGATGGCGTCGGCCTTAAGACCGGCGGCGCGGACGACTTTTTCCGCTTTAAGCGCCTGGTGAACTGATTTGAAAGTGACTATCCTAGCCGGCACCGGCAATCTCCTTTATGGCGGCTATCGCCGCGTCGATCTCGTCAAGGGTATTGAAATATCCAAAGCTGAACCGGACCGCCCCGGCCGGATAGGTATCGATTGTCTGATGCGCCCACGGCGAGCACTGGAGGCCGGCCCGGACCAGGATACCGTAGTCTTTGTCCAGCCGGTCGGCGACTTTCGAACACTCGAACCCGACGATGTTAAACGCGACGACCGGCAGGCGAGCCGCGTCAGCCGGCTGACCGTAGACAGCTACGTCTTTGATGCCCGCGAGGCCGTCTAAAAAACGCCCCGCCAAAGCCTTTTTATGTCGTTCTATTTCGGCCAGCCCGGTCGTGGCAATAAACTGAAGGCCGGCGGTCAGGCCGGCGGCGCCGACCGTATTCGGCGTCCCGCTTTCCAGCCGGTCGGGCATGAAGTCGGGCTGCGTGTCTTCTTCGGAGCGGCTGCCCGTGCCGCCGCGCAATAGCGGCGATAGCTCAAGCCCCGGCCGGACATACAATCCACCCGTTCCCATGGGTCCGAAGAGGGATTTATGCCCCGTATACGCCAGCAGATCCAGGCTCATCGCTTCGACGTCGATGGGAATCGCCCCCGCCGTTTGGGCCGCGTCGACAAGCAAGGCGACACCGCGTTTGCGCGTTGCCGCGCCGACTTCCGCGACGGGCATGATCGTCCCCGTAACGTTTGAGGCATGCGTCATAGCGACCATCGTGGTAGACGGATTTATCGCCTTTATGATATCGGCGGGATCGACCTCCCCAGTCTTGGGATCCGCCGGGACGACGGAAAGACCTACACCCATCGATTCGGCCCAGCGCAACGGCCGCGCGACCGAGTTATGCTCCATAGAGGTAGTCACGACGTGATCGCCGGATTTCAAGTAGCCGCGCAGCGCGATGTTCAGGGCCATGGTGGCGTTTAAGGTGAAAGCGATGTCGAGAGGGTCGGCAATACCTAAAAGCGAAGCCAGACGATCGCGGGCGTCATATAAAACCCGTCCCGCCTCAACTGACATATGATGGCCCGACCGGCCGGGATTGGCGGCAGCGGTGTCCTGGAAGCCGGCCATTGCGGCCGACATCCCGGGGGGTTTCGGAAAAGTTGTCGCGGCGTTGTCAAAATAGATAGCCATAGCTATCTATAAGTATATCTAATATGAGTTATAAAGCAAGCTTATTTATCTGAGTATTTCCGGGGTTCAGTCGACCGTGATTTCTTCCGGCATCTCAGGTTCGTTGTCACCTTCCGGCATTTCCAGTTTCACCGCGAAGGTGACCCGTCCGCCCGGTTCATAGCCGCGTTGTTTGGCTACGTAATCCAACACCAGGGTGGCCAGATCCTCAACCTCCAGATCGACGTCCCGGTCATACGCCCGGCAATCGGTTGACTTGGTGTATTTCTTACAGCTGTCGCAGACGTAGACCCTATGAGCCGCGTCGGCCTCGTCATATATGTACTTATAGGTGTCGTTGTTGAAGTTCCCGCAGACCAAACAGGTCGCGCGGGGATAAACCCATTGGGTGCGGCAAACCTGGCACTGTAATACATTCTGACCGTCGTCGGCGCGAATAAAGGCCATGCCCGGCTTCCGTCCGCAGACAGGGCAAAACGTCTTTTGCCACTGCTGGTAATTTATTTTATCGCGGAATGGATAAGAGGCTTTCTCCATAAAGGGACTGATCGCGTGATAAATAAGAAAGAACATTACATCGCTATTAAGATCGATCAGCTCCGCCACCTTGGTAAAATACTGGGTGTTAAACTTAAGAAGGTTCTTAATGAAGAGAGGATTTTCCCCGGCCGTGTCGACATTTAGGTCGGGATAGTCAATCAACCGCTCCAGCGGCTCCTCGAAGTCCGGATTGGTCTCGACGATAACCGCCGCCATACTTTCCAAAATCTCCTTGAACAGCCCGGCGTCGACCTTCAGTTTGCCGGCGTCCATCAAAACCTCTCCCGCTTGAATCTTGGCCGGAATATCTTCATCGTCCAGGAAATCGACGTCCATCTCGATTTTCGGCAAATACTCCGCCTCTATCGCGAACAGCTGCTCATATAGATCCATCAAGTCGGCTAGATCGGGCCGGCCGGTCTTGTAGAAATCCATCTCTTGTCTGATATGGTCGATCGTCCACGGTTTCTGATTTAGTTCCAAGATATTCGTCCTCCCGAAATGCGTTTTGGCCAACGGAAAGCCCGGACAGTCATAAGATTATAACATGCCCGGGCTCATCCGTCGGTTATTGAGCGACCGCGTTCCTTACGCTTGTCCTGCCTCCTTCTTCACTTCGTCATACCACTTGCGCCAGCCGTGCTTCGCCTCTGATTCCGGCACATAACCGGTGATCATTGAGGTGATGCCTTTCATGGTCGGCGGGAAGAGCAGGCCCATATAGGCGTGCATGATGATAAAGAACAGTAGTATGACAAAGCTCAGATCGTGGACGACGACAGCCCATCTGGTTATTGCCGGGCTGACCGTCTGTCCGGCCCACATCAGAACGCCTGAAATCGCGATCGTGATGCTGAACGCGAGGATAATCCAGGCGCTGAATTTCTGACCGGCTTTTTCCTTACCCTGCGGCGGCAATTTGACCGCCTGCGGCCTTATAAGCCAGGGCAGGAATTTAATCATCCACTTGGTGTCGTCCTTGTCCCATGAGAAGAGCTCCTTCAAAAACTCGATGGCGCCCTTCGGGAACAAGACAATCTCCACAGCCGGGATAGCGATGAACAAGACCGCCGCGATGTGATGGATGGTCTGTTCAAGCACCAGATTGTTGCCGACGAGAACATGCAACGCCGGAAACATCCTCGACAACCCGGTGTAAGTCAGTGTGAGAAAAGCGAAGAGATGGACAGTATGCAGGATCCTCGCGGCCAGCGAGAATCTCAGAACCTGGCCGTCTTTAAAAACGGGCATTTTTACCATCTCTACTCATCCTCCCCGTGCTTGTAGCCGATCGAACCGATGCGGCTAATAACGGCGGCCGCCAGGCCGCCGACGCCCGCGATAATGGTCAGCGGTTTCAGCCAATCCTGCCAGAGTCCGACCGACAGCGGGATTGCCGGATCCGTCGGCAAGCCATAGACATCCGGCGCTTCGGTCATGACCGTCATAACCCCTAGGCCGCCCAGCGCCGTCTCGCCGTACAACATGGCATTGGCGTGGCCTTCCTTCTTCAGGGCTTCAACCCGGTTCTGACCGGCGCGCAACATGACTTCGCGCTCGCCGAATCTAACGGCGCCCGGCGCGCAGACTTTGGCGCAGGCCGGGATCAAGCCGTTGGAAATCCGGTCGATGCACAGGGTGCACTTCTTGGCCGTATTAGAGCCCGCGTCGTAACGCGGTATGCTAAACGGACAAGCCGAGATGCAATACTTGCAGCCTGTGCACTTATCCTGGTCGATGACGACCGCGGTTGTTTCCATGTGCGAGATCGCCTTAGGCGGACAGACATTCTGACAAGCGGCGTTCGTACAGTGCTGGCATATCATGCGCCGGAAGAACCACTGGTTATCAGGATTCTTGCCTGTCTCGATGAACTTGATCTTCGTCCAGGTCTTGGACGAAAGATCCGGCGGATTCTCGAAGGTGCCGGTGTTCTCGGTTACTTCACCCTCGTTCTGGTTCCATTCCTTGCAGGCCACCTGACAAGCGCGGCAGCCAATGCAGAGGTTGAAATCGAGAAGCATTGCTTTCGCCATTTTACGTCACCTTCCTTACGTCAACCAGGAACGCCTTGTATTCGGGCATACCCGTGTTCGGCTCGGCGACGTGCGGTGAAAGCTGGTTGGCGCCGTAGCTCTTGTCCTTGTCCGGACCGCCGGTAATCAGGCCCATATAGCCGTAGTGGAACGGCATCCCCGCGAGCTCGGGTTCACCCTCGCAGAGGGCAAAACCTTTCAGGCGCTCGGTAACGATGGCGCGGCACATGACCTCGCCGCGGGCCGACGCCACCTTGACCCACTCGCCGTTCGTGATGCCTTTCTTTTCAGCCAGAACCGGGCTGATCTCGACGAACATCTCCGGCTGCATTTCGGCCAACCAGGGTAGTTGGCGCGTCATGGAACCGGTCTGCCAGTGCTCCGTCACCCTGTAGGTGGTGGCAATAATCGGACACACCTTATCTCCGAACTTGGTCAGCTTATCCGCGTCAGCGCCCCAAATGATCGCCCCTGGGTTGTTCTGCGTCTTCGACAGCGGATTCTTGATGACCGATTCTATGGGTTCGTAGTGCTCGGGGAATGGGCCGTCCTTGACGCCGCCCTTCGGTACGAATATCTTAGCAACGCCTTCAGCGTTCATAATGAACGGCGCGGCGGCCGTCTTGTCCGGAGTGTTCGGTGCCGGAGGCGTACCAGCTACCGCGGCGAAGTCGGGCACGTCGTTGGTTATCCACTTCGCGCCGTCCCAGGCCACCAGAACCCTCTTCGGATTCCACGGCGTTCCGGCCGCGTTGCAGGACGCTCTATTGTAGATGATCCGGCGGTTGACCGGCCAGCTGAACGCCCAGTCTTTGAAGATTCCAAGTCCGGTCGTGTCCGTCGTGTTATCGCGTCTCTTACACGGAGCTTTGGCGATATCCGCGTTGTTGAAGTAGCCGGAATAAATCCAGCAACCACAGGCGGTCGTCCCGGTGTCGGTCAGAGCGGCGAAACTAACCATCGGCTTTTTGTCCGCTATGGTGTAGCCGTTGATCTCCTTGGCGACTTCGTTCGGGTCGATCTTGTCGCCGTAGTTCCACGTCAGGTTGACGATGGGATCCGGGAACTTCGCTTTGGCGTCGGCCTTATACAGAGCCTGAATTTCCTTGCCTAGCTGATTCAGAATCTGCAGATCGTCCTCCGCCTCGCCGGGACCCTGGGTGGCTTTATACCGCCACTGAATCAAACGGCTGGAGTTGGCAATGCTGCCTTCCTTCTCGTACGAACCTACCACCGGCAATAGGAAGACCTCGGTCTTGATATTGGCCGGTGTAGCGCCCGGACGCTTCCAGAAAGCCGCCGTTTCTGTTTCCCAGAGGTCAGCGACCATCAGCCAGTCCAGCTTCTCGAGAGCTTTAGCCTCTAGATTGCTGTTAGGACCGGAGATAGCCGGGTTCTGACCCCAGCACATCAAGCCTTTAATCTCACCCGCGTACATGGCTTCGAAGAGCGCGGTCCAAGTGTAACCTTTCTTCTGGAAACCGGCTCCGTTCTTCGGCAGCCAGTCATACCGGAAGTCGTTGCCCGCCGCCGCCGCGTCGCCCCACCAGGACTTGAGCATGCTAATAACCCACTTGGCACGGTTCTGCGTAAAGCCTGTCTTGGTGACCTCGACCTCTTTGTACTTGGCCAAAGTCGGCGTGGTCGCCGCGTTCGGCAGGTTGTTGTAACCAGGCAGCGTGCCTGCCAGCAGGCCAAAGTCGGTCGAGCCCTGGACGTTGCTCTCGCCGCGCATCGCGTTGATCCCGCCGCCGGCGATACCCATGTTGCCCAGGAGACACTGGATGATGGCGAACGCCCTGATGTTGTTGACGCCGGTCGTGTGTTGCGTCAGACCCATCGCGTACAGGAGCGTACCCGCCTTGTCCGGTTTGCCGGTCGAAGCGTAGAGCTTGCAGATCTCTTCGAACTCGGCCTTCGGCATACCGCAGGTCTTAGCGATGATGTCCGGCGTATAGCGCGAGTAATGGGTCTTCATCAACTGGAACACACACTGCGGATTCTGCAGCGTCGGATCCTTTAGCGTCGCGCCCGCGGCGTCCGTCTGGTATGTCCAGGTGTCGAACTTGTATTTCTTCTCTTTCTCGTCGTACCCGCTGAACATACCGTCTTTGAATGAATAGTTCGGATTGATGAGATACGAAGCGTTGGTGTACTGCTTAACGTACTCGTCAAACCAGAGGTTGTTGCTGAGTATGTAGTTGATCATGCCGCCGAAGAACGCGATGTCGGTGCCCGGCCGAAGATGGGCGAACACGTCCGCTCGCGAAGCCGTTCTTGTAAACCGTGGGTCGACGACGATCAACTTGGCGCCGTTGCTCATACCCTTGGTCATCCATTTAAAGGAAATGGGGTGATTCTCAGCCGGATTACCGCCGCAGACCATGTAAACATCTGCGTTCTGGAGGTCGTTCCAGCTGTTGGTCATGGCGCCTCTGCCAAACGTCGGGCCTAAACTGGCCACGCTTGGTGAGTGTCATATACGAGCCTGGTGTTCCAGGTAGACGATTCCCAACGCCCGGCCAAGCTTAGAGAGCAGATAGCACTCCTCGTTGTCGTGCGCGGCGCCGCCTAGTTGCGCCAGAGCCTCGGTCCGGTTGACCGTGATGCCCGCCTCGTCTTTTTCTTTAAACGACGCGTCCCGGGTCGCCTTGACCTTCTTGGCGATTTCTTTAAGGGCCCAATTCCAGTCCCTGGTCTGCCACTCCGTAGCGCCGGCCGCACGGTACATGACCTTGGTGATGCGTTTCTTGTTGTTGGCCAGCTGGTACATGGATTGTCCCTTGGAACACAACGTTCCTTCGTTAATCGGGTTGGCGGGATCGCCTTCAAGGTTCAGCATCTTGCCTTCCTTGGTGTGCACGATAGCGCCGCAACCGACCGAACAGAAGCAGCAGACGGTGAAGTTTTCTTTGGCCTCGGCGATCCTTAGCGTCGTCGCGACTTTCGCGAGCGCCGACATATCGAATCCGAGATTGGTCAGCGCGGCCGTTGTTGCGCCGGCGGCCGTTACCATTAGAAATTCTCGTCTAGTCAGTTTTGTTGCCAAGCTTGTCTCACCCCTCTCCTAACATCTCTTGATCCGTCATTGTTTTAGCTCTTGTAGCAAAAATCCCGGTACCACCTCCTCCTTAGGAAAGACACGTGCGCCGACAGGCGCGCGTCCTCCTTTCCTAATCGAGGGAGGCACCGGGATCGCTCCCGTTACCCTGACCCCGACAATCATGCCGGGGATCGCTCTAGCCGTCCGCGAGGGACTGACTAAAGTCGGAGAAACGTTTCGTCTATTTAGTTGGACTTCCCGTGTTTCTCGATATTGCCTGTGATGAATTTTTCTAGAGTGGCCTTCGGCACTTCGCCGATCAACCGGTCGATTTCTTTTTGATCGCTGTCAATGATGACGAAAGTCGGCGTTAGATAAACCTTGTACTTGGTCGCTATGGCGTCGTTCTTGCCGTTGGTAATGTCGTACAGTTCGAAGGTGATTTTGTCGGAGTATTTTGACTGAGCCTCATTCACGATGGGCTTCATATTGATACATCGCGGTCAGGTCGGATCGAAGAATTCATAGAAAGTGAGGCCGGTGCTGCCCTTCTTGGCACAACCTCCAGCCGCCAGGCCGAATAGTGCCAGGCAGCACATTATTAATAGCAGACTCTTAAGAGCCGGTCGCCTAAGCGACATTAGCCGCCGCCTTTCTTAGCAAGATCCTCGATAGCTTTCATCATCGCCGCGTGGTCGCGGGGTTTGGTTAACTCGGCTTCCTGCGTAAACACGACCTTGCCGGTCTTGTCTATTAGAAAACTCTTGCGCGTCGAGGTTAGTTCGGTTTCATCCCACGCGCCATACATCGGACTAACGTCTCGTTTCCAGTCGGACAGCAAATCGAACGGAAGCTTTAACTGCTTACTGAACTCCGCATGGCAAGGCCAGTTGTCCGCGCTTACACCGAGGACCTCGGTGTTCATCCCTTGTATCCGCGTGTAGTCATCGCGGTACAGGGACAGCTCGCCCGTTCAGACGGGCGTAAAATCAGCGGGGTAAAACACCACGACGACGTTCTTTTTTCCCTTGAATTCGGAGAGGGATACCTTTAATTGCGCCTGGTTGCGCATTTCAAAATCGGGGGCAACATCTCCGACTTTAACGGAACCGGATATTTTAGTTTTGTCTTGGGAGGTTGTTTCTTGGGTGCTACCGTTACCGGTACAGGAAATGCCGCTTATGATAAGGACAATGGCGAGCAAAATTAAGCTTGTCCGCTTAAGACGACGCAAAAACTCCCCCCTATTTACCAACGCCGGGTATTTTGACTTCGCCTAAAAATTACACCTAAGGGTAAGTTGTTGTCAAATCATCGTTATTTCTTGGTGACTCTCGTGATGTAGTAAAGGGTGTGGAGAAGTTCTCTGGCTGGGTCAGAGGTATGCAACTGGATGTCTTCGGGCACGGCAACCGGCGTCGGGGTGTAATTCAGGATTATCTGGACGCCGCTTTCCACAAGAATGTCGGCGATGACCTGGGCGGCCTCACCAGGCACGGAGATGATACCGATTGAGACTCTGTTTTTCTCGATTGTCGGTTTGATGTCGCCGATACCCTGGATCTTGACCCCGCCGATGGTCTTACCGATCTTGGAGCGGTCGTTGTCAAACGCGTAGGCAATGCGGAAACCTTGCTCTTTCAAGCCGGAATATCCCAAGATGGCACGGCCCAGCATACCAACGCCTACCAACGCGATATCGTTGATGTGCTTGACGCCAAGAATATCCGAGATTACGTTGATCAGACCATCTATATCGTAGCCTAAGCCCCGTCTTCCGAATGAACCGAAATACGACAGGTCGCGGCGGATCTGGGCGGGGTTTACCCTAGCTGACATGCTCAACTTTTGGGAAGATACGACAGTTAGGCCGTCACGCTTGAAACTGGTTAGACACCGTAAGTATGTCGATAACCGTTGTATTACGCCCTCGGGTACTCGGGTGCGTTCCAAGACCTGCCTCCTTCCAGTTTCTGTCATACTATGTCATTGTAACCATAATTACAATCAATTGCGAACAAATTTAGGGCGTTTCAGTAGTTTATTGATTCTGCGCCTGCTGGAGCTGGATCAATGTGCCCCGTAAGGCTTGCAACTCGGTTCCGTAAGTCGTCCAATCGCCGGCCTTCTGCGCCTCGATCGCCCGGTTATAATGATCCAGCGCTTCGGCGATTAAAGCCTTCACCTGAGGTGAGGCGGTCGCCGCCGCGCCAGTAGCAGCCCCGGCCGCAGGCGATTCGACCTGCGTCCCGGTGGGCGCGCCGAATAATCTGGCCAGCGCGTCGGGCAACGACGCCTCCATGACAACCTTGTCGCTATAGGAGACAAAAACCCGTTTGAGTTCCGGCAATTCACCCTGTTCCGCTTGGATATACAGAGGCTGAACATAAAGCAGAGACCCGGCCAACGGAATAACAAGCAGCGGCCCTTTGGATATGGTGGAACCGCGCTGGCTGACCAAGGTCAGAAACTGGGAGATGGCCGGGTCCTGATTGATGCGGGCTTCAATCTGCATCGGCCCGAACACCAGCTTGTCCTTGCTGAATTTATAGACGACCAGTTCTCCGTAGGTCGGACTGTCGCAGTTGGCCGACAACCAGGCGACCATGTTGTTCTTCTTGGCCGGGGTAAACGGCGTTATCAGCATGAAGTCCTCGCGCTTGTCTCCCGGCAGCCGCATAATCATGTAATAAGGATCCATCTGCTGGGCTCCACCCTGAAAAGTCTCCTTGGCCACCTGCCACATATCCTCCTTGTTGTAGAAGACTTGCGGATCGAGCATATGGTAGGTCGCATACATGTAGGCCTGGACGTTGAAGAGGTTCTCGGGGTAGCGCCAGTGTTTCTTAAGCGCTGCCGGCATCTCTTTCGTTTTAAACAAGGTCGGGAAGATCTTGGCGTAGGTCTTGATGACCGGGTCCTTCTTGTCCACGATGTAGAAATCCGTCGTGCCGTTATAAGCGTCGATGACGACTTTGACCGAGTTTCTGATGTAGTTCCAGCGCCCGCCGTCCGAATACGGCGTCGAGTAGGGATACATGTCGGAGACCGTATAGGCGTCGTAGATCCAGAAGAGACGGTTCTTGCCCTTGCCGTCCGGCGCCGCCACGATATACGGGTCTTTGTCATAGTAAAGGAACGGCGCCAGGGTATCCGTGCGAGTCGTAATGTTCCGGTTGAATAGAACCTTGCTGTCCGCCGTCAATGTCGACGACACCAGCAATTTTAGGGACGCGAACCGCCACGCGTACATAAGTTTATTAAAGAAGGAACCGACCGGCACGCCGCCCGTGCCCTTGTACTTCGTGTATTGGTTTTTATCGCCTTTGGGGTAGTCGAACTCGTTGGTATTCGTATTGATCAAAACATAGTCGTTGGTCTTCTCCCCGTAATAAATTTCCGGCCGGTCGATCTTGAGAACCTTTGACGACGGCGGTATGTCCTTGACTACCAGGTCCGGCAATCCTTCGGCCGTCACCTTATTGACCGGATTCATCACGATCCCGTAGCCGTGCGTATAAACCATATGCTGATTGACCCAGGTCTTAGCCGTCTCAGGCAGCTGGTCGATGTTCATCTCACGCGCCGCGAGCGTCGTTTGCGTGTAGGCGCCGTCCAATGTATAGCGGTCGATATCGACGTCGGCGAAATCGTAGTATAGCCGGATGGCCTGCAGCTGATTGAAGGTCTTAGTCAGAGGCCTCCAATCCCATAGGCGGATATTCTGGACGGTGGCTTTGTTCTCTTCCAGCAGCTGCGCGGTCATAGGGGTGTCTGCCGAATAAGGCCGGCTCTTCACGTTCTCCAGGCCGTACGCTTTTCTCGTGAATTCAATATTCCGTTTGATATACGGATTCTCTACCGCTATCTCGTTCGGAGACACCCTGTATTGCTGAACGAAAGCGGGATAGACGCCGGCGAAGACGACCAGCGAGACGACGAGGATCGCCAAACCGGCCAAAGGCAGCTTCCAGCCTTTAACCCGGATGTTGACCAGGAACAAAGCGGCTGTAACCAGAGACACGACAATCATTATTGAGAACACCGGTAGTTCGGCATGAACATCGGTGTAGCTCGCGCCGAAGGCGACGCCTCTGTCGGAATACAGCAAGCCGTACTGCAGTAACCTGAATCCAAGCGCCAGCATCACGCTTAACGCGGCCGCGAGAATCGAGATATGCGCTTTGACGTGGTCGGCAAACTTCTGCTCTCCCGGCACCACCCTTATACCGCCGTCCAACACGTGAACGGCCATGGCAAATATAGCGCTGACAACCAACGCCGCGAAGAAGAAACCCCAGAGAAACTGCCAGAAAGGTAACTTGAAAACGTAGAACGAGATGTCGTTGCCGAAAATCGGGTCGACGGTGCCGAAGGGCGTAGCGTTAAGAAACAGAAGCCAGCGTTCCCAGACTCCGGAGGCGCTTGAAGCGGCAATAAAACTTAGAACTGCGGCTATAGCCAAGAGGATCCGGTTCAGATATTGTTCTAGAAACACGCCTTTTAGCTGGATCACCCCGGTCAAATACGACACGCGGAACTTGGGTGCAAGCCGTCTGGTCAAGAGAACGTTGGAATAGAATATCGCGAAAAACGCGGCTCCGAATATCAGGCCTAGAGAAATCTTGGTGATGAGCACCTTGATGAAGACAGCCGAGTAGCCCAGTTCTTTAAACCACAGAAAATCCGTGTAGTATGTCATCAACATAGTCCCGAACACTAAGAAGAAAATGATAACGACGCCGGCTATCCACCGTATCCACTTATCCATGTTACGTCCCCTTTTCCATTAGTTTCTTCGCTTCGTTCCATCTTTTAATAAGGTAACTCTTATTATCCTCGTATAGCAGCGCCTGCCCTTCGATCAGCGACTCGACCATGATGTCGCTCATGCCTTGGACCTCCAGGATGAAAGAGGCCGTCCGGCCGTAATAAACCGGCGTCAGCAAACCGACCACCATTTCGGGGTCCTCGCCCGAGAAATTATAGGCGACCGCGAAATCGTAAACGACCCTGGCCCATAGCTCTTCGGGAAAGTGGAACACGTCCTCTCCGGCCGAGGCGATATTGGTGAGCGCCTGGAAATTGGCCGGGCTCAAGTAGTGTTTTAAGAACGCCTGATGGGTGCGAAACCCAGCCTTGAAGTGCTCGACCAGCTTTCGCGGACGTTCCGTCCTGCCGGGCGGCTCACGCCAACGCCTCTTCGCGCCATAGGTGAAGATGTGGTTGCTGCCGGTGATCGCCTTCCACCTGACCTCATTCTCGCCCATCAGTTTAAAACACGTCCCCGTGACTTGCTTAAACATCGGCGCCAAGTCGCTCGCCGGGTCTTTGTCGTCGTGCAGTTTAACCCCCATGCTGGCCTGCGCCAACCGGAAACCTTCTGTAATCGCCGTGGTTGTCATCCAGACGTCGATGCCGAACCGCGCGATATCGGTGCTCCAAACCTGCTGGTGCGCGTAAATCTTGGCCAGCGCCCCGCTGAAACAGAACTCCCCGCCGATCGGTTGACGGACACGGCGGCCGTATAAAGCGCGCGTTAACGGGTAAACGATGCTATTGGTGATGGTCCCATCGTGTTTGTGTCTCAGATAATATGGGGTAACGAAGCCGTAGCTCAACTTGTAGACCGGGTCGGCCAGAAGTTTTATCCAGGTCGGTTTGATACTTTTCAGGTCGGCGTCCAAGGTCATAACGATGCGGGCGCCCAGCCGGTCAGCAATCTCGAAAATCATCCTGAAAGCGCTGCCTTTGCCGGAAATGCCGGTGTAGTGGGCGACGATCTTGTCTATGCCGAATGGAACGACCGCCGCCTGGGCCGCTTCGTGGGTGGTACGGTCGCCCGGCCTGGCTCCGTAAGAATTTACAATCACGCCCTTTAGCCCGGGATAAAACCTGGCGATGCCTGCTCCGGCGGTGGAAATGACGTGATTGATCGTCTCCGAATCTCCGTAGCTCGGAATACCGATCAAGATATCGGCCCGCTTGATCTTGTGCAGCTGTTCCTGGACTGATTTAGTGAGAATGGAGTTGGAATGGTCCATCTAAACCCCCAAATTGCGGCGCATCTGAATCGCGCCGGCCAGGTCCCGCATAGTCAGAATCCCTTTGATATCCCCGTCCTCCATAACGAGCAGATAGCCGACATGGATGTCGGTCATCCGGGCGATGGCCTCCTCCGCCATCATCTCAGGCAGCACCTCGGCTCGCTTATCAAAAGACGGCGTCACTGCCCGGGTCCGCGTCCTGTCCCACTCGTCCCGCGGTACGTCTTGAATGCTCTGCAGGGTTACTACGCCTATTACCGCTCCGCCCTCGACAACCGGGAACTTGCTGTGTTTATAACGCATAAAGTAGTCATTTACAAGGTCGTTCACCATCGTAGCCGCCCCGACCGTAACGACGTCCGGAGTCATTATGTCTTTTACCTTTACCCCGGAAAGAGTCAAATGCATCACGACTTCCTCGTAACCGGCGGCGGCCACCTGCTGCAAGAAAATGCCGATGAAGATAAACCACAGACCATTCACCCAGAACGCCCGCTCGACAAAAATCATATAGAGCCCGCTGAAAATCAACAGCATGGCAAAGGCCTGGCCCATTAACGAGGCGATCCGCGTGGCCCGGCGGATATCTTTGGTAATCGCCCAGAGAAAGGCCCGCAAAACGCGGCCGCCGTCTAAGGGATAACCGGGAATCAGATTGAAGACTGCCAGGTAGATGTTGATGATAGCCAGGTACAATAACGGGCCGGTGAAGAGCACCCCGAGCTTTAACGTCCCCGCCGTCAGGTAAGCGCCGGCGAATAAGCCTGATAAGATGATGCTCGCGAAAGGTCCGGCTACGGCCATCAAGAACTCCGCTGCCGGTGTAGAGGGGTCCTCGTCCATGTGAGCCACGCCGCCAAAAATAAACAGGGTTATGCTCCTGATGTTGATGTGGTTAAAACGCGCGATGACGGAATGCGACAACTCGTGCAGGAGGACCGACACGAAAAACAAGAATGAAGTGACAAAACCAAGAATCAGGTACTCGTTACGCGGGAGGTTCGGATAAGCTTGGGGGAAGTACGCCGTTGCCAGCAGGACTGTCACCAGCCCGAAAATTACGAACCAGCTGAAAGACACCCTTATCTCGATGCCCATTAATCTACCGAGTCTGATACCTTGGCTAACCATGAGATAATGTTATCATTGTTAGAGGTTGAAGCGGAGGTTGCCCGCCAAAGAACTCGGCGGGTAAACTTCACGGGTCTTGCAATGACGGAATCACACGATAAGGATTCTTATGCCTGAATTAAAGCACGACGAAGTCCAAAAGTATCTGAGCTATGTTGTCGGTCCCGGCTCTAAGTTAATATCCGTCGGCGGCATGCCGTCTACAGGAGAAAACGACGAGCTCAAGGGCTTCGGATACGGCGAGCCTGTGTTAATTGAATACGAGCTGAACGGTGTGATCCAGAAAGCCGTCCTGGGCAGCGCCCGAACCGACGGCGGTTTCGGACACGATTTCTTGGCCGACCGGGCTCACGGCGTCGTGCTGGCGGGAGAGACGTTCAATAAACTGCCGCGGCATATAGAGCTGATGGATACCGGCGCGATTACGAAGGACGGGCAGCTTATTTCGATAGGCGCGGCCGACAACTTCTTCATCTTCGACAAGTATGCCGGGGGGAGAGAGTATTTCCGGGACCTGGAACGTATCAAGAGCGACGGGGCGCTGACCGATAACGACCGTGAACGCTGCCGGGCTTTGAGCAAATACCTGACAGAAATTCACGCCGTTAAGAAAGACGCCCCCGAACTCTATGTCAGACGGATCCGCGACCTGGTCGGACAAGGCGAATGCATTATGGGCCTGATTGACAGCTACCCTGAGGACTGGGCCTTCCCCTACGCCGGCGTCTTGCGCGATATCGAGATGAAGTGCGTTGACTGGCGCTGGCGGCTGCGGGACCGAGCCAGCCGTCTTTGCGTCGAACACGGAGATTTTCACCCCTGGAACGTACTCTTCCTGGAGGACACGGGGACGGACTTCATGGTCCTTGACAGAAGCCGCGGCGAATTCGGCGAAGCAGCCGACGACGTGGCCGCGATGAGCATAAATTACATTTTCTACGCGCTGCAGCAAGGCGGCGCCTTCGAGGGTCCGTTCAAAGAGCTGTTTGAGATATTCTGGCGCGAGTATCTGGAGAATAGCGGCGACGGCGAGGTCATGACGGTCATCCAGCCCTTCTATGCCTGGCGCGGCCTGGTGGTCGCCTCACCCGTCTGGTATCCGAACCTGACCGATGAAATCCGTCAGAAATTATTCAACTTCGTCTTAAACATGCTGGCCGCGGACAAGTTCAGCCCGGCCGATATTGGACCTTACCTGGAGAAACCATGAGACAGGGTTTCGCCGTCTGGCTCACCGGCACCCCGGCTTCCGGCAAATCGCGGCGGGCCCGGACTCTAAAGTCTTTGCTGGATCAGGAAGGCGTTCCGGCCCAACGGTTGGAATCGGACGAGTTGCGCAAGGTGCTGACGCCTAACCCGACCTATTCCCCGGAAGAACGTGAATGGTTCTACAACGTTATGTTGTATTTGGGGAAGATACTAGCCGACAACGGGGTGAACGTCATCTTCGACGCGACCGGCAATCTGAATCGCTACCGGGACGCCGCCCGGGACTCGATAGACCGTTTCTGCGAGGTCTACGTTTATTGTCCGCAGGAAGTCTGCGTCGACCGCGATCCGAAAAATATCTACGCCGACGCGAAGATTGACAAAGCGAAAAACGTGCCCGGCCTCGGCTCGACCTATGAACCGCCGAAGAATCCCGAGGTTACGGTCGAGGGGCACAAAGAGGAACAGAACGAATCAGCGGCGAAAATCCTGGCTTGGATGAAAATCCACTGGCCGGACGAGTTCAAGGATTAACTTCCGTTTTCCGCAACGTCCCCGCTCTGCCCGATTTGGCCCATTTTCTTGGCGTTAAAGACCGCGACCTGGTCCCGGCCATGAGACTCCGCCCATTTCAGCGCTATCTCCGCGTTATCCAACAGCGTTTGCCGATCCTCGCCATGGTCGGGGTAGGAGCTGATACCGCAGCTGACGCCGTTTAAAAAGACGGAAACCGCGGAATGATTCTTGTCCTTCAGCGTCTCCTTGATCCTGTTGCATACCGTCTCCGCGCCGTCCAACCCCGTCTGCGGCAGAATAATCGCAAACTCGTCGCCTCCGATGCGGCAGACGCTGTCCGGCAAACGCAGGTAAGTACGTAAAACCTTGGCGAACGACTTGAGGATGGCGTCCCCCATGGCGTGGCCGCGTGTCTTGTTGACCTCGCTGAATTTATAGAGATCGATCAACGCGATCGACAGAGTCTCATTGTATCGCATGGCACGCGACAGTTCGGCATCCAGTTTGGTTTGAAGATACTGGTAGTTGTTTACGCATGTTAACAAATCGACTAGAGAGGTTAAAACGAGCTTGTTGGTCGAGGACACATACAAGAAGGCTCGCAGGATAACAAGCAGCACGAGCATTACGGTGCAAACCAGGATTACCCAGTTATCGTAGGCGGCCGGATTATCCATGAAGGCCAGCGGCAAGAACAAAAGAATCGAACCGAGAATCGAAATGTAGATGAGAAGTTCGCGAGGCATGCTGAAGAGCCTTGGTTCGCGCACCTCATCGACTTTATGGATAGATTTATCGTCGGCCATAAGGTATGAGGCTCCGGCCAGGAAAAACATGAAGTAACCGGCCATCCAGCCGATATCGGGCAGTGCGGTCACCGGATTCGCCGGCGAGTAGGCGCCGCGAACCGAGAGATAGGTAAATCCTACGCTGGCCGCGATCAATGAGCTTACACCGAGCGCGATTAAGACGTCCCACGGGCGCCAGCGGCCGCGCTTAAAACCGACCGTATTGGCGGCGACGCCGAAGACCAGCGCGAGAATTAGGATCGGGGCGACGGCGACTATTATGTTCGCCAGATTGGTAAAGGAACTAATCTTTAGAAACACATAGCGGAAGTTGATGTTCCACACAAGGAGGGCCGTGAAGAGCAGGTATAGATAAACGTCGACCAAGCGCCTCAAGTTGGTCTGGAAGCGCAGATTCTTAAACCTAGCCATTGAAAGGAGAAGCGCCCATAAAAATAAGTAGCCGCCGGAAATCAGATAATCGCCCAAACCCGTCCGGGCCGCGACTGCTCCCGCCTTGGCCAAAGACTGCGCTATCCAAACGGTTTCGCCGGAGACCATAAGTACAGTAGCGACGGCCAAGAAAAACATTGACCGCTTATAAGTCCGTTCGGCGAAGATCCAGGCGACAAAGGCCGTGAAGGCGGCCAGCGCCGGTACCGCCAGGTACATCGCCGCCTTAACGACGGCGAGGGTCGAAGCCGGCAGACCCTGATATCCCAACCAGTAATAAGCGCCGGCATAGCCGGCAATTATTAATGAGCAGATTGCGTAAGTCAAGTATGCTTTTGTGTTCGATTTCTTGCTGTCTTCCAATGTTCAACCTAGCTTGTAATCATCGTTACTTATGCGAAAAGATTAGCACATCTTCTGTCGTTAATATACGGTTCGACAATGATAGACGGTTGCACCACTCCAGCGCTCCAAAGCGCTGGAGTGGATTATCTGGTTGTTTGATTTTATCTTCCTGTAGTCTATCCGCTTTTATCTGCTGGTTTATATTTAATTGGATTATTAGTGCTTTGCTTGACTATGACGTTACGTTAGGGTTTATCCTATTAATTGGACAATTGATTAGTTGGACCACAGGAGGATTCTCGTGTTGAAAAGAATCAAGGAAGTCGCCGATATCGCCGGCGTAAGCGTCCGAACGTTGCACCATTACGACGAAATCGGCTTGCTAAAGCCGGCCGCCGCCAGCCAGGCCGGCTATAGGCAGTATTCCGAGGCGGACTTGATCCGCTTGCAGGAGATTCTTTTTTTCAAAGAGCTGGGTTTCGGGTTAGGCGAGATAAAAGAGATTCTCGACCAGCCCGGCTACGAGCGTCAAGATGCGCTCTTGACGCATAAACAAATCCTGCGGGAGAAGAACCAACGGATCAATAAACTTATCGGAGCTGTGGATAAAACTCTAGATGCCATGGAAAGGGGTTCAATAATGAGCAACGAGGAGATGTTTGGCGCCTTCGACGAGGCGACTATCGAAGAATACAAGAAAGAAGCGCGGGGGCGCTGGGGCGGTACCGAGGCCTATCGGGAAAGCGAACGCCGGACCGCCAAATACACCAAGGCGGACTGGGATAGGATCGGCGCCGAGAGCGCCGAAATTCACCAGCGGTTGGCCGACGTTATGGAGGCAGGGGTAGCGCCGAGCGACAGCGAGGCGCAAGAGCAGGCGGGGCGGTGGTTTAAACACATTGATAAGTACTTCTACCCTTGCACGGCGGAGATCTTTAAAGGTTTAGGAAAGATGTATGTCGCCGACCCGCGTTTTAAGAAAGTCTATGAAAACATCAGACCGGGCCTGGCTGAATTTATGAAACAGTCAATGGCCGTCTACGCAGACAGCGTGGGCGCCTAATAGGAAAGGTCGGGAGAATTATCTCCCGACCTTAAGGGCTTGATCCCCTTAGGAAAGTCCGGCAATTATAGATTTTGAAGTTGAGCTGCGTCCAGAAGCGTGTAGCCGGCGGCGGTTAAGGCGAATTCGGCCGCGTCGACATCCTCGACGCGCATACTGACGATGGCTTTATCTCCGCTTCTCGCCACGAAGGCGTAAGCGTATTCTACGTTGATCCCTTTGTCTTTAAGAGCGCCGAGAACTTTGGCCAGGCCGCCCGGAACGTCCGGTATCTCGACAGCCAGAACGTCGGTTTCAGCGACTGTAAAACCCGCGTCGGCCAGCATTTTACGGGCCGCGGCCGGGTCGTTAACGATCATGCGAACGATACCGAAGTCAGCGGCTTCGCCGATGGACAGCGCCCTCATGTTGATGCCGGCCTTGCCCAGTTCGTCGCAGAGTTCATATAACCTGCCCGAACGGTTTTCTAAGAATACTGATATTTGTTTGACTGACATTTTGGCCCCCTCACCTTAATCCTCTCCCCCCAGGGGAGAGGAATTAATATTTTACGTTCGTCTTCTCTCTATGGTCTCTGTCGTCACTTCCGCCTCTACTTCTTCAGGTCGCGTTTGTCGACGACGCGTTTGGCTTTGCCTTCGCTGCGCTGGATGGACTTCGGTTCGACCAGCTTTATCGTAACGCCTATCCCCAGCTCATCCCGGATCGCGGCGGAGATCTTCTTCTCCAGCCTTTCCAGCACCTTAATCTCGTCCGAGAATATATCCGGCGCGACCTCGACCTGGACCTCGACGTCGTCCATAACCCCCGACCGGTCAACGACTATTTGGTAATGAGGCTCGACGCCCTCGATGGCAACCAGGATATCCTCAACCTGGGACGGGAAGAAGTTTACACCCCGGATGATCAGCATATCGTCGGAACGGCCGAAAACGCGGGCCATCCGGGCGTGCGTCCGGCCGCAGGTGCAAGGCTCGTGACTCAGCTTCGTAATGTCTTTTGACCTATATCTGATAACCGGGGTCGCCTCCTTCATCAAGGAGGTAAAGACCAGTTCCCCGGGCTCCCCTTCCGGCATCCGCTCACCCGTTTCCGGATTAACGATCTCCGGAATGAAGTGATCCTCGAAAACATGCAAACCGTTCTTGGCCGAACACTCGCAGGACACGCCAGGCCCTAAGACTTCAGACAGACCATAAATATCGAACGCGTCGATGCCCATCTTTTCTTCGGCCTGCTTCCGCATGCTTTCGCTCCACGGTTCCGCCCCGAAGACTCCGATCTTAAGCGGAAGCTTGCGGATATCCACGCCCATCTCGGCTGCGGCTTCCGCCAAATGAAGGGCATATGAAGGGGTGCAGCATAAAACCGTCGCCGCAAAATCCTGCATAACCTTGATTTGCCGCTGGGTGTTGCCGCCGGACATAGGGATAGCCATGCCGCCCAGTTTCTCCACGCCGTAGTGCAATCCCAAACCGCCCGTGAAAAGTCCGTAGCCGTAGGCAATCTGCATCGTATCGCTTTTACCGGCCCCGCAAGATACAAGGCATCTGGCAATCAACCCGGCCCACTCGTCGATATCTTTCCGGGTGTAGCCGACCACGGTTACCTGGCCGGTCGTCCCCGACGACGCGTGCACCCGCACGACATCGTCGCGAGGAACCGCAAACAGCTTGAACGGGTAATTATCCCGCAAGTCTTGTTTCGTGGTAAACGGGACTTTGGTCAAGTCGGCCAGGTTCTTTATGTCATCCGGTTTGACGCCGGCCTCATCGAACTGCGCTTTATAGAACGGGACATTGCCGTAGACGCGCTCAAGCGTGTCTTTCAGCCTCGCAAACTGCAGCCTCTCCAGGTCTTCCCGGCTCATGGCTTCGTGTTTCTCGTCCCACAGCATGTCAGTCCCTCCTGTCCACTATCCGTTGGGCTTTGCCTCCGGTCCGCTCGATGGACTTCGGCTCGACCAGTTTGACTTTAACGAATATACCCAGAGCCGTCTGCAGACGGCTCTCGATTTCCCTTTCGAATTCAACAAGTTTCCGCATGGCGTCGGGAAAAACATCCTCGCGGACTTCCACATTAACCTCAATGTCATCCAAGACGCCCTTCTTTTTAAGGATTATCTGATACTGAGGCTCAACGCCCTCGATTTCCGTTAAGACCTGTTCGATCTGCGACGGAAAGACGTTGACGCCCTTGATTATAAGCATGTCATCGGTCCGGCCGAGAACCCTGGCCATCTTAATAAGCGTCCGGCCGCAGGCGCAAGGCTCGTCGATGAGGTAAGTCAAATCCCGCGTTCGGTACCTGATCATTGGAAATCCCTCTTTGGTCAAGGTGGTTATGACCAGCTCGCCTTTCTTTCCCGCCGCGGCCGGTTGTCCGGTTTCGGGATTGATTATTTCCGGGATGAAATGGTCCTCGTTGAAGTGCAAGCCGTTCTGGTGCTCGCACTCGCCGGCCACACCCGGCCCCATTACCTCGGTCAGCCCGTAGTTGTCAGTTGCCAGGATACCCATACGCTGCTGGATTTCCTGACGCATACCTTCACTCCAGGGCTCGGAGCCAAACATCCCGACTCTCAAAGGAAGTTCCCGGATGTCGATATTCATTCCCGCGGCGACCTCAGCCAGATGAAGCGCGTACGTCGGCGTGCCGATCAACAACGTCGTGCCGAAATCGCGCATGATCTGAACATGCCGTTCTGTGTTGCCGGTGGACGCCGGCAGAACAGCCGCGCCGACGCGTTCCAGCCCGTAATGCAATCCGAAACCTCCGGTAAACATGCCGTAACCGAAGGAGACTTGGGCCAAATCGTCCTCGGTAACACCGGCGGCCGTAATGAGGCGAGCCACCAGCTCCGACCAGGTATTAAGGTCGCCTCGCGAGTAACCGACGACGACAGGCGTCCCGGTCGTACCCGAAGTTGAATGAATACGGACGATCTTGCTCATCGGAAGCGCGAAGAAACCGTACGGATAGTCTTCTTTGAGTTCGTCTTTCGATGTAAACGGCACTTTGGCCAGGTCGGTAAGCGACCGGATGTCTTTCGGTTTCAGGCCGGCGGCGTCGAATTTCTGCTGATAAGCGGGTACCCTTTCGTAAGCCCATTTAACGACCCATTGCAGGCGCTGCAACTGCAGCTCCCTAAGTTTCTCCCGCGGCATCTGTTCATATTCGGGATTCCAGATTCTACCCATGCGCCCCCCTATATCTTCTTCCCAAAGTAGATTTCCTTGACCGCCGGATCGTTCAGAAGATTCTGTCCCGTATCGTCCATGACACATTGACCTGTCTGGAATACATAACCGCGGTCGGCGATATTAAGCGCTATATTAGCATCCTGCTCAACGAGCAATATAGTCAACCCTTCTTTATTGAGCCTGTCCAGAGCGCTAAAAATCGATTTAATGACTTTCGGCGCCAGTCCCATCGACGGCTCGTCCAGCATCAACAGACGCGGCCGGCTCATCAAAGCCCGGCCTACGGCCAACATTTGCTGCTCCCCGCCGCTTAACGTCGAGGCCGGCTGGTTTGTCCTTTCCGCCAAAACGGGGAATAGGTCGAGAACGAAAGCCAGCTGCTCGTCAAAGGCGGCGCGGCGGCGGCGTTTCAAAAAGACATAGCCGCCCATCTCCAGGTTCTCGCGAACAGACATATCAGGGAACAGCTGCCTGCCTTCGGGAACAAGGCTTAAACCCGCTGTGACGACCTTCTCGGCCGGCCGGCCCGTGATGTTCACACCCTCGAATTCCACTTTCCCTCTTTGCGGTTTTAGCTGGCCGGAAACGGTTTTCAGAAGCGTGCTCTTACCGGAACCGTTGGCCCCTATAACCGTGACGATTTCGCCTTGTTTGACCTCAAGGTCGACGCCTTTTAAAGCTACGACATGGCCGTAACCGGCAACCAGCCGTTCGATTTTAAGCATCGTCGGCGCTCCCTAAGTAAGCTTCGATTACCCTTTCGTCCTCTTGGATGAGAAAGGGCGGCCCCTCGGCAATCTTCTCGCCCTGGTCCAGCACAACAATCTCGTCGGATACGTCCATAACCAGACCCATATCGTGCTCAACTAGCAATATGGTTATGCCCTGGTCCCTTATCTTCCGGATAGCGCTTTTCAGGAGGTCCGTCTCGGCATTATTCAGTCCGGCGGCCGGTTCGTCCAGCATGATTAGTTCCGGGGTAGCCGCCAGAGCCCGCGCTATCTCCAAAAGGCGCCTTTCACCGGCCGGCAGATTTCCAGCCTCTTCTCTCGATTTCTCGACCAGGCCGACTATTTTCAACGCTTGGCGCGCCGTTTCCCGCCTGTCCCTTTCCGTACGCCAAACGGCGGGCAACCGCAACATATACGTCCAAACCGATAGACGGGTACGAGCTTCACTGGCGACCATGGCGTTCTCTTCCACGGTCATTTCGTCAAACAGGAGTGTATTCTGGAATGTGCGCGACAAACCGAGGCGCGCCCGCTTATGAGGCTTCAGTATCCCCAATTCCCGGTCTTTGAATTCAACATGGCCTGCGTCCGACTTCAAAACACCGCTTATGAGGTTGAAGACCGTTGTCTTACCCGCACCGTTCGGTCCGATAACGGATTTAATCTGACCCGCCGACACCGAAAAAGTCAGGTCTTGAACCGCCGTGACGCCGCCAAATGCCTTAGATAAGCCCTCGACTTTAAGCAGGCTCATCGCGCTTCACCAGATTTCGAGTCAGCCTCTTGCCCAACATCACGAGCTCGACAAACAATCCGCGCGGCGCGAAGATCATCACCAAAACCAAAGTCGCGCCGAAGAAGAACAGGCTCCAGTCCTGATATTGCCGGAAATATTCCGAAATCGCGGTCACCAGAACCGCTCCCAGCGCCGCCGCCAGCAGGTTTTCACTGCCGCCGATAACAACCATGATGACCAGGCTGATCGATAAAGCGATACCGAACGTGTCCGGGCTGATATAGGTTACGTAATGGGCGTACAGACCGCCGGCCAGGCCGGCGAAAACACCGCTGAGGGTGAATATGATCATTTTCTGACGTTCAATGTTAATGCCGATTGATGCGGCCGCGATCTCGTTCTGATGCATAGCCCTTAGCGCCCGGCCTTTCTGCGACCGGACAAGATTCAGCGACAGGATCAGAGACAGGAGAACCGCCGCCAGGACTAGATAGTAGAATGATGTATTTGTGTCAAACACGAATTTGCCGGCGTTGAAGGGCGGAATCATGGAAATCCCCGCCGGGCCGCCCGTAAGTCCGATGAGTTCGACAAGAAATATCTGAATGATTATGCCGGCGCCCAATGTCGCCATGGCCAGATAGTGGCCTCGCAACCTGAGGGCCGGCAAGCCGATTATATAGGCGGCCAGGCCAGCTAAGATTGCCCCGGCAATTATGGTCAGGAACGGATTAAGATGCAGTTTCGTCGACAGGATCGCGCTGGTATAAGCGCCCAACCCGTAAAGACCGGCGTGGCCGAGCGAGATTTGTCCGGCATAGCCCAAGAGAAGCGACAAGCCGAACACTATGATGACGTTTATGCCGATGAAGATACAGATGGTTAAGAGAAAATCGTCGAGGAACAACGGCAGCACGGCTAAAAGAAGAAAAAGGGCCGCCAGTCCCCCCATCAGCATGAGACTATTCCGATTGAGCTTCATTATCGCCTCATGCCCACTTTCCCAAAGACGCCGCTGGGTTTGATAAGCAACACGGCCAGGAGGACGATGAGCGCAATGGCCTCCTTGAAAGCCGAGGAAATCAAGCCCGCGCCTAGTGATTCGATTAAACCAAGGGCGAATCCGCCGAGGACCGAACCAAGCGGATTGGCCAAGCCTCCCAGAATGGCGGCGCTGAATCCTTTGATCCCTAAGCCCGCGCCGGAGTTGAAGCTCATCATAACGAGCGGCGCGATGGCCACGCCGGCGACCGCGCCCAAGGCGGCCGAGAAAGCAAAGGAATACATGACCATCCGGGAGCTGTTAATGCCCATCAGCCGCGCGGCCGAGGAGTTCATGGAGCTGGCCAGCATGGCCTTTCCGGTAACCGTAAACCGGAAGAATAGTTGCATGGCCGTTACGATGAGAACGGTAAGTCCGATAATGAACAACTGTTGAGGCAGGATCGTCGTGCCCAGGAAGACATAAGGTTTGTCCCCGAAGAAATGGGGCAAGGAGAGAGCCTCCTTGCCCCAAATCAACATAGCCAACGTTCTAAGCAGTATGGACATGCCGATGGTCGCGATGATCAACGACATAGCCGCGGCGTTCCTCAAAGGGAACACAACCAACCGCTCGAACGCGATTCCGAGAAGCGTTACCGACAGAACCGCCAGTATCACGGCCAACGGCAGCGGCAGATGCAGCGTAGCGTAAAACATGTATGCAGCCAGACCGCCGATGACCACAAACTCGCCCTGGGCGAAGTTGATGATCTGCCGGGCGTTATAAATCAACGTAAAGCCCAAAGCGATCAGGGCATATATGGCTCCGTTGGCAAGCCCCGTGATGACAAACTGAAGCAGTTTACTTGCCAGCTTGTTTCCCCGTCCTTATTTGGCTTGTGTCCACTTCCCGTTTTCAATCTTGATCATAACAAGATCGGTGATCTTCAAACCGTCGTGATTCGTGGTCGAATAGGTATAGATTCCATCCGGACCCGCGAATCCCTTGGTCTTCTCGATTTCATTGCGGAGCTTGGTTTTATCCGCTCCCGATTTCTTCAACGCGCCGGTCAAAATATATAGCGCGTCATAAGCGTGACCCGCGAACGTATTCGGCGCTTCGTTGTTGTACTTGGCCTTGTAGTCCTTGATGAACTTGTCCACGGCCTTTTTCTGCGCGGCATTCGTGATCGAAGACGGGATCGTGATCTTGCCGGCCGGGAAAACAACGCCGTTGCCGGCGTCGCCTGCCAGCTCGATGAACTTGGCGTTGGCGATGCCGTGGCTGCCGATAAACGGCTGCGTCATGCCAAGCTGTTTCATCGTCTGCGCCGCTTTAGCCGGTATCGGGTTGGTGCCCCAAACGACAACGACTTCAGGATTCGCGGCCTTGATGTTGGTTAACTGCGCCGTGACATCTGCCGCCGTCGTCTCATATTTCTCCTGGGCGACGACTGTCATGCCCTTCTTAGGCGCAACCTTGGTAATCGTGTCGATGCCGTCCTGGCCGAACGGATTGGAGTCGTAAAGAACGGCGATCTTCTTTACCTTCAAGGTCTTCTCAATGTAAGCCAGCGCCGCTTCGGCCGCTATAGCGTTCTTGGCCGGCGCGCGGAACGTCCATTTGTTGTCCGTGTCGGTGATGATGTTTCCGGCCGCTACAGAGAGAAACGGAACCTTCTTGGATGTCAGGATCGGCTTGATCCCCATCGATGTTCCGGTTCCCGTCCCGCCGATAATGGCAATGACCTTATCCACCTGAATCAGCTTGTTAACGGCCGCGACCGCTTTGGCCGTATCGGACTCGTCGTCCTCCAGCACCATTTCGAGCTGGTGGCCGTCTACGCCGCCGCTCTTGTTGATGTTGTCTACCTCCAAGGTCAACGCTTTCTTCTCAGCCTCGCCCAAAGGCGCGTTCGCGCCTGTCACTGAGAGGATGGCGCCGATCTTGTACGGCTCTTTCTTTGTTTCCGTTGGCGGCTTTTCCGTGGTCGTCGTGCAACCGGCCAGGACCAGCCCCGCCAGCGCGAACAGCGCCAGCAGGCGTACAACCTTTCTGCTCATTCTTCCTCCTTTTTACGTTGTTCCAAGATGACCATCAAAATACTTAGGGGAGTAATTAAAGACGTTGCCAGCCAACGTCGAAATCCCTGGTCTTCTCGTTTATCAGCCGTATATCAAAAGCGTCCCTCGCACAGGCCGCGAAATTTAAAGCGCCGAAATATCAGCCTGAGACAACAAAGGCATACCGGCGCCAGTCAGCGCTTCGACCGCTTTGTCGATGTTTTCAACGCTGAAGGCGATCTTTGTATCAGCTATTACGTACATATACTCTACACTAATCTCGTGCTCAGAAAAAACTTTAAGGATACCGGCCAGGCCGCCCGGTTTATCCGGTACATTAACGCAGATGACGTCCGACTCCTTGGCCGTGAATCCCAGGTCGTCCAGGACCTTCTTAGCCTTGTCGGCGTCGGCCACAATCAGCCGGAAGATGCCATAATCAGCCATGTCGGCGACGGAAAAGCCGCGGATGTTGATGCCGTCCTTCCCTAAGGCTTCGGTGATCTCAGTTAACCGGCCCGGTTTGTTCTCCATAAAGACGGATAATTGCTTGATAACGTAATCAGACATTCTTTACCTCCCAGCCGAGTTCGAAAGCTTTTAGGTTTATCTCCAGAGTTTTTTGCGGAACACGCCCGGTAATCGTCTCGATCCATTGTTTCTTATCGAAAGGCAGGCCGGAGGCCAGGGCTCCCAGCATAGCCATATTGGCGGCGCGGACATTCCCGGCCTTCTTCCCCAGTTTATTGGCTTCAACAACCAAAGTCTTCTTGAAAGTGGATTTAAGCCGGCCAACCGGGTCGTCAGGATAAGCGGCTACGCCCAACGCGACCGGAGCCGGCGCGATCCTTTGAGTATTAACGATAACCGTTCCCCGCGGGCGGACAAACGGCGCCCAGCGCAGCGCCTCCAGTTCCTCATAAGCCAAAAGGTAATCGGCCTCACCCCGGCTGATTAGCGGAGATTCGATCTTCTTGCCGAAGCGGACCATCGAATGAACCGAACCGCCCCGCTGGCTCATCCCGTGGATCTCCGCTTGCTTAACGTCGTAACCATTATCCACGAGCAGCCTGGCCAGGATATCGGCCGATAGGAGGATGCCCTGGCCGCCAACGCCGACGATGAGGATGTCGGTAATCCTATCAGTTGTCTTTCCGGCCATGACTATCCCTCCTTCTTTTGTGAGATCGCGTCGAACTTGCAGGCTTTGAAGCAGAGGGCGCAGCCGACGCAGACGGTCTCGTCGATTTGCGGCAGACCGTCGATGCGGGCGATCGCGGGGCAGCCGATATTTATGCAGGCGCCGCAATCCTTGCATTTCTCTCGGTCGATGACATAGGGCGGTTCGCTGAACCGTTCCGTCAGCAAGCAGGGCCGCCTGGCGATAATCAACGAAGACGCTTCTCTTTTCATCTCTTCTTTAATTACCTTCTCCGTTTCTTCGACATCGTAAGGATCGACGACCCGGACGGACGCGACGCCTACGGCCTTGCCAAGCTTCTCGAAATCAAGTTCGTGGGCAGGCGTACCTTTAAGGGTGCGGCCGGTTGCCGGGTGATGCTGGCGCCCGGTCATCGCGGTGATCCGGTTATCCAGAATGATGATGGTATTCTGCCCTCCGTTATAGACATTGTTGATCAGCCCGGTTATCCCCGAGTGGATGAAGGTCGAATCGCCGATGACGCCGACGGCCTTTTTCTTGAACGCCGGATCGGCCTGGCCGAAACCGTGTACGACGGTGGCGCCGGTACCCATGCAAAGCTGTGTGTCCAGAACAGATAGGGGCGGCAGCGCGCCTAAGGTGTAACAGCCAATGTCGCCGTTGACAATCGCTCGGAGCCTTTTCAGAACATAGTAGACGGCGCGATGAGGACAGCCGGCGCACATGACAGGCGGCCGCATCGAAACATCCGAGAAGGAACCGGCCAGTTTGTCGCTGGTCTCAAGCGCGGCGGCCAAACCGGGTTTGGCCAGATCTTTGGCCAAGGCGTAGGCGCCGGTTAGACCGAGATAAACGATATCCGGGTTTAGCTCGCCGACCATCGGCAGAACCGCTTTGCCAATAACCGGACGCCACCAGCGGTGACGCGACGATACGATGTCCATGGCTTTGATCTGGTCCTCCAGGAATGGGTCGAGCTCTTCGACAACGAACAATTGGTCAACGGTGGCGGCAAAAGATTTGATCGTCTCGACCGGCAGCGGGTAGGTCATCCCCAGTTTCAAGTGGCTGGCCCCGGGAAACGCCTCAACAGCATATGTGTGAGCGGCGCCCGCCGCGATTATTCCCATTTTCGAACTGCCCTCTATAACGGAATTGAGATCACTCGCCTCATTGTATTCGGCCAGGCGCCGGAGGCGTTCTTCGACAAAAACGTGTCTTTTCATCGCATTGCCCGGCAACATGACGTATTTATCGAACCGCTTTTTGTATGGTTTATTGCTAACTTCGGTTCGTTCGCCTAAGGCAACGATCGATTTGGAATGAGAGATCCGCGTCGTCGTCCGCAGCATGACCGGGGTGTCGAATTCCTCCGAAATCTCGAAGGCGCGAATCAGCATGTCTTTGGCTTCGCCGGAATCGGCCGGCTCAAGCATCGGAATCTTCGCCGCCCGCGCGTAATGCCGGTTGTCTTGTTCGTTCTGGGAGCTATGAAGCTGCGGGTCGTCGGCGTTAACAAAGACAAATCCGCCGTTAACCCCGGTATATGAGAAAGTAAATAGCGGGTCGGCGGCAACGTTAAGGCCGACTTGCTTCATCGTCACGAGCACCCGGGCGCCGGCGATGGACGCGCCGATCCCGGTCTCGAATGCTACTTTTTCGTTGGGGGCCCATTCGGCATAGACCTCGTCGTATTTGACGAGCTCTTCCAGAATCTCCGTCGAAGGCGTGCCCGGATATCCGGAGGCGACCGTTACGCCCGCTTCCCAGGCTGCTCGCGCGAGCGCCTCGTTTCCCGACATGAGAACGCGTTCCATAAAGCCCCCTTTTTCATCAATCACTCTGATTCTCCGATTAATCGGAGAATCAGAGATTATTTACGTTTGATAAGGTCGGCCGCGGTTTCCCGGCCGCTCTTTAGAATCGAGGATTCGTTCATCGATTCAAGTATTCTATCTCGCATTAGCCAGCGGCCGTCGACCATTGTGTCCGAAACATCGGCCGCGCCGGCGCTATAGACAAGATTCGCGACGACACTGTGCTGAGGCGTCAGATGCGGTTTGTTGGTATCGACAAGTATGATATCAGCTTTAAAACCGGGTGTCAGACGGCCGATTTTGTCCGCCATACCGACCGCTTGCGCCCCGCCCCGCGTGGCCATATGTAGAGCCTGATATGCGGAAACCATGGTCGCGTCGAAAGTCTCGATTTTATGGATAAGCGCCGCCAGGCGGGTTTCTTCGAACATATCCAGGTTGTTGTTGGAGGCCGCCCCGTCGGTGCCCAGCGCCATATCGATATTGTGTTGCATAAAATCCCAAACCGGCGCGATACCGCTGGCCAGTTTGAGATTGCTGCCCGGGGTATGCGCCGCCGTATAAGGGGCGACGGCGGCCAGGTCCGTTTCTTCGTCAGTTAAGTAAACCGAATGCGCCGCCAGAAGCGGGAGACCCAAGAGCCCGGTGTCTTTAAGAATGTCAAAGGGTTGTTTGTTGTTCAGTTTGAGGATCTCGTCGCGCTCCGTGCGAGTTTCCAGAAGGTGGGTGTGTACCCCGGCCTTCAATTCGCGCGCCCGCTCGGCAATCCTTTTTAGTATGTTTTCATCGCAGGTGTAAAGGGAGTGCGGCCCGAAGACGCCGGTAACGCGATCCTCTCTGGTTTGCCATTCGCCAATAAAACGAGCCGCTTTCTCCAGGTCTTCGTCAACGCTCGGCAAGAATCCGAGGACGACGCCGCACACGCTGGCTCTCAGGCCGCTGTCCATTACCGCTGAGGCGATTTCGTCCGCCGCGAAATACATGTCGGCCAAACACGTCGTACCGCCCTTGATCATCTCTGCCGCGGCCAGCATCGTGCCGTCGTAAACGTCGCCCTCACGCAAGAACGCTTCGCGCGGCCAGATCTTGGTCTCCAACCATTCCTGCAGGGGCATATCATCGGCATATCCTCGCAGCAGCGTCATGGCCGAGTGCGTATGAGCGTTGATCAGCCCCGGCAGCGCCACTTTGCCGCGGCCGTCGATTACCTCCGCGCCGCCTGCCGCCAAAGAACCGCTCGCGCCCAGGCCCGCGATTTTGTCTCCGTCAACCAAGATATCGGCGTCTTTCAGGATATCCGCTTCGTCGTTCATGGTGACGGCTGTTACGCCTTTTACTAGATACCTGCTCACAGTAGCTTCCCTGTCGCTGCTGCCTTAAGGAAGAGGTCCAAGAGAGTCGCCAGCCATTTTTCCATAACATCCGCGCATTCTTTATAAGTGAGATCATGTCCGGCCATGCCGGCGGCGTAGTTGGTCGCGACGGCCATTGAAGCATACGGAATCTCCAGCTCGTTGGCTAGGACGACCTCCGGGACGCCGGTCATACCGACGACGTCGCCGCCGAGCGTTCTAAACATCCTGATCTCCGCCGGCGTCTCAAAACGAGGTCCTTCCGTGCAGACATAGGTGCCGTTTCTATGCAATTCGATGCCCTTTTCCGTAGCCGCGGTCAGAAGAAGTCGCCTGAGAGTGCCGTCGTAAGGTTCAGTCTCATCGGTGTGTTTAAGCAGCGCTCCCTCGCCCGAAAACGTTGAAGCGCGCGTCTTGGTAAAATCAATAAAATCGTCTAGCAGGACAAAATCGCCGGGGCTGATCTCGTTTTTCAGCGAACCGACAGCGGCGGCGGCCAGGATATGCGTAACGCCGGCGCCTTTAAGCGCCCGTATATTTGCCCTGTAGTTGATGAGATGCGGCGGAATGTCGTGATTCAGCCCGTGGCGAGCCAGGAAGATGATTTCGCCGCCGCCCCACCGGCCGCGAACCAGAGCGGCCTCGCCGTACGGCGTCCTGACCGTTTCATCTTGTCTTTTATCGAGACTTCCGGCAGCCTTTTCCAGACCGGTGCCGCCGATTATCGCCAGAGTCAAATTAAGCCTCCACTATGAAAAACGCGTTTCGCGGGCATAGCATAGGCATATATCTTACCGAAAACGCCCTGTTTACGCTAGCTGTGGCAACACTTCAAAGGATTTATTCTTGCCGGAGATATTTATGCGGGATGCGAATGGAGGGCGTCAGGAAGGCGCGCTTCAAGCGTCTTCCTGACGCCTGGGGTTCTACTAGTTCTTGTTTGTGTTTGTGTTTGTGTTTGAATTCTTGTTTTTATTGCTTTGGCCAGTGTAGGAGCCTTTATCCTGGCCTTGCCCGTTTGATTTGCCGGATTCCTTAGCCTCGGTGTTTTCTTCATCTTCCGCGTTTCGCTCTTCCTCACGCTCCGTCTCCTGCTCGCGCTCTTTCTCCTGCTTCATAACCGCTTCGGAGGCTTTGTCTAAGCCGCGTTGCGAGTCCGTGATCGCCCGCTCGATTGCCGGTTTGGCCGAATCCGGAGCCCGCTCAAGGACCCCTTCCAGCACCAGCATATGCCGCTGGGATATGACGGCGAATTTCGCCAGCAGGATTTCCCTGTCGTGGCCCGGCACCATTCCAGCCAGCTTATATGCGGCGCGCATCTCTTTCATCATTTCGTTCAAAGCCTGGCGCGCCTCCTCGGTTTTGCCCTCTTCGGCCATGGCGTCCGCTTCGGCCAGACGCTCTTCCGCGTTCTGCAGGTGCAGTTCGACCTCGGCCTGGTTATCCGTCGTCACCGCTAGCCGGATCTTCTCGATCAGCTGTTTGACCGGATACAGCGGACTGTCGGGCAGGCTGTCCGTAGACGCGTAACCCACACCGCCCAAGACTAAAGCGAAAGCAACCGTCGCCGCGGTCACTCTATACAGAAACCGACCTGGGACGAAAGCGTGTTTCTTACCGGGCGCGCGGGTGGTCACCATTCGTTCTTTGACGCGCGCCCGGTAGGCATTGTCCGGCGCGACGGCCGGCCCGCTCTTCATTGATAAAGCCGCCGTGAGCGCCGGCTCCAATTCCTTTTTCATCTCGGGATACTTTGCCAGACATTCTGTTGGCGACGTTCCTTTGTTCCCGAGCATATCCAAACAATCGTTAAAAGCATCGTCCAACATTGTGTTCTTATTCGTCTTTGGCATCACCACTCGCCTCCCAAAGACTTCGCCAGTTTGAGCGAAGCCCGCCTTTGCAGGGCTTTAATCGCGCTTTCCGGCTTGTCCATGTGTTCGGCAATCTCGCTGATCTTCAGACCCGCGTAAAACCGCAGAACAATCACTTCTCTCTGCTCCTCAGTCAAGTCGCCCAGTGCCTGCCTGATCATCTCGACCACAAAGGCATCCGTTTCATCGCCGGCTTTTTCCGTCCGCCGGGCGGCTGCCGCTTCGACTACCGCCGTTTCCCGGCGCACCAATCTGAAGTAGTCGATCACGGTATTTCGGGCTATCCCGTACAGCCATCCGGTGAAAGAGCCTTTGTCGGCCTGATATCCGGCGATGCCGTTCATGGCCTTGATGAAGACTTCCTCGGTCACGTCCTCGGCGTCTTTCTTGTCAAACAGCCGGTAAAAAACGTAACGGTAAATGCCGTCGACATATAACTCGTAGATCTCGCCGAACGCGTTTCTGTCAAGATTCCTCGCCCTGTCGATAAGCTGATTCAGTTTGTCGTCCATGGCGTCCCACCCTTTATTACGAACATTACGGGGAAAACGATACTCCTTTATCGGCATTTCTTTATCGTAAGCTAAGCCGGCGCACCTCACTAGCTATCGCCCACGCTCATGCCATACAATCGGTCTTAACAGAGCTTTACCATTATGGTAGTCTAGAATGTATCGAACAAATGTTTGTGTCCTTGGAGGTTAGTCATGTCTGATCAAACAATTACCTGCCCTAAGTGTGGCCATGAATTTCCATTATCAGAAGCATATTCCACTCAAATGAAAGAAGAGATTGCGGCCGCGAAAAAGCATTTCGAGCAAGAGTCTTTGCAGCAACTGGAGGCTGAGAAGAAACGCATTTCAGAAGAAGCCAACAAGAAAGCAAAGGAAGACGCGGCCCTAACCATGCAAGACCTTGAGGAACGACTCAAAGAAAAGGACGAGAAGGTCAAAGAGCTTGCCAATCAAGAACTAGAGCTGCGCAAGAAGCAACGTGAACTAGTGGATAAAGCCAAGTCCACAGAACTAGAAATGGCACGCAAGCTCGATGAAGAACGCGACAAGATAGCCTTAGAGGCGCAGAGAAAAGCCGACGAGGCCTACAGACAAAAAGCTTTAGAAAAAGATAAGAAGATCAGCGATATGACTACGCAGATTGAAGAGTTAAAGCGCAAGGCTGAACAGGGTTCTATGCAAACCCAAGGCGAAGTGGTCGAGCTCGAGCTGGAAGAAATCCTCAAAGCGAATTTTCCCTTGGACGACATCAAGCCTGTTGCCAAGGGCGTATCCGGAGCAGATGTTATCCAGACAATTAAGAATCGTGTGGGACAAGAATGCGGCTCCATAATGTGGGAATCCAAACAGACAAAGGCATGGACCGAGGGCTGGGTTACAAAACTTAAAGACGACCAAAGAGCCGTCAACGCAGACATAGCGATAATCATGACGGTGGTATTGCCAAAAGAGATTAAGAACTTCGGTCCATATAAAGGAATCTGGGTAACCGACTATGCGTCCGCCATAGGTCTGGCAGTCGCTATCCGAGCCGGTCTCGAGGAAGTCGCGATGGCGAGACTTGCCGCGGTCGGTAAGAACGAGAAAATGGAAGCCATCTACAACTACCTATCGGGCACTGAATTCAGGCAAAAGGTTGAGGCAATAGTCGAGGCTTTCACGACCATGAAAGAAGACCTTGAGAAGGAAAAGCGAGCCACCCAGGCTCAATGGGCCAAACGCGATAAACAGATCGATCGCGTAGTCGCCAATACAGTCGGCATGTACGGCGACCTCCAGGGCATAATCGGCACTTCCCTACCCCAAATCGAAGCCCTCGAGATGAAAGAACTGGAAGAGGGAGAAGCGTAGACTTTCCTTTTTCAGGGTGAAGTGGGACTCCAGTCCCAGAGGCTTTTTGTTTTGGTTTTTGATCCACCATGCACGATTTTTCCTGGAGTGAAAGTAGCGCCTCAGTTCCTGCGGCTGCACAAACCAGCAGCCCCAGGATGACGCTTTTAGGTTATGGTTTCCGTTTAGGCAAGGAGGCAGCCAGAGAATCGTCATCCTACGGCGTCCGGCAACAGCGCCATCACCCTTACGTAACAGCCGAGTCTTTATTCTTTATTAATTCAAGCAAGTGACGGTATTGCCATTCGCTTTCTTTGGCTACGGCAGCATCGGTGTCAGAGGAGCTTGAGGCTCTAAAAATTGCCTGCAAAGCATAAATCGCGGCGCCAACAGAATGAGTGGGAACGTGCGCTGTCGCCACCGCTTGGCCCGCGGCGCGGGCGGCATAGCAGGCCGAATTATCTTCCCCTACTTCACGAGCGGCAGCGTGGGAATCAAGCGAAGCTTTGCGTATAACAGCCATCTTAAACACGCCTGTATTTATCCATGTCTTGAGTGTTTCGATAGCTTGACGAGGACGATGGTCTTCCGGATATCTTTCCTCAAAGTACGGCATGACACGCTCGGCGCAATCAATTGCCCAGACGGCTAAGATTTTATGGTCGGTCTTTCCGACAAGCTCTAGAATTCGCTCGTCTTTGTGTTGCGTAAGGGAGAATTTTGGCTTTTTTATTATTTCTCACCAGGCTTCATTAATGCTTCCTCAATCGCAAGCAGTAGTTTTTTCGAGCCGCTATTTCGTCAAGCGCCGCGTGAAGGGCATTCGATTTATCCTTAATGTCCAGGTCTTTAGAGAGTTCTGCGGCCCTGGCGAGCCCCTCTTTTAAATCCTCAGTAGTCATAACCGTGGCCGCAATGCAGTAGTAGCTTTTCGAACGGCCTTCGTTGAATTCATCCAGCATCCGTTCCAGAAACTTCTCTTTGGCAATTTGCGACTTCACAAAACTCTCGACGCCGCTCTCACTGGCCGTCCGTATGTTTTCTTCAAGCCCCTGGTAGCAGATGAATGAGTCGTACAGCTTCCCGAGCTCTCGATGCTTCAGCCATTTCTGACAACTTTCACCTTCCTCGCAGTCCCAGCAGAATTCGATGCCCTTCTTCTTAACGGCACAGGTGATAAAGGGGCACCCCGCGCCCATCCGTGATTCTGTCTTACAGCCATAACATCTGCTAAAGCCGTCAGTGTGATACCGCGGGCAAAACCTGCACGACAATCCGCAGACTCCGATTTGAGGATATTTGATGTCCATAACCCACATCCAATAAGTGATAAGAAGCCCGAACCTGCCGCCAGTGTAATTAAAGGAAAGGTTCGTGTCAATTTGGGGTTTATGAAATGGGGATTGCTTATGAGCGCACTTGGTGGACACATTCCCGGGAATGTGTCCACCTATTACCGCATTCTCGAATATTCGAGAATGCGGTAAAGGAGAGTATTTGATAATAAATCGAGCGACCTTTTCCGCGAGTCTAGACTGAGGTGTGGGTGGGAGCCTCGATCCTGGGTTTCATGTTTCCTGGGAGGTTGCTTCGTCGCCGCGCTTCTCGATTCGCTACGCTCTCTCGAAGAATATTGATGGCTCCTCGCCTGCCTACCGCAGGCAGGCAATGACGGAACGACACGAGACTTGTTTCGGTTCTCGTTTCTGATCCACCATGCACGAGAATTTGCCGGCAGTTATTGTTTCTGTCTTCCGGGTACGATTATAGCTGGAGCGAAAGCAACGTCTGAGTTCCTGCGATTCGACTTAGTGGATCGAATCCCAGGATGACTGTTCACGTGTCGGTTCCCTGCCTGCCGGCAGGCAGGCTGCGGTAGACTTGCAGGGCGCCCCAGGATGATGCTTTTTAGGTTTGGGTTTCTGACTTCGGTTTTTGGCTCCCTGGGTTGTACGTTTTTCGCACACTCAGGATTCAGCATATGAAGACTGTTAGTGTCTTTGCGATTAAGGTTTTATGTGTTTGAGGGCCCACGATAAGATAGCTTCAGCATCGGAGACTATTTGCTTGGCCGGTCCCTCTCTTACGAGATAGTCATCATACTCGACGTCGTTTTTCGAATCTAGCGATCGCGCTACCCTTCGCTTAATTTTCTTGAGCTCATCCTTGTCAGCCAAGGGAAGCTGCGCCACAACATCGAGGACGCCGAAATGGTCGGAGCCAGCATGACGATAAGAAAGAAACTTTGCTGACATTGCATCGCAGCTATTTATTATTGCGTGTATTCCTGCGCTCGCAGCTGGATCCCAATTTCTCTTCTCGATTGCCTCTTGGGCTGCTTTTAAGAAGTTCTCGGCTTTGATCAAGAAGATCTTTTCGGCACCTGGGGCTGTCGCTCTTGTTTTTGATTTCTTTGCCATTTCTTCTCCATGTCATCCAAGGTCTTTCCATAAACTAGTTCGGAGTTTTGCATTATGCCTTGCTTTGTCGCCTTGTTGAGCTTGGGCAGGTGAGATATTGTCTCAGTAAAAGGATGCATCTGTGTTCCGCTTATCGTTGTTATTGTCGTTCTTATCTGATCCTTCCACCTGTCCAGATTTTCATGATCGTATGCGTCCTTAAGAACGAGAAAAACATCGATGTCACTATCTACTGATTCCTTACCAGCGATCATGCTGCCGTAAATTGAGGCATGCACAAGATCATTACGCAATCGTTGGTTTTCCTTAATTGATTCCTCTACTTGTGATTTGATTGTCTGACGAACTGTGCTTTCCTGCTTGAAAAGATTTTCAAGAACCGAATAAAGCACGCTATCTCGATTCAGAGAATATATTTTGCTGCGGGCAACATGCTTATTCAAAAGAACCTTGCTATTACTTAGGACATCTAATTGTTTGTGAACCGTCGCGTGTGGAAGCTCACACAATCTTGCCACCTGTCTTCCCGTAAATTCTCCAGGATACTTAAAGAAAGTGCGCAATATCTCTATGCGAGTCTCGTTGCCCAGCACATTGTTTAGTGGTTTATTAATATGCATGTCAGTGATGTCTCCTTTTTAATCCATATGTATACTTATTGACACATATGTCTACTATCATAGACACTTATAAGTCTATAGTTTTCATCCGCCTGATTCAAGAGATTAATTTAAGGAGCAGTGTCTTACAGGACGCATTCTCGAGTAAGTAGATGGGGTTAGGTCTTGATTCTTAACATCTAGATGTTGTTCCTGATCGTCACGTTTGTTTTTGATCCACCATGCACGAGAATTAATCGGCAAAGAAAGTCCTAGTTGGTGCAGAGGGAATTCCCATAACGGACTATCTCATTTCCTAGGGCAGGGAGCTTGTTCTGGCGCCGCCGCCGCCGCCGCCGCAACAATCGTCGGAGCTTTCCTCGCTTACTTCCTCTTCGCTTATTGTGGTTGGCGTAGCTTGGTTCGATTTGTCACGATTCTGTTCTAGCGTCTTGGCTTGCTTGGCAGACTCCGCGGCGCGTACTGAAGCGGAGTGCCGTGCATAGTTGGTATAGGCGACTGCCGATACGGTCGCGACGATAATCAAGCAAGCAAGTGTCACGATAGCGATAACAAGGTATAGCTTCCTGATCATGTGATTTGCCCCGAACAAGAGCTACCCGTTCCCGCCGTGCAAACAAAGCAATGTTCGGCACATCTAATTTGTCTCTTCATTAGGGTGTCATAGTCAAAACTGTCTATGGTCGCGCTGCTTTCTATTCCGACGCCCATCTCAAGCATCTGGTTGAAATCGCAGTCAAACAACCGTCCATCATATCCCACATTGATTTGGCATCGGCACATAACATGTTCCGCGGCCTTGGGGTTGAACTCCTTCCGCAACAATTTCGCGTATTCCTCACTACAGCCATCTGCGGCAAGCTGGTCCGCGAAGCGGTTAATCGGCACATTAGCCATGGTGTAGAGGTGGTTAAAATTGATTCCGTAGGATTTTAGTAACTCGCTGCGGTACGCTTCTTCGAGGCTCGCTTGTAATCCCGGCAGAACAGCATTCGATGGATTATACACTAGGTTCAATATCAAACCTGTTCCAGTCACACCATAGCCGATTTCGTTTAAGTTACACAGAGCCGCGATGCTTTTATCAAAGACACCCTCACCCCGTTGAGCGTCGACGTTTTTATGGCCGTAGCAAGGTAAGGACGCCATCAGCTCGACACCGTTATCCGCGAAGAACCGGGGTAGATATGTCATATCGCGGCCGACATACTTGAACGCATCCGCTGAGACCGTCAGATTATGCCGGACAATTACGTGCTTGCCGATATCGGTAGCCCGCGAAACCAAATGTTCAAAACGAGGGTGCAACTCGGGAGCCCCGCCGGTTATATCCAGAACCGAGATCTCTTCGTGAGCCCTCAAAACCGCTAAGCAACGCTCGATCGTCTTGTCATCCATCTCCTCGGTGCGGGCAGGTGAAGCGTTAACATGGCAATGACGGCAGGCCTGGTTGCAGCGCCTGGTAATATTTACTTGAAGAACGCTGATTCCAAGGGGTCTTATCAGAATACTGTGCCGTTCTAATGCGTCATAAAACGCGCTCATCTCTCCCCCTTTTTCTCCACGCCTCAAGGTCGGCTATCGTGTCAATATCGTGCAACTCGCCAAGGACCGCGACGCTAAGGTTGTGCGCGGCCGCGCGCTGTTCCGCTTCCCGGCGAACTGTATCCGTTCCCATAACCGCGTTCTGAAAGAGCTCGGGTCTTCTCTGTTTCATTCCGATCAGGTAATACCCTCCATCACGCGCCGGGCCGATCACAATGTCTTTCGCGGCCAGCGCCTCCAATGCCTTGTTTATAATATCGGCCGACAAATCCGGCGTGTCGGTCGAGGCGACTATAGCTTTATCCGCGCCATCGCTAAACATAAACGCCAGAGCACTATCCAGCCGCCCGGCTAAGTCGATTCCGTCCTGCGCCAGATATTCGAAACCGGGACCGATCCATTCCGTCATCAAACTGATATCATCACCATCGGAGCAGAAAACATACCGTTTTACGTTTATTGCCTCCCTCGCGGCCGCTACCGATAGTTCAGCGCATTCCTTATAAACGGCCGCGGCTTCATCGTTTCCCACTGAAGCAGCTAGGCGTGTTTTGACCCGGCCTGGAGTCGGATATCTCGCGAATAATCCAATTGACTGCATTATTTCGCTAGCGCCCCTTTCCCGAATACATATCCGCCAGCCGCGAAGGCGGCACACCCAGCAAATAATAGAGCCTAATCTTCCACATCAGCAGAACCGTCCGCAGTGTTCCGTTCTCTTTCCATCGGCGGGCGGACGTCTCAACGGCTAGCGGGATTCTTACCACCCGGCCGTGGCGCCGCAACCGGCGCGCCAGGTCCAAATCCTCCGTCAGCGGCACCGCGGCATATCCACCTAATTCGTTAAACGTTTTCTGGCGCACGAAAATCGCTTGGTCGCCCGTGAATCCTTTGGTTATGCCGTCACGAATGTTTATCATCGCGCCGATAACGCGGAATCTCATCCTGCGGTCATCCAGATTCACCCTGAAGCGACCGCCGATCACGCTATTCTCTGTCAACGCCTGCTCGATTGCTGGCAGCGCGCCAACCGGTAACGTCGTGTCGGCATGTAAGAAAAGAAGGATGTCGCCTTGGGCGATTTCCGCCCCGGCGTTCATTTGAGCCGCGCGACCTTGTTTAGCTTTGATGGTAATACCATACTGCCCGGCCAGTTCGGCCGAACCGTCTGTGCTGCCGCCGTCTACGATAATCACCTCGTGCGCGGCGTTCCTTTTTGCCAGTTCAGGCAATAGTCTTGACAAAGTTTGTTGTTCGTTTAAGACAGGAATAATGATGGAAATCATTCTTTGACTGCACTTTCGCGCTGCCGAACTAAGTAAAACACGGACCACGTCAAGCTAGAGACAAGAAATAGGAACGCCGCCCACAGAAACACGGCTGAATTTATACCCCGCGCCATAAGCCCGTCGCGTATCAAAATCGGCACGACTATGGAAGCCGCGTGCGGATTTATCATAATCTGCAAGAACGGCATAATGCTGAACAATCCCACCGCCACTAGCGCGGCGATTGTTATTGACCTCGGTATTCTAAAACCGAACCAAGCCTTTGCTCCTCCGACGAGTAACCCGATCAATAGCCCTGCCGGAATCATGAGACCGGTATTAAAGGCCATGTCGATCCTCGGATTCTTCATAAGCGTCCAAGCGATATCAAATCCTCCGATTGCCGCTAAAGAAAACGGAATGACAAAAGAATCCAACCGCTTAATAACTTTCAATGATGTCTACCACCTTTCTGGCAGTTCTGGCCGTGTATTCGCCACACTTGCCTTTGGTGCTCCTAAACGATTTGCCTTCTCTTAATTCATAGCAATTCGAGACGCCAAATTCCTCCTTAAACCATCGCAGAAATCGCGCGCCGGCCTTCGGTATCGCTTCTTGTTTCACGCCTTTTCGGCTTAAAAAGACTCCCATGGCAATGACGCCGCCGCTAACGGATCCGCACGCGTCGCCGGAAAAACCGATGCCTCCGCTAAAACCGGCCGTCCCCGTGATTAATTCTAGCGGCACTTCCTCGCCTTCGGCGTCAGATACGGCCATGATAACGGATTGCGCGCAATTATGGCCTTCCCTGAAGTAGATAAGCGCCCTTTCGTAAGCAATATCACCCTTACCAATCATATGGCAGCCTCTTTTTGCGCTCGTCGCAGAATCAGTAGAAACCACCCTGGTATGCTGACCAGCGTCACAACAATGAGAAATCCAAGCGATTGCGCCGTCGCTTGAGTCGACGTCAAACCGATTGCCCCGAACAGCACGACCGACGCACCTTGTTGCACCCCAAGACCGTTTATCGAAACCGGCAACATAGAAACGGCGCTAATAATCGGCACGAAGATTAAGAGATAAATGAAGCTCGCTTCGATTCTTAAGGCCTTGAAAACGGCTAGATTAACAATCACTACGACAATTTGGAAGACAAAAGAGAGCAGCAACACGTTAACCAGTATCCCCTTATTGCGGATGGGCGCTTGCAGTGCCTCTCTGGACTCCTCCAATTTCGATCTGATTCTCTCGGTGTTGATTAACGGAATTCGCCGCGCTAAATATCCAACCCACCTGATATCCAGACATGCCCAAACAAGAAAGGCGCAGCCGGCGCTAAAGGCAACAACCAGCCAGGCAAACTTGCCGGCAATGCGGAATCCGAAGATCAATCCCGCTAACGCGGTAGCCGCCAGCGTCGCCGTCGCCAAGACTCGTTCGGATATTACCGAGGCCACCGCCTTGTGCGACTCCCCTGACAAACTCGCCACATCATAGGCCCTGAACACATCGCCACCCATGCTGGTCGGCAGGAAATTATTAAGAAACAACCCGATAAAATAAGAAGACACAAGTTTTGTCAACGGGGTTTTGACGCCTTGAGATGTTAAGACAAGTTGCCATTTATAAGCGCTCAGGATAACGGCGCCAACTGTTATCAACATGGCGATAATCCACCATAAATAGTCGGAATGCCGCACTAAATCAATTGCCTTGCCCCAGTTAATCTTGAGGGTAATAATTGCCAGCAAGACAAGGCTGACCGCGATTCTTATTATAGTTCCGCCTGACGCATACCGTTTTTTCATTTTTATTCTTCCAGCAGGCGCCGCTCGAAACCCTTTCTCATCGCTGCGCTAATCACAATTAATGAAACCACAATGGCGAAAACAAGCAGAAGAACCTTGACCGTGCCAGTCGCGCTCTGGCCAAGATACGAATAGACGATAGTTGCGGGCAGCTGGCCGATACCTGTTGCGATAAAAAAGCCCCAAAACGACATACCGGTTAATCCGGCGCCGTAACTAATCGGATCAAAAGGCACAAAAGGAAGCAGCCGCGCGATTATAATCGCGTGCTTCCCGTAACGTTCGAAGAATTTGTCGGCTAAATCAAGGCTATGTCCACCGACAAGTTTGGCGACCAATGGCCGGCCAAAAACGCGGGAAAGATAGAAGCATACCGCGGCTCCCGCCATGGCGCTGCTCCATGAAAGAAGCGCTCCCCACCACACGCCGAATACCAGTCCGTTCGTGAACGTGATTACGAACGCCGGAAGCGGCGCGACAACCGACTGAAAAATCATAAGAAGGGCTGAAACAACCGGAGCCCAAGGCCCGAAGGATAGGAAATACACGCGCAGCGCCTTGACGTCGGCTTTCGACAAGATCTTGAAAGCGTTGTTGACAAAAGTGTTGATGTCCGGCACTACAAGATAAAGTAACGCCAAGACCGCTAATGCCGTTACGCTGCCGACTATCAGATCCTTCTGTCGCCTCTTCACCGGCGTTCAGCCCTCCCATGGTTAATATGAGCTACTTCTTTATTGAAAAAATAACTGAAACCGGTGAACCGTCGGATGGCAAAACATCTTCTTTGCCGAAGAATTTCACTTTGCCTTCCTTGAATGAGGACCAGCCCCACCCTGCGTTGCTGGTGATCCCAACCGCGCAGGCGTCCAGACAAAGAATGCAACCTGTCTTCAGCTCTGACGCGTTCTTGCGGTTTCCTCCGAAACGAACATCGAATTTTTGCGTCGCCGGCTCCGCCTTAACGGCGTCAGCGAAATTAAAAGTCCTGCTTCCGGATTTGACCTTAACGTCCAACGTCGTACCCTCAACAATAGTTCCGGCCGGTGAGTCGAGCTTGATGTTATCCCCGGGCTTGGCGCCGATTTTAACCAACGCTTCGTTGAAGACGATCGGATCTACATACGAGGACAAGAGTGACTTGCCGCCGTTCGATCCGAGCGTTGAGACAATGCCGTGACGCGTCGGCTCCGAGAAGTATTTTCCGTTTACCTCGGCATAAATCGTAACGGTCTTTGCCTTCGTGTCCGTTATGATCGGTATTTCCTTGCTTACCTTAAGCTCAGCCTCTTTCACCACCGTCTTTGTTTGCGTTGTACATCCGGCCAACGCCGCCCCCACTACAACGACCAACATAATCGCTGCAATGGTTAAAACTGTCTTTCTTGCCATTTTTCCTCCTTCATGTGTACGGCCGTATAAATATTACTTATCACTAGTATAAGTGTTTCTTAAGTTTTTGCAACTATTAATCTCAATCAGAATGGGCAGAAGCCTCGAACCTGGGTTTCCTTATCAGTAATTAATAAGATGCGGCTGGGCGCTTGAAGCCGCATTCCGCGAGACAAAGGATGTACGGGGGCATTTCCGGAGGGAAGCTGGGGTCAGGCCCTTTCTCTTTATGCGATAGGGCCTGACCCCATTAACATAAAGCGAGCATGGTCCACTACAACGCTACGTAGCGTTGTAGTGGTCGTAGGATTTACAGGGAGCGAAGATTTTCTCGCTGGGAAATCGAGCGTTCTTCCGAGCGGATACGACCGGGACTTGCCGCGCGGCGACTTAAGTGCCCAGGCGCACATTTATTCAGACCGCTTGGGCGTAGGCGAGTTTGAGGTTAGCGACGGTTTGCCGGTAGGCGTTGGCCTCCTGCAGGTCCATCGCCGGTTCGATTGCTTTCAGGAGGGCGTCCAGGCAATCAATGGCCTGCTTGGCCTGCTCGGTGTCTTTGTAAGCGGCGTTGGTCTCCGCCGGCAGGCCTAGTTTCACATAGGACGTCGCCGCCAGGTTCATCAGCATACTGCCAATCAGGTCTTTGACCGGCATTCTGTTCACGGTATCCTGCAGTTTCTTAAGCGCCTCGTCTTCGGACATCTCTTCTTTTTTAGGCTGTTCCTCGGACGTTTCGACCGGTTTTTCTTCCTTGGCCGGTTTGGCATCTTTTTTCTTGGCCATGATCTATCTCCTTCTCTTTCAAGTATGAGATGCTGGTGATGCTAGTGATATTGGTGATGATTACTATCACTTCCATCACTGTTTTCACAACCATCACTTCTATCTAGCCAGCAACTTCTGCAACAAATACCAGTGCATATAGTAGGCGGCCCCGAGTTCCGCGAATCCCATAACGGCGGCAATCAGCGCCGGGACGGCAAGCTGCCGAACACGCTCGGCTTTTCTGGCAAACCACGGCAGCAGCATCACTAGAATCATATTGACATAAACGAAGGCAAACGCGACAGAAAATCCCGTTATGGCGAACATCGGCCAAAAGAGCCAGCCCGGTCTGTACTGGAACAAAAATACTGTCACCAGGGCCGCGGCCAGATATGCCAGGAAATGCCACCCGTCTTTGATAACACGCTCTTCCGATCCTTCTTTCCAGGCTTGATAGTTGAACATCGGGACCAGGACCATCGGCAAAGCCATGCCAGCGAGCGCTCCGGTGATTAATCTGATCTCGTTTGTCGTCGTCCGAAAACCGCCGTATGACGTCAAACCGTCCAGGCCCATCAGTCCGATCCCGCATATCCCTACGAGTATCGCCCACCAGGGCGGGAAGCCGTGCTCATGCTTTCGGTTAATGATTGTCAGGAAGATAAATCCGACCAGCAATCCCATATAGATGCCGGTATCGCGGGCGCAGATGGCGATTATCTGGCTGCCATAGTTGAAGGAGCGCTCCGGCAGTTGATGGCAAACCGCAAACCCAAGCCACTCGACAATGATGAATATAAGAGTCAAAACCCCTCCGGATTTAGGAAAGATGGCTTGCCATCCGTAGCGCCCATAAGGACGGAGGCCACCAGGCCGTAGTCCAACAGCGAAGGATGGTCGGGATGGCCGGATTCGAACCGGCGACCTCCACGTCCCGAACGTGGCGCGCTAACCAAGCTGCGCTACATCCCGACTTCATGTTCTGCAGGACTAATTATAAAGGTGAGCAGGAAAGCAGGTCAAATGGCGGGTCTATCTGACGATCTGGCCGCGGAGCTGGCGCTAACAACCATGTTTCGCTTCGTTTTGGCGGCATAGAGCGCGTCGTCGGACTTTCTTAAGAGGTCTTCCTGGTTGCCGGCGTTACCGGGATATGCGGCGACGCCTATGCTGATGGTGATCTTGACCGAATGGCCTCTTTCTCTGGCGTAACTCGCCTTAGCGACGGACGTCCGCAGTTTCTCGGCAACTTCCAAAGCGTCCTCCAGGTCGGTCTCCGGCAGAATCACGCAGAATTCCTCGCCGCCGTAACGGGCGACAACATCGGTTTCCCTGGTGTTGTTGACCAGGGTCTGCGCCAGTCCCTTTAAAACTTCGTCTCCCCGCTGGTGCCCGTGTGAATCGTTGACGTTTTTAAAGAGATCTATATCGATCATCATCAGGGAGACGCTCCGGCCGTATCGCTCGGCCCTTTTGATCTCCTCGTCCAGTTGTTTCATGAAATACCGGTAGTTATAGATACCCGTCAATCCGTTATGGATGGCCAGTTCCTGAGCTTGGGTATAAAGGCGAGCGTTCTCGACCGCGATGGCCGCCTGGCCCGAAATCGTCTCAATAAATTCCTCGGCCGACGCGCTGAACGGCTCCTTGACGAACTTGCCTAGGAACAGAACGCCGATGTCATAGCCGTCGGTCGATAGCGGCGTCACCAGGAAAGATCTGACGCGACCGTTGAACGGAGCCGAGCCCGGCCTCTCCTCGCTTAAATCGACGATGTTCAGCGTCTTTTTCTTAAGAAAGACTTCGCCCAGAATCCCCTCGCCCGGCGTAAAGGTCGTGCTGTTAATGACCTCTCGCTCTTCCGAAGTGAACCCGCGCAAACCGGCCACCGTCATCAGGCCGGTTTTGTCGTCGTACACTAGCGCCCCGGCGATGTCGCCATGCAAGCCCTTAGCCGAGATATCTACGACCGTGTCCACGATTTCTTCAAGAATCAGGCTGGCGCCCAGGGCTTTGCTGGCTTCATGCAAAGTTGACAGCTCCGAAATCTTCTCCCGTAGCATCCTGGTATCCAGAACAGATGTCGGCGGTTCACTTGCCGGCACGGACACTGTCTCCTCGGGTTCCGACGCGACGCCTATCTGCTCAGCCAGTGTTCCGGCCGCCGGCGTTTTATCGGCCGCGGCAGGTTTATCCGCTACGGTTTGTTTTTCAGGCAAAACGGTTTCCTCGGCGGGCGTCGCGACTTCTTCCCTTATCGGGGCGCTAGTCACCGCCGCCAGCTTCTCTTCTTGAGGGGCCGGTTCCGGTACCGGCGGTGCGGCCGCTTCAACTGGTTCGGGTTCTGGTGTGGATTCGGGTTCCGGTTCAGCCTCGATTTCTGGTTCAGGTTCAGGCAGACTCGGCTTCTCCGCCGCTTCCGTTATCTGAACATGAGTTTCGCCGCCATGTCTGGCGTCAAGCAACAACGCGCCCAGCGGAGCAATCATGAAAACGACGACTCTCGTCAATACGGCCGCTTGAATCTCCGCGCTGGGGGAACTGAAATAATAGACGGACAGGCCGGCGCTGGCCAAAACGGCTAAAGCCAAGCCAATGGTGACGGAGTGTCGCAGAGCGACCGAGAACAGATAAATCGCCATGTAAAGAACAAAAATGCTGTTAGGACCACCGGTGAAAACAATCAGCAACGTCAACCCGGTAATATCGACAATGGTTGACAAGGTTTTCAAGAATTCCGAATATTCAGGGAGTTTGACAGACGCAAGCAGCAGGTTATATAGTACTCCCGCCGCGACAAGCAGAAGCAAGCCCCGGATCTGGCGGACATCCATAATGGCGAAGAACGCCAGCGCCGACCCTAGGGCCAGCCATCTGATCTTTACCATCGATCGTTCCGATAACATCTAATCCTTCCTGACCCCTCCATGATGCTATGAGAATCCGAGAAATACGGCACTCCACATAGAATATCGGCAAGGGCCGAATAAAAGTTGACAAGCAATACGGAGTAAAACAAGGGAGGTTTCCTCTGTGTATTACACGCAACGCCATTAGTAATATTTAAACATTGACGCGCGCAAGTCAAGGCTTGCACTTCATACAGTGGAGCGGGAAACGGGTCGTCGAACTCCGCCTGAGGCGGACCGGCCTGACTAAACCCTGGCCGGCATCGGCCATTCCCCAATCCTCCCTTAGCCTACGCATGAGATTTTTGTATGATCGAGCTATTTGCGGGTGACGCAATTCTTACGAGCATGCAAGCTAATCGTCGTTCGAGCGGAGAGCATTGTTCGCTCGCCATAGCGACTTAAAACACGGGGTCAGGCCCTATCTCATAATAAGAAAGGGACTGACCCCAAAACACTAACGATGGTAGGCCGCGAGCGGCATGCTAGTTCCATTCGCGGCAGGACCCGCGCGCACTATTTTAGAAATGGAGCGGGAAACGGGTCGTCGAACCGTCGGCCGGTCACCTAACTGCCCGGCCTCCTTAAGTGGGCAACCAACGGTTTCCCCCTTAATATTCCCCCTTCCTTAACATAGACTCCGGGGGAAGCCTCTCCCCCCGGAGAATAGCCCCCCTCGGGTTCGAGACCCGCTGTCTTCTTTCCAAAATAAACAACCCACCGTCTTGGTGGGTTTTGGATTATTTATTTTGGAGCGGGAAACGGGTCTCGAACCCGCGACCTTCAGCTTGGGAAGCTGACGCTCTACCTACTGAGCTATTCCCGCCCGCCCCCGATTATATCAGGATTTCTTGGCCGATTTCGGTTTGACCGGCTTGTCCAAAGTAAGCTTGATGACCTCGTCCATCGTCTCGACGAACTTAAACGCCAGATCCTTGATTACGTGTTTCGGAATCTCTTCCAGGTCCTTTTCGTTCTCCGATGGCAAGACGATTTCTTTGATGCCGGCCCGGTGCGCCGCCAACGACTTTTCCTTAATGCCGCCGATGGGCAGAACCCGGCCGCGCAAGGTAATCTCGCCCGTCATCGCCACTTCCTTTTTAACCGGCCGCCCGGTCAAAGCGGAAATCATGGCGACCGCAATGGTGATGCCCGCCGACGGGCCGTCCTTCGGGATGGCTCCGGCCGGGACGTGGATATGCATGTCGTAGTCGCTGAAGTATTTCTGCGGTATTTTAAACTTTTCGGCGTTGGCCCGGGTGTAGCTCAAGGCTGCTTGCGCGCTTTCCTGCATTACCTCGCCCAGCTGGCCGGTTAAAGTCAGGTTGCCGCGACCTTTCATGGTCGTCGCTTCGACTGTCAGGATATCGCCGCCGACTTCCGTCCAAGCCAGCGCTGTCGCAACCCCGATCTGGTCCTTCTCTTCCGCCATGCCGTACTTGAAACGCGGCACGCCGATAAATTTGCTCAAGTTCTTTTTGGTCACCCTGACCGTGGCTTTCTTACCTTCTACAATATCGCGGGCCGTCTTGCGGCAGATGGTGGCAATCTCGCGCTCCAGATTACGGACGCCCGCTTCCCGCGTATACTCCCGGACCACGTCGACCAACGCGTCTTTGCTGACTTTCAGCCGGGCTTGCTTGATGCCGTGTTCCTTTAATTGCTTTGGCACCAAAAACTTATCGGCGATGTTCAGTTTCTCGTCGTCCGTATAACCCGGGAAGGAGATGACCTCCATACGGTCGCGCAGCGCCGGTGGAATCGGGTCCAATAGATTAGCCGTCGTGATAAACATCACGTCGGATAGGTCGAACGGCGTTTCTAAATAGTGATCGCTAAAGACGTTGTTTTGCTCCGGATCCAGGGCTTCCAACAGGGCCGCCGTCGGATCGCCGCGAAAATCCGCGCCGACTTTATCGATTTCGTCCAGCATAAACACCGGATTCTTGGTACCGACTTGGTGGATGGACTGGATGATCCGTCCGGGCAGCGCTCCCACGTATGTTCGCCGGTGGCCGCGTATCTCCGCCTCGTCGCGGATACCGCCCAGCGACATCCGGATGAATTTTCGGCCGAGCGCCCTGGCAATCGACTTGCCGATCGAGGTCTTGCCGACTCCCGGCGGACCGACAAAACAAAGAATCGGCCCCTTGGTTTTCTTGTTAAGCTTGTGTACAGCCAGGAATTCCAGGACTCGTTCCTTGACCATGTACAACCCGTAGTGGTCCTCGTTCAAGATCTTCTCAGCCCGTTTGATATCCAACTTCTCACGACTAGTTTTCTGCCACGGCAAGCCGATCAGCCAGTCGAGATAAGTCCGGATAACCGGCGCTTCGGCGGATACGGGCGACATCTTGCTCAACCTGTCGACTTCTTTCAAGGCTTTTTCTTTAGCCTCGGCCGTCATGCCAGCTTCCTCGACCTTGGCGGCCAAGTCTTCCATTTCGCTCACGCCGCCCTCGCCGCCCAGCTCTTCCTGAATCGCTTTCATCTGCTCGCGCAGGAAGTATTCGCGCTGCGTTTTGCCGAGACGTTCTTCGACTTTATTGCGGATCTTACCGCCGACCTCCAGAATTTCAATTTCCCGCGTGACGAAATCGACGACTTTCTCCAGCCGCGCGGCCGCGTCCGCGGCCTCCAAAATCTCTTGGCGCTCGCTTGTTTTCAAAGACAGATGGAAGGCGATGAAGTCGGCCAACCGGCCGGGCTCGTCGATATTAAGGGCGGCCACAATTACCTCTGAGGGAATCGGTTTGCCAAGCTGCGCGGCCCGTTCGAACTCGTTAACCGCGTTTCGCATCAAGGCCTCGAGTTCAATGGTCTTTTCCTTGCGCCTTTCCACAGGTGAAACCAGTTGCTCAACGCGGGCTTTTAGATACTGGTCATTCTTAAGAACCTTAGCGATTCTGCCGCGGGCCAAGCCTTCGACAAGCGCTCTGGCCGTGCCGTCGGGCAACCGCAAGACCTGAAGGATCGTCGCGGCGGTGCCGATCTGATAGAGATCTTCCGGCTCCGGTTCGGCGTCTTCGGAAACCTGCTGCTTCTGCGCGACCAAGAATACCACGTGGTCTGTGCGCATCGCTTCTTCCAAGGCCTCCACTGATTTTGGCCTGCCGACAAGCAGCGGAACGACCAGATATGGGAAGACAACTAGCTCTTTCAACGGGATAACGGGTAGTTCTTCGTTGATTTTGACTTCTTCGACGGCTTCTTTGGCGGCCATAGACGTATGTCCTCCGGTTTTTAGGGATATTTTTGATGGTTTAGGTACTATACCACAGAAATATTGCTCGATACTACGTATTTGGGGTTAATTTAGGAGGCTTCTAAGGCGTTTTTCTTGGCTAACAGATGCGCGGAAGTTGCTCCCCGATTAACATATCGAGGATGCGGGTGGTGCCGACGGCGGTCTTTATATACACGCGGGCGGCGCCGGTGTTAACCTCGCCGATAACGGCGGCGTCCCGGCCATACTTATCCCCGTGCATCGCGGCCAGGGCTTTTCCCGCATCCGCAGCCGGAACTACGGCGACCATTTTGCCTTCATTGGCTACCTGATAAGGATCGAGGCCGAGCATTTCGCAAGCGCCCCGGACCTGGTCGGCGATTACAATCGCGCTCTCATCGATGGTGATGGACACATCCGAACGTTCGGCAAACTCGTTTAGCGTGCTGGCCAGACCGCCGCGCGTCGGATCTCGAAACGCGTGGACCTCCGCCCCGCTCATAAGAATCGAGGCGGCCATGGCGTTCAAGGGTGCGCAATCGCTCTCAATCGCCGTCCTGAACGAAAGGTTCTCCCGCTTGCTCATTACGGCAACACCGTGGTCGCCAAGGCTTCCGGAAAGCAAAACCTTGTCGCCCGGTTTTAGGTTCGAAGCGGAGACGTCGACGCCTTCACTTAATATACCGACGCCGGCCGTGTTAATGAAGATTTGATCGGCGCTGCCGCGCTCGACGACCTTAGTGTCGCCGGTAACGATATCCACGTCCGCCTCCTTGGCTGCCTTGGCCATAGAATCGACGATCGTTTTCAAATCATCCAGCGGGAATCCTTCCTCGATGACAAAAGCCGCGCTCAAGTGTTTCGGCCGGGCGCCGCTCATGGCCAGGTCGTTGACCGTTCCGCAGACCGCCAGTTTGCCGATATCGCCTCCGGGAAAGAAGACGGGTTTCACAACATAGCTGTCAGTGGTAAAAGCGAATCGGGCCGCGCCCTCCAGTACGGCCGCGTCGTCTTCCTTGTTCAGCGCGGGATTGGCGAACGCCTTCATGAACAGTTCGGATATCAGCCGGTGGGAAACCTTGCCGCCGCTGCCGTGCGCTAATAATATTCGGTCATCACTCATAGGTACCTCATATAGTTGTTAGTAGTTGGCAGTTAGTGTTTAGTGGCCAATGTTCTTAACAACTAACTACTAACCTCTAATCACTGGTTGGTTTTTCGTCATAGCGATAATAGGCGGCGCAACTGCCTTCACTGGATACCATGCAAGGGCCGACCGGGTTTTCCGGGACGCAGGCTTTGCCGAACAACTTGCACTCGTAAGGATAAATAACGCCTCGCAGTACCTGGCCGCACTGGCAGCCTTTATGCTCTTTGACGGGCGGTATGGCCACGTCCGCGAACTTGCGTCGGGCGTCGAACTCGGCGAACTCCGGGCGGACGTCCAAACCGCTGCCGGGAATCACCCCGATGCCCCGCCATTCGCCGTCGCCCGGCTGAAAAACTGTGTCCATAATCTCAAGAGCCTTTGGATTTCCGTCAGCGCTGACAATCCTTTTATAGGCGTTCTCCACCCTGGCCTCCCCGGCTTCGGCCATCTCGGTCAGCATAAGCACGCTTTCCAGAACGTCGAGCGGCTCAAAGCCGGTAATGACACACGGGATTCCATAATCCCGGGCTATGAATTCATACGGTTTGGTGCCGATGACCATCGATACATGACCCGGACAGATAAAACCGTCAAGCTTGATTTCGCCCAGGTCAAGAAGGGCTTTCATCGCGGGCGGAACGAGCTTGTGAACCGACAGCACGCTGTAGTTCTTTAGGTTGCGTTTCCTTGCCTCGAGGATTGACATGGCGACAGTCGGCGTAGTCGTCTCAAATCCTACGCCGAAAAAAACTACTTCCCTATCCGGATTGGCGGCGGCGATGTCCAGCGCGTTCAACGTGGAATAAACGACGCGGATGTCGCGGCCCCTGGCCTTCTCCTCGCTGAGCGACGAATAAGAACCGGGCACCTTCATCATGTCGCCGAAGGTCGCCATGATAACACCGGGTTCGCTGGTGATTGCAATCATTCGGTCGATGTCAGAATTCGCCGTAACGCAGACGGGGCACCCCGGACCGGATAACAAACGGATATTTGAGGGAACCGCGTAACGCAAGCCGTTCCGGCTGATGGCAACGGTATGCGTGCCGCAGACTTCCATGAAGCTAACGGATTTGGTAGAAACCGCCGCGATTCTTTTCAATAATCCGGCCGCGATCGCCGGGTCGCGAAACTCGCTAAGAAACTTGACCATCGGCCTCTTCGCCCAGGCGGGCCATCTCCTCAAGGAGCTCGAGGGTTTCTAACGCTTCGCCTTCGTCCATCTTATGCATGGCGAAACCGGTATGCACCAGAACGTATTCGCCGACGGCAACGTCCGGTACGAACTGCAACCCGACCTCGATAACAACGCCGCTGATGTCTACGTCGGCGCGCTCCCTTTCCTTATAAACGGCGACTACTTTCCCTGGTACTCCCAAACACACAACCAAAGACCTCCTTCAAGGTAACGGCTATAAGAAAGATTCTAGCATCCCCTGACGTCTTGACGCTACGAAACAACCGCGATTATGCTTGAGTATATGACTCTCTTAGTGCAGTCGACGGTTGTCGCGATTCTTCTCGGCCTGGTCGTCTATGTGGGCAGAAGCTGGCCCCGGCGCGTTATCCTGGCTATTAACGCGCTGGCGGGAGGCGTAATCCTTTTCCTGATCGTTAAGACGGTTTCCGACGTGGTTATCAGGATCGGCGAAATATTCCAAAGCGGACAGCCGGCCCCCACACTGGCTTTTAACCCGGTGATATTCACGGTCGTGGCGCTATTCGGTTTAGTGGGAGTGCCTCTTTTACTGGTCTTCGCGATTCGAGAAAGACGCCGTTCGGTTGTTTTATCCGTCGCGTTCGGGCTATTCAACCTCTCCTTGGCCCTTGTCATCGGAGGCGAGGCGGCAACCGGTATCTATTCCGCTGGAGCGGCGGCGGCCGGCGCACTGTTCCTGTTGTTTCTTCTAGAGGGCGTCTCCATCGGCGCGTTGCTTATAAAAGGCCAGCCGTCGCCGATGTACGTCCTAAGCCTAGGCTTGATTGCCGGCCTGCCGGCTTTGGCCGGATTCAACCTTAGCGCCGCCGCAAACAACGACCTAATATCGCCTTTCCTCCAAGCGGCCAGCGCCGGTTTCTTCATTTTCTATCTTCCCTTTGTTTTGACAATCGGCAAAGACCAGAACGACGTCAGGTGGCAGTTCATAGGGATGTTGACCGGGCTTGTCTTGGCGGGCGCACTGCTCACCGCACTGCCGATCCTGGGCGGTTAATCGCAGGGTCATACGCCCGCCTTATGCTACAATTTGTTTGAATGAGTCTAAGGAGGGATCATTATGTCTCCAGCCAAAAACATCACCATCTACTCCACCCCGACCTGACCTTACTGCCACCAAGCCAAGGATTGGCTTAAAGAGAAGAACATCGCTTTTAAGGATATCGATGTCTCGGTCGACAAAGCCGCCCTGCAAATTATGATTCAGAAGAGCGGACAAATCGGCGTACCGGTCATCGACATCGACGATACGATTGTCGTCGGCTTCAACCGGGGTAAAGTGGAAAAGCTATTGAAGTGAGCTGTCTTTAGAAATGTACGACGTCGCGATACTTGGGGCGGGACCGGCAGGCATGACTGCCGCCGTCTATTGCGCCCGCAAACAATTGAAGATCCTGCTCTTGACCGAGAATGTCGGCGGCCAAGCCCTCTGGAGCAGCGCCGTTGAAAACTATCTTGGCTACGAGTATATCAGCGGCGCCGACCTGGTTGCCAAGTTTGAAGAACACTTAAAGAAGTTTCCGATGGAAATGGTTTACCAGCCGGCGATCAAGGTCGAGCGTTCGGGGAAGACCTTTAAAATGACCGGCCGGGACGGCGCCCAATATTCGGCCCGAGCGGTAATCGTCGCCAGCGGCAAGATTCCGCGGGAATTGGGAACGGCCGGCGAGGCCGAGTTCAGAGGCCGCGGGATTACTTATTGCGCGACCTGCGACGCGCCCCTTTTCGCGGGAAAAGACGTAGCGGTCGTCGGCGGAGGCAATTCCGGATTGGACGCCGCCATACAACTTATGCAGCTGTCGCCAAAGGTTTACGTCATTGAACTTGGACCCAAACTGCCGGCGGATGAGACCTACATCGCGAAAGTCAAAGCCGCGCCGAATGTTGCCATCTTAGTTAATTCGCAGATAGTCGAGATATCCGGCGACATTATGGTAGAGGCGGCCAAGGTCTTGAACCGGGTCACCGGCGAAGAGAGAATCCTGGCGGTCGGCGGGATATTTGTCGAAATCGGGCTGCTGCCCAATTCCGGTCCGGTCGCGGGATTGGTCAAAACCAATGAGCGGGGCGAGATTATCGTCGACAAAACCGGTCGGACCAGCCTCCCCGGAGTCTTCGCGGCCGGAGACGTGACGGATGTGCCGGACAAACAGATCATCGTCGCCGCGGGCGAGGGCGCCAAAGCGGCTCTCTCAGCTTACGATTTCCTGATTCGCGGTGAATGACATGAAGGTTTCCGATAACGCGATGGCTGTATTGAAAAAGCGGTACCTCCTGAAAAACGAATCAGGACGCGTTGCCGAAACGCCGGACGAAATGCTTAAGCGGGTTGCTCGCGCGGTATCAGAACCCGAAGAAGACTATGCCGGAACCGCTGGCCGCGCCCATTGGGAACAGGAATTCTACCATCTAATGGCTGACGGCCTGTTCCTGCCCAACTCACCGACGCTTATGAACGCGGGTACGCCTGTCGGCCAGCTGGCTGCCTGTTTCGTTGTCCCGGTCGGCGACTCGATTGCCGAAATCTTCGAGGCCTTGAAGGATATGGCCATCATCCACCAGAGCGGCGGGGGCACCGGGTTCAGTTTTTCGTCGCTGCGTCCCGACGGCGATATGGTCAAGTCGACCAGGGGCGTCGCGTCCGGCCCGTTATCTTTCATCAAGGTCTTCGACACCGCGACGGACGTAATCAAGCAAGGCGGACGGCGGCGCGGAGCCAACATGGGCATTCTGCGTGTTGACCATCCCGATATAGTCGATTTCATAAAGGCGAAAAAAGAACCCGGCGTTTTGGAGAACTTTAACCTTTCCGTGGCGGTAACAGACGCTTTCCTGGAAGCGGTCAAGCATGACGGCAAGTTCGAACTGATCAATCCAAGAACCGGAAGAAAGAAGAAAACTGTCGAGGCGCGAAAGCTGTTCGACCTGATCGTGGAAACAGCCTGGGCCACCGGTGATCCGGGTTTGATTTTTATCGACGAGATGAACCGGCACAATCCGACGCCGGCCCTTGGCAACTTCGCCAGCACCAATCCTTGCGTTTCAGGCGACGCGTTGGTCGCCACGGACCGAGGTCTGCTCAGAATGGACGATATCGCTGAGTCACGAGCCGGAGGCCGATTATCGGTAATCACTGACGATAGGGTTTCCAGTGAATCGCGAACGTCGGAAAACAGCACGACAGTAATGGTAAGAACACGAGCTGTCCCAAAAACAGGCGTCTCGGTAAATCCGGTTGCGGCCGCCTGGCTCACCGGTATTAGACAAACCATTAGAGTCGTCACAAAATGCGGATATGAAATTGATGTGACTCCCGACCACAGGATTATGACGACTGACGGATGGAAGGCAGCCGGAGATCTGATACCGGAAAAAGACCGCGTGTTGATTCAGTCGTCACGCGGCGGATTCGGTCAATCATGCAGTCTGCCGTTTTTAGTTGAACGAAAGACGCGGGGTCGCAACGGGAGAACCTATACCAACAATCTGCCGTACGTTTGGTCTCAAGAATTGGGCTGGACGCTGGGCTGGCTGACCGGCGATGGTTGGTTGAGAGCCGGCGACAAGGATTGCAGGGTCGGTTTCGTGTTCGGCAGCAAGGACAAACGCGTTCTTGATTTACTGCGACCCATTTTAAACGATTGGTACGGGAAGGATATTCGGGCGATCGCGCGGAACGATTCGACCGTTCACTTGTCCTATCACAGCCGAATGTTTGTCGAATTCTTCCAGCAATTAGGCATAAAGAATGTTAAGTCCCGAGACAAAAGAGTACCTGACGCCCTGTTCGCCGCGCCGGAGCAGGCCGTAATCGGTTTTCTGCAAGCTCTTTTCACGGCGGACGGTACGATTGGCATCCAGCAGAAAAATCAGACGACATACATCAGGTTGACGTCCGTGTCCGAGTACTTATTAAAAGATGTGCAGAAGCTTCTTTTATACTTGGGAATCAAATGCAAGATCTATGACCGGGCGCGCAAAATGACTTCAACCTTCACTTATGTTAATAAGAAAGGTGACGTCAAGTCCTATCAAGGAAGTAGTCAACTCTACGAACTGCAAATCTCCCGAAATAACTTGCCTGTTTTTCTGAAGGAAATCGGCTTTTTGGGTGGCCGCCATGCTGACAAGGTTGAGCGGCTTGCTCAAAAAACATATTATTCGGATAAATTCGAGGATGTCGTTGATGATGTCTTTCTCTCAAAATCGCAAGCAGTCTACGATCTGACCGAACCGATAACGCATTCATTCATCGCCAACGGTTTCGTCGTCTCAAACTGCGGTGAACAGCCACTTTTACCGTATGAAAGCTGCAATCTCGGCTCGCTTAAGTTAACCTCATTTATCGACCAGGGCGTTTTGGATTCGGACAGGTTGCGCGAAGCCGTCTTCACGGCCGTCCGCTTCTTAGACGACGTTATCGACGTGAACCGGTTCCCTCTGCCGGCTATTGAAGAAATCACCAGAAACGGCAACCGGAAGATCGGCCTCGGCGTGATGGGGCTGGCGGAAGCATTTATCGAACTTGGTTTGGCTTACGGGTCGCCCGAATCGCTCGATTTCGCCGGACATACGATGCATTACATCCAGAAGACCGCCTGGGAAGCGTCGGCCGAACTGGCCGAGCAGCGGGGTTCGTTCCCCAATTTCGCCGGCAGCGTATGGGAGAAACGCGGCTATGAGCGCTTCCGCAACGCTACGGTTACGACCATCGCTCCGACCGGCACGATCAGCCTTATCGCCGGGACCAGCAGTGGAATCGAGCCTTATTTCGCTTTGTCTTACACTCGCCGCGCGCTCGACGGCGCTTTGCTCCCGGAATATAACGCTCAATTCGTAAAGGCGGCCGAGAAGCGCGGTTTCTTAACCGACGAAATTAAAGCGGCTGTAGCGGCCTACGGTTCGCTGAAGACGATTGAAGGGGTTCCGGACGATGTCAAGAGACTGTTCGTGACGGCGCTCGACCTTGAACCGGATGTTCATGTCCGCATGCAAGCGGCCTTTCAGCTCCACACGGACAACGCGGTCAGCAAAACCGTCAATCTGCCGGAAGACGCCGGCGTCGACGATGTTCGCCGGGTATATCTGCTGGCTCACGAGCTGAAATGTAAAGGCATCACCATCTACCGTTATGGCACTAAGAAGCAGCAAGTCCTGGTCTTAGGCCCGGATTTCGACAGCCCCGAAGACTGCCGGTCTCATTATTGCCCGGCATGAACAAGACCCGCCAAACCGCCGCGCCCAAGCGATCAGCAAAGTCACGAATCGTTCTGGTTCAAAGCGGCGAGCCCTCAGATATCAAGCCCGGTCCGTTCTCGCTGGTCTTCGACAGCGCTTACGCCGACCGCCTGGCCGCCAGGCTGAAGAATTCAATTGTCCAATTAATTAGACAACCGCAGGTCTTGCCGCAATATCTGGACGACCCAGCCGAGTTTCTGCCGGAGAAGCTGCCGCCCCATGACGTAATCATCGCCGTCAACGTGCACGAAGAGATTCTGCTGGAACTACCGGCTTTTGTCCAGGCCGCCGAAGGAAAAGCGCTCATCGTGCCGCGGGAAGACCCGAATTGGACGACTCCATGGCTTCGCGGGGAGCTTGCCAAGCGGTGCGAGACACTTGGCTTAGAGATTGCCTTTCCGAAACCGTTTTGCTCGCTGGCTGAAGATCCGTCGCATCCGGCCATAAATGCCGTGTTGAATGACTTGAAGATCGGCCGGCCGGCAATAAGGTTTCAGGTCACGAACGGAATCATCAAGCGCGTCGAAGTCCTTCGCTCCGCGCCTTGCGGCGATACATATTACGTAGCCGAGAAGCTGAAGGGTAAGCCTTATGATGAAACGCTGGAGCACTGGGCGTTTAAATTCTGGGCGAGCTATCCCTGCCTGGGCGCCATGGTTTTCGACGACGACTACCAGGACCTTCTTCAGCACGCCGCCGGCCACATTCTGCTGGAAGCGGTCGAAGAAGCCCGCCGTTATTCCTCTCCCCCGGAGGGAGAGGATCAAGGTGAGGGGGCGGGGCAATCCAAGCTTTAGTATCCGTCGTCAGCACCCCTATCGATTATTCGGACATCGAATCGGCCGTCGCCGAGGCGATCGACCGATGCGGCGGCTCCTCCGTTTTAAATGACGCGGCCGGCAAGAATGTTTTGGTAAAACCTAATCTGGTTGAAACAAATGACGGTGAGTCAGGGAACACCACAGACAAACGGGTAATCGGAGCGCTGGTCAAGATGGCGATAGCGCGCGGCGCCAAGGTCACCGTCGGGGATTCCGGCGGCACGCGCTGGCATGGCGCGACCGACCGGGCTTTCCAGGAAACCGGAATCAGAGACTACTGCGAGGCGCTCGGCGCCGAGGTTTTAAGCTTTGATAAAACCAACCCCACTATGGTGAAAATCCCGGACGGCCGGATCCTAAAAGAAGCCTACCTCGCCTCGCCGGCGGTCGAGTCCGGTTTAATCATCAACGCTCCGAAGATGAAGACGCACGTTCTCACTAAAACGACCGGCTCGGTCAAGAACCTCTACGGCGTTGTGCCCGGAGGGCTAAAGAGCGTTTATCACAAGGTCGGCGGTAATTCCGTCGACTTCGCTTCGCTCCTGGTCGACCTGTATTCGGTACTTCGACCGGGGCTCAACGTAATGGACGGAGTTGTCGGTTTGAGCGGACAGTGGCGGCTTCAGGACCGTATCTACCCTGGTGTTATTCTGGCCTCTACCGACGGCGTCGCGGTCGATGCGGTCGCCGCCAGTTTGTTCGGGTATAATCCGATGAAAGTCCCCACCCTGGCGGAGGCGCATAGACGCGGATTAGGTGTTGCCGACTTAGGCGAAATAGAGATTTCCGGACAGCCGCTAACGCCGCTGATAAAGGCGATTGCCGGGAAAACAAAACGCCTCCGCGTCCCTTCTTTCGGCAACACGGTTGGCGGTTGGTTGCTCGGCCGTGAGAGCCCCGAGGTCGACACCCAAATCTGTACCGCCTGCGGTCACTGCCCGAAAGCCTGCCCAGTCGGCGCCGTTACCGTCAAGGACGGTCGTCCCGTATTCGACCTTGAGAAGTGCATAAGATGTTTCTGCTGCGCTGAATTGTGCCCGGAAAGAGCTATCCGGCCCACGCGCGGCCGCGTCGGGAACATGATCTTCAAACGCTAGACATTGACTTAATTTGTGAATAAACCTACGATGTAGCCACAGCCATAGCGACACACCCGCATTCTTGCCGCAGCTACGAGGCCTTTCTTAACTCTTCTCTTACGTTTCAAATTTGGCTTCTCTATCGCAAGCGGTCCGACCGCTGGAGAGGAGCGGTCATGGCAACCATGATTCCCGGGAGTTTCTTGAGAATCCTCGCCGTCTGGTCGCTTATTCCTGCGTACCTGGCGGCCGGAGGCTTAATCGGTTTCGCCTTGGATAAATGGTGGGGCACCTTCCCTTACGCAACCGGCCTGGGGCTTATCGTCGCGCTGGCGATAGCCGTCAAGGACATGCTCCGGCTGCGCGATTATTTCATGAAAGGCTAGCGGTGAGATAGCCATGTCCGAGGGCGCCATTGCCGAATTCACTCCATACATAGTCATCGCCAACGCCGTCATGGTCAGCCTGCTCTTAATTGTCGGCGCAACAATAGCCGCCCGGCAAAAGTTAACGCCCGTACCGGGACCGGTGCAGAACGCGGCGGAAGCCGTCATGGAATGGTTCATCAAACAGGCCAAGAACGTCCGCCCGGATGCCGTTAAGACCGTTACCGCGTTTCTGGCGACGTTCTTCCTGTTCATCTTCTCTAGCAATCTGCTGGGCTTGATTCCTGTGCCGGTTATCAGAATCCCGCCGACCTCTTTTTATAGTGTGACGCTCGCGCTATCGCTATGCTCGGTTTTCGGAATCCTGATTCTGACCACAGTCTTTAAGGGCGTCAAGGGGACGCTGAAACACCTGGTTTGGCCCAATCCTCTACAGATTATCTCCGAAATCAGCCATGCCTTGTCATTATCCTTGCGGCTCTTCGGAAACATAGGCGGAGAATTCATAGTCGCGTCGCTGGTTATGGTCGCGGCGCCCTACGGCATTCCGCTTATCGTTCATATCCTGGGATTGATACCGGCTTTTCTGCAGGCGCTGGTCTTTACCCTACTGACCGCCAGCGCTCTCGGAATCGCCATCGCGATCGAGGAAGAACCAGTCAAAGAAAAAGCGGAACCAACGACCGGGACCATTGATGAACAGGGAGGTGTTCAAGCATGAAAGACGCGTTACTCGTACTGGCCCCACCGTTGTCCATCGTACCTGCCGCCATCGCCGCCGCCATCGCGATGAGGTATATCGCCAGCGCGGCTATCGACGGGATGACACGGCAGCCGGAAATATCCAATCAATTGTTTACGTCGATGCTTATCGGTATGGCACTGGTTGAAGCACTTGTGATCTATTGCCTGGTCGTAGCGCTTATCCTGGCCAATAAAGTAACTTAAGCGAAAGCTCAAAGACCATGAACTTGAATCCGCTAACCCAGCTCAACGCGATTACGATAGTCTCCATCATCGTTATCTTCTCGATAACGTATTTCGCCATGAAAAGAATATATTTCGACCGCTATGTTGACTTTATGGAAGCCCGGGCTGCGAAAATCAGCAAAGGCCGGGCGGCCGGTTTGGAAGCGGAATCGATCGTCGTCAAAGCTACGGCGGAGGCGGAGGAGATTGTAAGATGCGCCCGCGTGGAAGCCGACGATATCGCGGCTCAAACAAGAACTGACATCTACGAGCTGCGGGAACGAAGAAGGATCGCGGCAACCACCGAGGCTGAGAAAATCGTAGACGACGGACGCGGCCGACTTGAGGCGGTAAGAGACAAGGAGCGCGACCTGCTGGAAAAAGAACTAGTCGCGAACGTTTGGCGCATCGTATCCAAACTGGACGGAGAAATAAAACGTGATACCGTCGAGGCGGTCGTCCGCAGAAACATCGCTGTCGTTGGCGCTAAAGCGGGTGGCGTAAATGGTTGAGATACTGACTGAAGCCTGGGCGGAAATAGCCCACAACCCGTTATTATTCCTGATAGAAGTCATTCAATTCGCGGTCCTGGTCGTAATCATCGCCTATGGCGGAAGAAAAATAATCGGCGGCTACCTTTCCAGGCGTCGGGATAGGATTGCCGCGGACGTCGCCGAGGCGGCCAAGGGCCGGGAAGCCCTGGCCTACGCCAAAAGCGAAGCCAAGGCAATAGTCGCGGAAGCTGTTAAAGATGCCAAGAACATCGTGCGCCAGGCGAAAGCGGAAGCGAAGAAAAGCCACCAATCCGCGCAGGCTAAAGCCGACGAAGAAGCGGCCTTGATCATCCGGCAGGCCGGAGAGACGATTGAAGCCGAGAAGCGAGAAATCGCGGAAGAGAGCTCCCGGCAGTTTGTTGAACTGGTGCCGATCTTGGCCAGACGATTTATAGAAGAGGAACTGGCCGAATCGGACCGGCGCGTCATGATTCAGAATATCATCCTGTCCGGCCTTAAAGAACTAAAAACCGCCGGCACGTAACTTAAGGCATAAGGCGGCCACACCGATGGCAAAAACAAAGCCAAGCCGTTCTTCCATCGCTATCATAAGGACGCCTGTACAACTTACCGATGCCGTCTGCAAGGAAATCGCCGGAAATATTGAGCGCATAACCGGCCGCGACTACACTCTCTGCGTCCAGTTGGACAATACGGTTAACGGCGCCGTTATCTACCTGGACGGGGGCATCAAGATTGACATCGACCTGAATGCCAACCTTGAATGCCTTGAGTCGGAGCTGACGGAGATAGCTGAAAAACAGGCGTTTCGCCTGAAGGAAGTAGCCGACTCAACGCGCGAAGCGGCGCGCGATTATTCTCCCGCACCTTCCGTCGGAATCACGGAAACGGGGTTGCGGGAAATGCTGCGGGCGGCCGAGTCCGACGACATCGTATTGGAGACAAAGATGCAGTTGGATACGGCGGTTATCAATCGATTGAACGCCGATTTGAGCGACGCCGCCGGCCGCTCCGTTTCCGTTAACCAGCGCATTAACTCGAAACTTGACACGTCGGGCAGGTTGCTCATCGGCCGCGGCGCCGAGGTCGACTTGGATATGCGAAAAAACCTTGTCGACGAGGTCGCCAACCGGTTGGACCGTGCGGTCTGGCCGAAAGATATTGGTTTGGACAAGCTATCAACGGATATCGGCGCTTTGATTGACAAGGTGGACCCACGCCTCGCCGTCGCCGACAGATCCATGCGCGGCACCGTTACCGAGGTCGGAGACGGTATCGCTAAGGTCAGCGGGTTAAACCGTATCGGCTCCATGGAAGTCGTCAAGTTCCAAAGCGGCCAGCGCGGCCTGGCCTTTAATCTATTGAAGGACTCCGTTGGCTGTCTGGTCCTCGGACCGGAGGAAACCATCAAGGAAGGCCACGCGGTTGAAAGGACCTGGACGCTCTTGGAGGTTCCCGTCGGAGAGCCGCTTCTGGGGCGAATCGTCAACGCCGCGGGAGAACCGATCGACGAGGCCGGCCCGCTCGAGACAAATGACTATCTGCCCGTCGAAAGGATCGCGCCCGGTATCGTCAAGCGCCGCCCCGTCGACCTGTCCCTACACACCGGAACCAAAGTGATTGACGCCCTGGTGCCTTTGGGCCGGGGCCAGCGCGAACTAATCCTCGGCGACCGGAAAATCGGCAAGACCACGCTGGCGATCGATACTATCCTAAGCCAAAAAGACACCGGCGTAATCTGTGTATACGCGGCCATCAGCCAGAAAGCCTCGTCTTTAGCCCGGGTTGTCCAAGTGCTCGAGGAAGCGGGCGCCATGGAATATACCATAGTAGTCGCGTCGTTATCCGATGAACCGCCGGCTTTCCGCTACCTCGCCCCATACACCGCTTGCGCCATCGCCGAATACTTCATGGATAAAGGCAGCGACGCGTTGGTTATCTATGATGACCTTACCAAGCACGCGGCTACCTACCGCGAAATATCCTCGCTGTTCAAGCGGCCGATCGGCCGCGAGGCGTACCCGGGCGATATTTTCTACATCCATTCGCGCCTCTTGGAGAGGGCGGCCTGTATGCGGGAGGACCTGGGCGGCGGCACGTTGACCGCCTTGCCCATTGTAGAGACACTGGCCGGAGATATTTCGGCATTCATACCGACCAACGTCATTTCCATCTGCGACGGTCAGATATTCCTGGAAACCGGACTTTTTAACGAAGGGTTCCGGCCGGCCATGGACGTAGGTTTGTCCGTCTCCCGTGTCGGGGGCATGGCCCAAACGTCCGTCATGAAATCCGTGGCCGGGCGCCTGCGGATCGATCTGGCCCAGTATCACGAGATGGCCCAATTCGTTAAATTCGGCGCGGAGGTCGATCAGACGACGCTTGATCAGCTGTCCCGCGGCGAACGCGCCAGGGAGGTTCTGAAGCAGGATCAACACCGGCCGATGCCGCTGGAACATGAGATTGCGATCCTGTTCGCCGTCGTCAACGGCTATCTGGACGACGTCCCGGCGAACAAGGTAAGCGAATTTGAGTCCGGTTTCTCCGCTTATCTGGACGAAAGCCATCCCTCGCTCATGAAGGATGTAAGGCAACAGCGGGAAATGACGCCCGCGTCGAAAGAGGAATTCGTAACGGCCTTAACCGACTACAAACAAAAAGGGAAAGTGTGCTTTGCAGAAACTGACGGAACTCAAGCAACAGATTAAGACGGTTCAGAATATCGAGATCATGGCCAGGACGATGGCGACTGTGGCCGCCGCCAAGATATCGAAGGTAAGGCAGCGCGCGGCCGGCATGCGGACTTACACGGCCGCGATGCGCGACATGATCAGAGACCAGCAAGCATACCTGATCAGAAGCGGCGGGGACCTTGAATCCCTGTCGCCCCTTTTGGTCGCCCGGCCGGAGCCAAAACAGATAAGCGTATTTCTCATAACGGGCGACCGCGGCATGTGCGGCAACTATAACATGGCCGCCAATCACTTGTGTCTTGAGTTCATAGAGAGTCAAAAGGCCGCCGGCCATGAAGTTTCATTGGTCGTTAAAGGCCGCAAGGGCGAGTTGTACTGGCGCAAGCGGCGCGTGCCGATCGTTCACGCCGAATACTGGCAACGGGAAGGCGTAGTTTACGAAGAGGTAGAACGTCTGCTGGCCATGCTCACTGAACGTTTTATTTCAGGGGAGGCCGATGAGGTCCACACGGTTTACACTGAATTCTATTCCCCGATAAAACGGCAGCCTCGGATGGTCAAACTTCTGCCGATGTCAAAGGAAGTTAGCGGAGCGGTCGCCGGCGGCGTCTCCAAATGGTTCTACGAACCGTCGTTTGACCTCATAATCGACGATCTTCTGTATGTATACGCGAGGGCGCAACTCTACGATATCTTGCTCGAATCCTTCGCCAGCGAGCAAGGGGCGCGGATGATAACCATGACCGAGGCTACGGAGCGAGCGGAAAAAACGCTCAAAGACTGCCGTATGCAATACAACAGGCTGCGCCGCGAGGTAATCACTATAGATCTCCTAAGCGTTCTGTTCGCGTCACGCGTCGTAGAGGAAAGCGAACCGGCTGAAGCGGACTCGGGGTATTCCGTGGAGGGAGATTAAGATGCCGCCGGACGATCATGCCTTCGGAGAAGTCACCCAGATAATGGGACCGGTCGTAGATATCGAATTCTCGGGAGAGCTGCCAGGCATTAATAACCTTCTGAGGGCGAACAATCCCGTAAACGGCCTGCCTCTGGAAACCGTCCAACTGCTTGGGGAACGAACGGTTCGGGCGATTGCTCTTGATTCGACTGAAGCGCTGGAGCGAGGCGCCCCCGTTTACGATTCGCGCCGGGCGATTTCCGTGCCGGTCGGACCCGAGATACTCGGCCGCCTTTTCAACGTGCTGGGCGAAGCGGTAGACGAGCTGCCGGCTCCGGGTACGGCGCTTACATCAGAAATCCATAAACCGTCGCAACCGTATGCGCGCGTCAAAACCTTTCCTGAGATCCTGGAGACGGGCATCAAAGCGATCGACCTTATGACGCCGTTTCCCAAAGGCGGCAAAATCGGCTTGTTCGGCGGGGCGGGCGTTGGCAAGACGGTCATAATCATGGAGTTGATCCGCAATATCGGGGTAGAGCATCATGGAGTATCGGTCTTTGGCGGCGTCGGGGAAAGAACCAGGGAAGGCAACGAACTTTGGCAGGAAATGAAAAAGTCGCGCGTCCTTGAACGGGCCGTCCTGGTTTTCGGCCAAATGAACGAACCGCCGGGGGCGCGTTTCCGCGTCGCCTTAAGCGCCCTGACTATGGCCGAGTACTTTCGCGACGAGCGCAAACAAGACGTCCTGCTTTTCTTCGATAATATCTATCGCTTTATTCAAGCCGGCCTTGAGGTATCCCTGTTGCGCGGCCGGATCCCTTCGGAAGTCGGCTATCAACCAACTCTCGCGACAGAGATGGGTTTGCTGCAGGAGCGTATTTCATCGACACAAGACGCCGCCATAACGTCGGTCCAAGCCGTCTATGTTCCGGCCGACGACTTAGCCGACCCCGGACCGGCGTCAGTTTTTTCCCACCTGGACGCGTCTCTCGTGTTATCGCGCCAACTGGCCGAGCAAGGGCTATACCCGGCCGTCGATCCTCTGCTGTCTTCTTCCCAGGTCCTGGAGGGCTGGATCGTCGGTGACGAACACGCTGAAATCGCCCGCAAGGCCAAGAGCTATCTCCAGCGTTACGGAGCGCTTAAGGATTTGATTGCCATCTTAGGCATTGAGGAGCTGTCCGAAGATGACAAAATCGTCGTCCGGCGGGCCCGCCGGCTGCAGAAATATCTGTCACAACCGTTCTTTGTGGCGGAAACATATTCTTCTATCCCGGGTTCTTATGTCCCCCTGGCGGAAACCATACGCGGCTTCAAGGAAATCGTCGAAGGAGAACACGATGATGTGCCTGAACAGGCCTTTTATATGGTCGGCACAATTGATGAAGCGTTAAGGCAGGCCGAGTCATTATCCGGGGCCGCGGCCCAAGATATCTTCAGCGCCAAAAAGGAGGGATAGATCATGGACAAGACCAAGCTCAGCCTAGAAATCATAACCCCTGACGGCACGGTCCTTCGCGAAGTGGATGTCGATGAAGTTGTTTTTCGCCGGTTGGAAGCGGATTTTGAGAACGGTAGCGAGGTGGCGATCTTTCCCAAGCACGGACCGATGATGGCGCGCGTGCCGATCGCCGCCTTACGCTGTCACGACCACGGCCGTTGGCACTACGTCGCCGTAGCCGGCGGTTTCGTCGAGGTAAGGAATAACCGGGTGCGCATCGTCACGGCCGATTGCGAGGTAGCCGATCCAGACGATCCCGATTCGGCCGAAAGGTCTCGCGAACTGGCCGACGAATGGCGCAGAACCTCCAGCGACGGGAGAGAAGGCTTAGTCGGCTATCGCCGCTAAGGAGTGGGCGACGATAGCTTGCCCCAGTGAGATGCCGCCGTCGTTGACCGGCAGTTGCTTATGAAGAAGGACCTTGAATCCTTTGGCGCGCAGACCGGTCATTACCTTATGATACAAGGTCGCGTTCTGGAAAACGCCGCCTGATAAGGCGACCGTGTTGATGTCCGTCCTTTCCTTCAGCGCCAGGCAGACGTCGATAACCAGCCTGGCCATCGTGTCGTGAAACTTGGCGCCGATAACCGCCGCCGTTACACCGTTTTGCAGGTCCTCGACAACGCCTCGAATAAGCGGTTCGGTATCGATCACCAAAGGATCGGCGTATGGCAAGGCAAAGTCATAAACGCCGTGTTTGCCCTCGTCTGACTGCATCTCCAGGTCGATGGCCGCCTGGCCTTCAAACTCGATCTCGTCCCTGACGCCGATCAGGGCTGAGACCGCGTCGAAAAGCCGGCCGGCGCTTGAGGTCATGGGAGACAACAAACCTTTCTTTACCTGTTTCTTCATTATCTCGGTTTCGACAGGATCGAGCCGCTTTTTGAACGGCAGATCGAGTTTCTCGTATTCGTCGCCGAATATCGTGTAGAGATAAGAGAAGGCCGTTCGATACGGCTTCTCAACCGCCACGTCCCCGCCAGGCAGCCGGAACGGCCGCAAGTGCGCCGCCCTGGTAAAGCCCTTCCAATCGGCAATCAGAAACTCGCCGCCCCAGATAGTGCCGTCTGTTCCGTAGCCGGTACCGTCAAAGGCAACGCCGATGACCTTGTCGCGGACGTGGTTCTCCACCATACAGCTGACGATGTGCGCATGGTGGTGCTGGACCTCGACTAGCGGCTCTATCCCTAGACTGTGCGCGAATTTCGTCGAGAAATATTCCGGATGCATATCGCAGGCAATAATCTCCGGCTTGACCCGGAAAAGCCGCTCGTACAGCTCCAGCGTGTTCTCGAAATGCTCGAACGTTTCCATGTTCTCCAAATCCCCGAGGTGCTGGGAGACGAAAGCATAAGCGTCTTTGAGTAGGCAAAAAGTACTCTTGAGCTCACCGCCGACAGCCAGGATTTCCTTCTTGGCCTTGAATGGCAGATGGACGGGGTAAGGCGCGTAGCCGCGCGCCCGTCGAACCATCACGACATGCCGGTCCACAACCCGTACGACCGGGTCGTCGTAGCGGGAGTAGATGTCGCGGTCGTGCAGTAGATAACCGTCGGCGATGTGCTCCAACCGGCGAACGCCTTCCTCGTTCTCCGCCGCGATCGGCTCCTCGCTTAGATTGCCGCTGGTCATAACCAACACCAATCCGGAGTCATACGTTAGCAGATGATGCAGCGGCGTATAGGGCAACATGACGCCCAGGAAATTATTATTCGGCGCGATACCTGAAGCCAATGTGTTCTTGGGCTTCTGTTTTAGCAGGACGATCGGCCGCTCCGGCGACACAAGAAGGTCCCGCTCCGTAGCGTGCACTTCGCAGAATTCCTCGACCTCCTCCAGGTTGGCCATCATGACGGCCAGCGGTTTGCCATAGCGCCTCTTCCTCGTTCTTAGTCGGCCAACAGCGTTCTCGTTCTCCGCGTCGCAAGCCAGCTGGAATCCGCCGAGCCCCTTAACGGCGACGATCTTGCCTTCCTTGAGCATCGCGACGGCCTGTTCAATGGCTTGCTCCCCCTCACCTTCTATTCCTCTCCCCGACGGGGAGAGGGTAGGGTGAGGGGTCCCACCTTTAACAAACGTCAGTTTCGGCCCGCAGACCGGACAGGCGTTCGGTTGGGCGTGAAAGCGGCGATCGTTGGGATTGTCATATTCGGCCTGGCATTGGGGACACATAATGAACTTGTTCATGGTCGTCTTCGGCCGGTCGTAAGGCATGTCTTCGATAATGGTAAACCTGGGGCCGCAGTTGGTGCAGTTGGTGAAGGGATAACGGAATCGTCGATCGGCCGGGTCGAACAGTTCCGCGGCGCACTCGTCGCACGTAGCGATATCCGGGGACACCAGCTGGAACAAGTCGGGTTTCTCCAGGCTCGGTTTGATGACAAATTCAGAGTCGCCCCGTACATGCATGATGCGCGGGCTGATGGAGTCGATCGAAGCTCGAGGCGGAGCGCTGTGTTTCAACCCGTACCGGAAGGCCTCCAGGTCTTTAAGCTCCCCCTCGACCTCGATCTCCACGCCTTCGCCGGTGTTCAAAACAAATCCCGCCAGTTCGTGTTTGTGGGCCAGCTGATAGACAAACGGCCTGAACCCGACCCCCTGAACAACACCTTTAACTAATAACCTGATTCTCTCTCTCGCCATTTACAGCTCAATGATCCTTCCCTTGATTCCCTTTTCATCGACCTCCAACATCCCGATAGACAGCTCGTGTGAGAAACGGTGATCGGTCGCCGTCCCCGGGTTGAAAAACAACACCCCGTCGATCACTTCGTTCATGGCGTGATGGCTGTGTCCAAAAACAATCGCGTCTACTTTCTCCTCCTCAAATTGTTTCTTCACCCAGTCAAGTAGGTTGCCGGGCGCGCCGTAACCGTGCGTTAAGCCTATTCTGAATTTCCCCGCTTCAACAATGGTCTTATGGGGCAGTTCCGCGCAGACGTCCAGATGATCCATATTGCCGCAGACGGCGATAACCTGTGATAGTTTGGCTAACGATTCCAGTACCGATAATGACACGCTGTCTCCGGCATGTAGAATCATATCCACGCCGCGGAACTCCGCGAATACGCGCTCAGGCAACTTATCCGTTACTGAAGGAATATGAGTATCTGAAATAACACCTATCTTCAAAATCTTCCCTTATTCCCTTTTCCCTGATTCTCTGTTATTCCGTCCTGCCGAACTCAAAAACCGCCAAGCCGATCATCAATACGCCGAAACCGATGATGACCGCGAGGTCCCGCCAGATCGGATAGGTGTTAACTCCAATGACCGTATACCTCATAATATCGACACCATAGGATAACGGATTCACTTCAACCAGCATTTTCATCCATGTCGGCAGGTTCTGCAGCGGAAACATGGCGCCGCTCAGAAAGAACATCGGCATCAAGAAGAAGTTCATGATCATCTGAAACCCTTCCATGGACTTCATTCTGGCGGCGATGACGATTCCCAGCGACGTCAGCGCGAAAGAGGTGATAAACATCAAGCCCAGCATCTCCACAAACTTCAGGGGAGTCAGCGAAACCTTCAAGATCGGGGCAAACAGAAGGATCAAGGTGCCCTGGAACATAGCGACCGTGCTACCGCCCAGAGCTTTACCGACAACCACCGCCCACCGGGACAACGGCGCCACCATAACTTCTTTTAGGAAACCGAACTCGCGGTCCCAGATGATGGAGATGGCCGAGAAGATCGAGGTGAAGAGGACGGTCATGCCGATGATTCCTGGAAAGATAAAGGTCACGTAATCGAATCCACCCGGTAGCGCGCCACCCTGGCCGCCGGACAAGGCACCTCCGAGTCCTTTGGACAGGCCAACGCCGAACACGAACAGGAACAGCGCCGGCTGGGCGATCGCGCCGATTATCCTGGGTTTGTCCCGCCAAAACCTTAATATGTCCCGCCACCAGATTGTGTAGATGCCTTTAATATTATTCATCGCTTCGGACGGCTCCACATCCGTCCCGCCGCTCGCATCTCGGCCATCGCGTCGGCTCCTTCATCCCTAATGGCTTTCCCTGTAAGTTTAAGAAAGACGTCTTCCAGCGTCGGCCGGTTAACCGTAATGGTTTTTAATGGCACGTTGATCTCCTTGGCCAAACGTGGCACGAATTCCGCCCCACCTTCGACCTCGAAATGTAAGCCGTTCTTGTCCCCCACAACTTCGAGCCTGTAGTTGCTGCCGATGAACTCGGCGGCCTTGGCATTGTCCTCGGTCTGGATTGTGACGGAATCCCCGCCGACCATACTTTTCAGCCCGTCCGGCGTGTCTACCGCGACAATCTTGCCGTTGTCGATGATGGCGATGCGATCGCAGTGCTCGGCTTCCTCCATGTAGTGCGTGGTCAGGAAGATCGTCATCTTCTCCCTGTCTTTCATCGTATGGATGTATTCCCAGATGTGATTGCGCGTCTGCGGGTCCAGACCAAGCGTAGGTTCGTCCAAGAACAGCATCTTAGGGTAATGCAGAAGACCGCGAGCGATTTCCAGCCGGCGCTTCATACCGCCGGAAAAGGTATTGACGATATCATTGACACGGTCCTTCAAGTCCACCATATCCAGAACTTCCGCCATCCTCGGTTTGAAAACTTCAGTTGGCAATCCGTAGATCATGGCGTGGAATTTAAGGTTCTCTCCGGCCGAAAGGCGGCTGTCCAGACTTGGGTCTTGAAATACCAATCCGATGGACTTACGCACGTCGGTATGCTGTTTGACGATATCGAAGCCGTTTAACGTAGCCGTGCCCGAGGTCGGCTTCAAAAGCGTACAAAGCATGTTGATGGTTGTTGTTTTGCCGGCGCCGTTCGGTCCCAAGAACCCGAATATCTCGCCAGGATAGACGTCAAAGGACACGCCGTCGACGGCCGTATGCTCTCCGAATTTCTTAACGAGGTCAGTCGCGCAAATCATGCAGGAATCGGTCATAGATTTGATTATAACGGTTTTATGTTATCGTTTGGTTATGGATTTCGAAGAAAAGCTGGCCGCGGCGGAAAAAACTCGGCTCCGTCTGCAAATGCGGGAAGCTCGAGACAACCTGGACGACGAAACGCGGGCGGCCAAGAGCGCGGCCATCACTGAACGAATCATGAGCCTCGACGAGTACCGGTCGGCCGACGCTATCATGGCCTACGTCGCTTTCGGCAGCGAAGTGGATCCGGAACCGGCTATGCGCGTCGCCGCCGGAGAAGGTAAGCGCATAATGATTCCGGATTTTTTCGGCCTTCTGGAATTGACCGGCGTTTATGCCGGCCGCGCCGAACCTTCTGAAATAGACCTGGTTTTGGTCCCGGGTATTGCTTTTGACGAGGGCGGTTACCGGTTGGGCTACGGCGGCGGTTGGTACGACCGTTTCTCGACCAAACTCCGCGAAGGCGCTAAAACGGTCGGAATAGCGTTCGAGGAGCAAATCGTCCGGACGATTCCCAATGAACCGCACGACCTGCTCCTCGAATTAATTATCACGGACCAGCGAATTATCCGGCCCGCCGCGACTTCAAAACCTTAAGCGCCTGATTCCGCGCCGTTGTACATAATCCCGATGTCGGTCTTGTCGCCCGACTTGCTAACGTTAACGGTGGCGGTTGTTTCGTTGTTATTCTTGCCGTAAGTTATCATTTCGCCACCGTCTGTTCCGGAGACAGTCATCGAAACTGTCCAGCCCAGGCCGGCCATCTTATCTTTGTACCAGCTGACGACCTTTGAGGCGCTGTCTGTTGTCTCATAATTAATGCTGACGCTGATGTTACCGTCGATAGGCTCGCCTTTGATGTACAGCGTACGCGTCGCGCCGGGATAGCGCGGGACGCTCTTCAGGTCCTCGCCAGTCGCTTCGGTGGTCTTTTCCGTATCGATTGTCGTATTTGTGGAATCCTCGATACCCTTCTCAACGCCTTTTTGAACCGTGTCGCTAACCTTTTGTCCGATCAAGTCGGAACAACCCGACGGCATACAACATCCGGAGACCAGGAATGCCCCCAGCGCGGCCACCAAGCCGATTGCCAGCACAGCCGTCAATTTCATCCACAACACCCCTTTCGTTTGCCCCATTCAATCTCTACTCATCTTGTGTAGTTTATCTTATTTCTGGCATTTCGGGCAATAATGCGTCGAGCGCCCCCCGACAACCACTCTTTTTATTTTTCCCTCGTCACACCTAGGACAATACTCGCCGGTCCTCCCATAAACCTTCAGATGCTCTAAATATCCGCCCGGTTCTCCTTCGGCGTCGACGAAATTCCTCACCGTCGTGCCTTTTTTGGCGATGGCCGCGTCTAGGACGGTCTTGATGCCGGCATAAATCCGGTCCTTTTCTTTGGCGGTTAAGACGCCCGCGCGGCGCGTCGGACGCACCCTCGCGTAATACAAGACCTCGTCAGCGTAGATGTTGCCTAAACCGGCGATAAACGATTGGTTCAGAAGCAGTGATTTTATCTTGGGCTTGGGATGTTTCTTTAGCTGCCAGTCGAGAACGCCGCGGGTAAATGACCGGCTCAGAGGCTCCGGGCCTAGACCTGGCATTTTTTCACCCGCCTCGCCTATCTCGGCGGTTGGATATAACTCCAGGTAACCGAACTGCCGGATATCCCGGAAGCGAAGGTCGCGGCCGTCGCTAAGATGGATAATAATATGCGTCCATTTCTCGACCGGATCGGAGGCTTTGACTACGAGCAGCTGGCCCGTCATCTTAAGGTGGCCGACTATGGTCAATCCGTTGCTAAGGTTGATCAACAAATGCTTGCCGCGCCGGTTGACGCCGGTAATCTTTGTCCCTGTGACCGAGGCGGAGAACTCCGATAAGGTCTTGCCTCTAATCATTTTCGGCAGATCCGTCTCGACGCCTTTTATCTTCTTACCGGTTATCAAGGCGGCCAAACCTCTTTTTATCGTTTCGACCTCAGGCAGTTCCGGCATCCCGGCCTCTCCTTTTGAGCTTGATAAGGAGCCAGATGATGCCCGCTGAAAAAGCGATCGTCGCGGCGGCGCCGCCCTCCGGCCCGAACGAGCCCCCCAAAAGCCAGGCTGGCGCGCCGACTTTGGTTATGAACAGACTGACAGGGGTGGCCGAGACGCCGCTAATAGGAAACCCGAACACGTAGCCCTCAAAAAAGTTCCAGGCCAAGTGAAAACCAAGGGGCCACCAGATATTTCGCGTGACCACCACGCCCAAAGCCATGAGAACACCCGCCAGAACCAGGTTGGCCGCCACAAATACGGAAAATCCCGGATTGAAGAAGTGTGATAATCCGAAAAGCACCGAGGTCACAGCCACGGCCGCGGCGGCGCCCCAGCCTTTTTCCGTCGTCACGAACAGGTATCCGCGGAAGACAATCTCCTCGGCGAAAACCTGGAACAGCATTCCGATAAAGAAGAAGACCAGGACACCGAAGAACGCGTAATTCAGCATGCCGCCGCTAAAATGGCTCTTGAAGGTCAGGCCGCCGGCCAGCGCGGTCGCGGCGAAGATCGTCGAGATTAAGAATATCCCGACGGCGAAGCCTGAAATAAACTCATATCCCCAGGTGGGGGTGGATGCCAGGCCCATGGTCGCAACCGGCTCCCGGTCCCAGAAGACGCGGAAAACAATCGCCAGGACGATCAGCATAAGCACCGGGGCGACCGGGTTGAAAACATCCATGACGCCGGCCGGCAAAAACCGGATAAGTATCCCCAAGAGGAAGGCGGCCGCGATATAGGCGGCAATAAAAGCGGCGACCTTAACCGTCGCCATAAAACGGGGGTTGCTGATGTCCAAAATGCTCCTTTTCCTAGATGATCGCCGGCGCCTTAGCCGGCGCTTTCCCCGCGCCCTTCGCGGTGAGTTTTTCAAAGGCCTCGCCGGCTTTGTCGCGCCAGGCCGCGAGGCTGGCGATTTCCAGCCTTACAAGCGGGTGCCGGCGGTCGTCTCGAAGTATGTAGAACCCGTTGGCGATGAAGAATTCTACAGGCATTGCCGGCGGTTTGTCCTCATCCCGCCCGGCCAGCGCTTCCAAGGCCGTAAACTCCCGGTTTAGAGCATCTTTCTCAACCGCGTTCAGGAGCCGCTTGCCGGCGCCCGTCGCTCGCGCGCCGGGTTCGACATATAAACACGAGACAAATATGGCATCCTTGCTGACGGGCGCGGCCGGGTATAAGCCGCTTTTGGGAAAGTATTTGGCCGGCCCGTATAAAACGAAGCCGGCCGGTTTTTTATCGTCGTAAAGTATGAATCCGCAAGAACCCCACTCGCGCAGTAAGCGCTCGACATTATCGCGGGTCTTCATATTCCACTGGACGCACTCCCGGCACTGGGCCGGAATATCGTCCAGATTTCCCGCCTTGAGGGGAACCGCTTTTCTGGCCATCGGTTTTTAACGCAACCCGAGGCGCTAGTTACTTAGCCTTGCTTTTTCCTCCGGCCGGTTTCGTCTCGGTCTTGCGCAGCATCGCGGCGCCTTCTTCCAACTTCGATTTAAGCTCTTCCGTCTTGGCCGTCAGGGCTTCTTTACCTGTCTCGATGGCCTCGTCAAGCTTTTCGCGCTGCTCGGAGTACACTTCCCGGCCCTTATCGTAGACCTCTTCCGCTTTTTCCTTGATGTCTCGCCTGGTTTCTTCGCCAGATTTCGGCGCCAGAAGGATACCGGCTATGCCACCGGCGACAGCTCCGAACAAGAAGCCCCCTAAGAAGCTATAGAACTCTCCACCTTTGTCTGACATATCGCGCTTCACCTCCGTTGAAATAAAATTTCCCTTTTGACCTGTATATTTTATTTTATGTCTCGTCCGATTAATAAGCAATATCAATTATAGTATAATGTTTCATTACATATCGACCACTCTAAGAAGGTACTGTCTTGGCTGATAAACGCCCGTCCCACGAACTCTTTTTCGACAAGTGGACCCATCTCTACGCGGATAGGATCGCTTCTATGCGCTCCAGTGAGGTTCGTGACCTGCTGGCGGTTACCGAACGTCCGGATATCATCGCGCTGGCCGCCGGGGCGCCTTACACCAAGGCGCTGAACATGGAAAAAATGAACCGAATCATGCAGGAAGTAATGAAGAAGAACGGGCCGGCCGCGTTGAACTACGGTTCCAGCGAAGGTTACGAACCGCTCCGCAAATGGCTGACCGAGTTCATGGCCGGCGAGGATGTGACTTGTACCCCTGACGACATTGTCATAACCGACGGCAGCCAACAGGGTCTGGAGCTATTGGCTAAGATCCTTGTCAATCCGGGCGACACGATCATCTGCGAGGCGCCCAGCTATGTCGGCGCCTTGAACGCCTTCCTGAGCTTTCAGGCGAACATCATTCAGATACCGTGCGACGACAACGGAATCAAGACGGAGAAGGTCGCCGAGACGCTGGCCTCGCTTAAGAAAAAAGGTATCACACCGCGATTCATATATGTCATCCCCAACTTCCAGAATCCGAGCGGAGTCACGATGTCGCTGTCGCGCCGCAAGAAACTTATCAAGCTGGCCCGCGAGTACAACACGATCATCGCCGAAGACAACGCTTATCGGCGCTTGTCCTTCGAGGAGACGCCGACGCCGTCTTTAACATCCCTGGATGACGAAAACGTAATCTACTTGGGCACTTTCTCAAAGATGCTCTCTCCGGGACTGCGAGTCGGTTGGTTGATTGCGCCCCGCCCTATCCGGGAAAAGATCGTTTTCGCCAAACAAGCGGCTGACCTGTGTTCCTCCAGCCTGACACAAAGGATTGTCGAGGAGTACTTCAGACAGACAAACATGGACGCTCACTTAAACAAACTGATCGCCATATACGTTAAAAGGCGCGACAAGATGTTGTGCGCGATAGAGGAATTCTTCCCGAAAGGCGTTAAGTGGACCACGCCGAAAGGCGGGTTCTTCATTTGGGCGACACTACCGTCGTATCTGGATACGACGAACATGTTGGCCAAGGCGATTGAACAAAAGGTCGCCTACGTCCCCGGCAAGGCGTTTTTCGCCGACGGTGTGACCGGGCGGGACTCAATGCGCCTCAACTACTCATTTATGAAAGAAAGCGATATCCGCGAAGGTATCAGAAGGCTGGGCGAGGTCATCGAAACCGAGATGGAACTCTACCGCAGCCTGAAAGGCTAGGAGGAGAAATGAAACCGAAAATCGCCGTGCTCATGGGCGGTCATTCGTTAGAGCGGGACATCTCTTTTCAAAGCGGCAAGCGGGTAGCCGCCGCGCTTAAGAAGCTCGGTTACCGCGTGGCTAGTCTGGATGTAGACGAGCATATCGCCACGCACCTTAGAAAGGAACGCCCCGATCTTTGCTTCATCGCCCTACACGGCCGTTTCGGCGAGGACGGCGCCATCCAAGGCCTGCTGGAAATCATGGGGCTGCCTTATACCGGCAGCGGAATCTTGGCCAGCGTCCTCGGCATGGACAAATCGTTAAGCAAAGATTTCTTTCAAAAAGAGAACATCCCGACGCCTGACTTCGTCGCCCTGAGCACCGGCGCGGTCAAGGAACTTGGCGCGGCTTCGGTTATCAATGACATTATTGCCCGGTTGGGCTTGCCCCTGGTCGTCAAACCATCGAACCAAGGTTCGGCGCAAGGGATCAACTTCGTTAAGTCGGAAGACCAGATGACAAGCGCTCTCTTGGGCGCCTTCAGCTTCTCAGACAAAGTTATTTTGGAGCAATATATCCAGGGCATGGAAGTCGCCGTCAGCGTCCTAGGCGAAGACCGGACGCGCGCTTTGCCGCCGGTCGAGATCGCGCCGAAAAAAGGTCATTTCGATTTCGAGGCGATGTACACGATGGGCGCAACCGAGTATTTCGTCCCCGCGCGTCTGCCGGCCGACAAAATCAAAGAGATCCAAAAAACCGCGGTCAAAGCGCATAAGACGCTCGGCTGCCGCGATTTCTCCCGCGTTGATTTCATCGTGGATAAGAAGACCGGCGTGCCGTATGTGTTGGAGCTCAATACGATTCCAGGCCTGACCGAAACATCGCTCTTCCCGATGGCGGCCGCCGAAGCCGGCCTGGACTTCACCGAACTCATCGGCAAAATCGCCAAAGCCGGCCTAGCCAGAAAATAGGACAAGAGACTCGCATGCCGCCTGCCTGCCGGCAGGCAGGCTCGCGGCCTACCATCGTTAGCCCGCCTCGCTCCCAAGAACTCAGGTCGCCACGGCGAGCAAACAATGCTCTCCGCTCGTTCCGTGACTTCCCTGCCTGCTCGACCTTTATTACGAATTTCCCTCCCTTGAGGGGAGGGATTAAGGGAGGGTGCCGCTTGGCGATTCCTAATCAAAAGGAACCCCAGGGTCGAGGCTCCCGCCCACACCTCAGTATAGACTCGCAGACAGGGCGCTCGGATTAATCACGAAGCTCGACCATTGTTAGTTTTTCCGTCGTCGGCGTGAAGCTATCTTTAGCAAGTGCTCTCGTTCGATCTGAAGCTTTGCGAGTTCCCGCGTTTCATCATCTTCAAGCTTCTTTATTTCACCATCTGCAGTACTACTGGATGAAATACCTCTTCGCGCCATCTCGACTTTGCTTTCACCTTTAAGTCGCTTGTATTTTAGCTTGATCTCGTCTTCTTGGATGTCGAGAAGCTTCAGTGTTTTGTCGGCATCCAGTTGCCTCAGTCGCCTGTTATCAAAGAAGAGGTAGACTGCGATTGCACCAAGAGCAAGATTCAAGAGCCATGAGATGACCTGCATAGGGCCTCCTAAGCTACACTATATTTATTCTATCTGAGCTGGGGAAATACATCTATCTGTTGGCTAGCTGAAAGGCTACAAAGCCCTTAATGATATCAAGCAAGTATTAAGCGTCTGGATAGACTTCTCTGAACTTCTTGCAGTAAGGTTTCAGAGCATCAAGCCAGTTTTGTAAGAATTTACTGATATCACCATAAGGCAAACCTTGGTGCTTCTTGCGCTCCTCATCAACATATCTTAGAAAAGCCTCGTGTGCTTCCTTCTCCAATCCTTCGAGTTCTTTGATGATTTCATAATCTGATTCTGGCATTATTGTCTCCTTCGTCTATAGGTAATCAACAATATTATATGCAGATGAGACCTTTGAAGTAAGATGCGTTGTCCTTGTTTCTTTCGAACCGAATTAGATAACAGAAGCAAGGGTTACGAGAGAAAACAACTCCGCTTGTCAATCTTTTATGAACTTCGACAACAGAGTAATCCACAAAAAACCATCTGGTAGTCTTCGTCATCTAAAGAATGCCTTTCCCAACGAGGACGTTATCGAATTCATACAGAGATGCAAACCTATTGAGAACGTTCGTCTCACGTTTTGTTGCTCTTCCGCGAGTGAATATACTGCCAGAGACCTTAGCGATTGTAAGACCAAAAATAATTAGGTTCTTCATAAAATCCTGGTATTCTTCGGGTGATAATTGTTGTCTTAATAATGCTTTTATTTCCACAGCCTCAGCAGCTTTTTCTGTTCGAATATTATAGTTCGAACCATCAGTGTCCATACTGGGGAAAGTATAGAGCATTATTTGAAAAGAATCAGGCACCGTTTCGGATCCATAAGATTCTTCAAATGAGGTCGCGCGCGCCTGTCCTTCGCTAAGCATATCCTTAAAAAGCTCACGGGTCAGCGGGTCATGAAGTTCTGAAGCCTGTGCAAATATTCTATACGCTGAATTATATATACGCCTTACGATCTTATCGGCCCTTTTCGAACTCGCGAATAATGTATCAGTCCCAAGTATCATTACAAAAATATGATATGGCAGATACTTTAACAGGGTCCACTCTTCGTCAGTAAATCGTTCCTTCATAATCTTTCACCTTGATTTGTTGATGACACCCTTATATCAGCCTCTTTTTTCACGACGTTACAGAAAGTCTTCACGTTAGTGTTTGTACTCATAAAGAAGACCACGTCAGCGATAATATTAGTCACTATAACGACCTCTATTCTTTCTCCTTACTTCTTAAGAAAGCAACAGCATTTCCATGTCCAAGACTCAATCCTGTGTCTTTAATGGCAGAAGTCTACCACATCAGATGCTCTGAAATCCAAGTCTTTACAGAAACAGAATCCGGGGCTAGAGGCAGACAGAGAAGTGTCATCCTGGGGCGCCCCAAAAATCAGCCGCAGGAACTGAGACGCTGCTTTCTTTTGCCGGCTGATTCTCTTTGGATGCATTATTATATGCTTATGAAAGAGACAACAAAGCAACTTATTCGTCAATTCGTAAAGCACTACAATCATTTCCCAACTCATCGTCTTGTCATTACAAGATGGCCTGATGATCAGCCTACCCAGGAAGAAAAAACCGACAAGAAGTGCGACATGATAGCGGAACAAGGCGACCTTAAAGTTGCGATTGAACATAAGACAATTGATTCTCTTGTAGATCAACGATTAGATTCAGATAAGTTTATGCGTGTAGTCGGTCACCTTGAGCAAGAGCTCAAAGGCCGCTTCACATACCGCCTCGAACTCAGCATGGCCGTTGGCTCGGTTCCTACGGGTATGGACTGGTCTGCGATCAAGGGAAATATCGGCAAGTGGCTCCTCGAAAGCGCGCCAAGTCTTCCATGCAGGCTCCAAGACCACACAATAGCAGGCGTGCCGTTTACTGTCTCTATCAGCAAGGAAGAAAGCGACCAGCCGGGCTTGTTTGTCTCAAGAGTTGCTCCTGCCCCGGAAGATCGTGAAGAACAGATGGTTGAGGTCATGAAGAAGACCATAGAGAAAGCCGATGACCAGCTTGATTCCTACCACAGTGCTAGGAATCACACCATTCTCCTTCTCGAAAGCGACGATATAGCGTTGGCAAATATACCGGCGATACGATTGGCAACAAGCAAGGCCCTTGATGCCGGCGTGCCAAGCGACAACATCGATGAGTTCTGGCTTGCTGACACTTCAGCTGGCGAAAGCAGGTTTCATTTACTCTTTGATCGGGGGACAGGGCCATCCTAAAGTGTCTTCTTGGATGACCTGGGTTAAATCGCCGGAGCGACTCTTTTATCTGTGAGCCTGTGCGGAGGCAAATCTTTAATATATTGCCGCGAGGGTGAAAACCGCGAGCGATACAAAGGAAGTACTGGGGCTCTACCGAGAAAGGCCTTGGAAATCCGTCGCGAGCATGGTCCACTATCGTGCCCTGGTGCACGATAGTGGTCGCAGGATTTCCACGGAGTGAAGATTTCCTCGCTGGGGAAATCGAACGTTCTTTAGAGCGTGGAGTACCGGGACTTGCCACGTGTTGGTTTTCACCCTCGCGGCACTATTGTGTTAAGGGATTGGCCGAGGCCTTAGTGAGTGGTGCCCCCGACAGGAATCGAACCTGTACCTAGTTTGGAAAAATGCGAGGCAATTCTTTCTCATCAACGGATTATTCTTAGCAACCGATCTGAAAGAATCTTATATAATTGGGTATTTTACGATGACATTGTCTACCAGGTCTTCAACGAAGTTTATTGCCTTCGTCTCATGAACTTCAACCGAAGCTGGATGGGCACAAGTATTTCTAATACCTAGTTTCTCATCCAATATCTTCCTTACATCTTTAGTAATAATCCTCGCTGAGCGGGCAACTTCGATGAATACAACATCTGGTATATCCATGAAATCATCCTTATTGCGTATGATTGTGGTGGCAAACTTGTCTGTTCGTCTGCTAAGGGCCGTGTTAAAGTCATGCAATTTACGCTGGATAATATATTCACGAAGATGATCAATAGTCACGATCCACACCATAATAATTGTTGCCCGCCTTGCTTTTACGGCCATACAAGCTGAGGCTTCAGAAAGAAACTTCTTTTGGTTGTCATCAGAAACTCTTGAAATCAACTTCTCTAAGTATGGTTGGGTATATGAGGAGAATCGTCCTTCTACGACCTCGGTGACGTCTTTCCCGCTAAGGAATTCCTCTATTTCTTCAATCCCAGTTTGCGTTAAGCAATATGAGTAGCGACGACTTCCAGCCATTAATGGGGAGTTTTTACCTTTTGAAAGAGATTTTAGGAGCGTGCTCAAGTCTGTAGGGGGTTTTACCAAAGCAGAGACATACTCTCTTTTAAGCTCACTGCTATTTATTTCCAGCAATCCCCTGTTATTAAGTACATTGTAGATTAGCAGGAGAAGGATTGACCGCCGTGAAAGGTCGCTTGTTTTTCCCACCCGCGCTAGAAAATCCCTACTGTTCACAACTCTAGATCTTGCTTAGGTATTCATCTGCAGATAAAGTTAACGAATACGCGCCTTTCCCATGTGCCCTAAGAAGTCCACGTTGCACGGCGTTGGTAAAATACTGGGCATGTATATTCTTTGCCAGCCTGGCCTCCTTGGCGATGTCATTTATGTCAGACTGCTTAAAGGGGCTTTTTGCCTTGAATTCCTCCAAGTATTTTCCAAAAATGAGTACTCTGGATATCCCATCCGCCTTACTACCTTTTGTCTTAAAATACTCTGCAGGCGTTGGAGCCTTCTGTTTTGGTTTTTCTGTAGACGATGCCTTATATATACTTTCCTTGAGCTCGGGCTTTACTACATCGCCTCTTTCCTTAGAAATCCTGCTGTGAAATTCCTCAATATAGGTCTTAACAAACGCATCTGTACCTTCTACCTCTATTTCATTATCTCCGTATCTTAGCCACACCCTCGACATGTACCCTCCTAAGACTGTTCGCATCGATCATGTTTGACACTCCAAAGATATGCTTGAAGACCTAGTAAGTCAACATTTTAAAGAGACAAAGCGCCCTTGGAGTGTATTAACCTGTGGTGCCCCCGACAGGAATCGAACCTGTGGCCTACCGCTTAGGAGGCGGTCGCTCTATCCGACTGAGCTACGAGGGCACTTCACAATTCTAACACGCTGCCGGCGCCGCTGGCCCCTGCCATCTGTATAATGAGGATATGGCGTATTTTAAGACAACCGAGCAGATTGGCAGGATGTGGCGGTGGAATCTTCTGTTCGCGTTGTCGGTGGGAGTGACCGCCTTCCTGGCTTTCGCCATCCCCAACCGGTTCTGGCCGCATGAGACTCCGATGTATGTCGCCCTGAACTCTATGATTGCTTTTTTGTGGGGCTTTATACCCGGCTTTTACCTGGCTTTTGTCGCCGCCATGTTCCGCGACTGGTTGTCGCGGGCGGACGACGAGTGGCCGAAAGGTATCGAACAGAAATGGCGGCGGCCGTTCGGCCAACCGCCGCGCTGGTATTATAGGGATGTAATCTTAACCGACATTTGCGGACCACGGGAGGACCTGCTATGAAAACCGCGTCAAGAATCGCTCTGGGCTTATTCATAACCGTGTTGATAATCGTGGCTGTGGCCGGCGTCGGCGGGAGCGTTTACCTGTATTCGTCGTATAAATCCATGAAAGCCGATAAGGCGAAAGCCGAGGCGGACGTCAAGAAAGCGCAATCAGAACGGGAGGCGCTAAAGATAGAACTGGATGACGTCAAAGAAAAGTTGGCAGGCAAGAAAGATGGAACAAGCGGACCGGTAACCAGGCACCCCTTAACCGGGATGACGCCCGTCGATATCGTCAAACTGGCTCTGACCCTCAAAGGTGAAGACGTGACGAAGTTTGCCGTAAAGCAGAACAGCAACGACGGCTCCAAGGCGGAGGTCTGGATCGGCCCGCTGAACTCCGAGTTCGGAAAGGCTTATGATTTTGCCAAACAGGACGGTGAGTGGATCCTTTATGACATCCGCAACCTAGGCACCTAAGAGACCTGCTTATATAAAGCTCGCGTCCAACAACATCGCCCTAATGGCCCGATTCTTTATAGGCCTCGCCGAGACACTCCTTAGCTTTAACGCACCAGTCCATGCAAGATTGCTGCATTTCCCTGACGACAACATGCCCGCAGTTTCGGCAGCGCGCCCTGGTTTCGTCGGTCCAGATCTCCACAGGCTGTTTACACCAAGGACAGTTTATCTCCTCCGGCGTCGGATCTTTGATTAGTTTTGAGCCTGGACATTCTTCAGCCATTTCTATCCCCTAGTTCCCGACAATTCTTCCCGCCAGTGCTGGCGGCTGATTATGGAAATCGCTCCACTTGGGCAAGCCGGCAGACACTTGGCCGCCCCGTCACATACTTCGCGCCGCGTGACCTTGGCCACACCATCGACAATTTCGATGACGTTGCGGGCGCAACCCTCCACGCAAGCGCCGCAGCCGATGCATTTTTCTTCGTCGATCTCAATTACGTTTGGCATTCTTGCCCCCTTTGGGTTTTGTATTCCTCGCCAATTTGGCGACTGTCGCAGTTTTAAACAAATCGATTACGTCGTCCTGAATCTCGACAAGGTTCCGGCGTATCCGGCAAGCACCTTGGTCAACGCATTCCCGGTCGGACAGGAAACACTTGTTGATGGCCAGCGGGCCTTGAACCGCTTCAACTATTTCAAATATGCTTATCGCCTCCGGCTGCTTTCGGAAGCTGACTCCTCCGCCGACGCCCCGCTTGGTTGCGACGACGCCGGCCGCGTCAAGTCTCTGGATGACCTTCCTTAGAAAGGTCTCGGGAGCCCCCGTTGCGGTCGCGATGTCACCCATCGGATAGGGCTTTTCTCCGCCCATTTCCGCCATGTAAACCAGTGCCCGCAGCGCGTAATCCGTGTTCCGTTTGATGAATTCCATTCATCCTCCTTGATATAGGACTAATTTAGTCCCATTTAACTTCAATGTCAATCCCCAATGTATAATGTTGATATGATTTCGGGAAAACTTGTCGCCGCTTTGCTTCTCGGCGCCGGCCTCATAATCTTTATGATTCCTCAAAGCCTGCCCCGCCGTTGGTTAGACAGCTGGCCGCCGGGTTTGTCTTTCGCGTTCTGGATGACCAGACTGGTCGCTTTGACGATGATCGCCATCGGCTTCATCGGCATCATCGCCGCCAAATAAAAAGCAACGCTGGACGCCCAAGGAATCGCCAGATAAATCACTCAATGCTACACTTCAAATAGACACCTGACGCGAAACCATGTTTTTCGAGAAAGGATGTTTATGGAAAGTGAAGTAATCCTGCGAACCGGACAAAGCCTTGTCATCAGGCCCATTAAACCCGCCGACAAGCCGCAGCTAAAGGAACTTTTAGACCAGATGAGTCCCCAGGCCAGTTATTTCCGTTTTCATTATTCCAAACAATATACGAGCGACGAAGAGCTGGCTGACTTCACAGAGGTAAAACTCCCTATGCGCTGCTCCTATGTGGCGACCCAAGACGGAGGCAATGCCCAGAAGATCGTTGCGGTCGGCGGTTATGACGCCGCGCCGGATATGAAAACCGCCGAGGTGACCTTTGTGGTCGGCGGTGACTGGCAGCTACAAGGCATAGGGTCGGCGCTATTAGAAAAGCTTACGCAGACGGCGGAGCAGTATAGAATCAAGGAATTTATTGCCAGGGTCATCCCGGAAAATACCAGCATGCTAGCATTGTTCGACGAAAGCGGTTTTAAGATGACCAAAGAGTTTTCAGACGGCGTCTACAACATCACCATCGACCTGGAGGCCCAGGAGGAATACGCAAAACGGCAGATTATCCGGGAACATATCGCCCGGACCGCCGGCGTTCGCCGGCTGCTGTATCCGCACAGCGTCGCCGTAGTCGGCGCCTCGCGTAATCCGGATAGCGTCGGTGGCGCCTTATTTAGAAACCTGCTTAAAGAAAGCTTCAACGGCCCGGTCTTCCCTATCAATCCCAGCGCCACGTCCATTGCCGGCGTGCTTTCTTATCCGTCGGTTCTCGACGTGCCCAGCGATATCGACCTGGCCGTTATCGTGGTGCCGGCCGAAAAGGTGTTGGACGTTGTCGATGAGTGCGGTAAAAAGGGTATCAGCGGAATAGTTATCATATCCGTAGGTTTCGGAGAAGCCGGCGCGAAGGGCAAGGAGCGCGAGCGTTTACTCAAAGAAAAAACATTGGGTTATGGAATTCGCGTCATCGGACCCAACTGTCTGGGCGTATTCAACTCCGACCCTAACGTTAGGTTGGACGCTACATTCTCCCCGGTTACTCCCCCGGCAGGTAATCTGAGCATCGGCACCCAAAGCGGCGCCTTGGGTTTGGCCCTTTTGGATTATGCCAACACCATCAATCTCGGAATCGCGAATTTTGTCAGCATCGGCAATCGCATCGACATCTCCAACAATGATCTGCTTGAATACTGGGAAGAGGACGAGCATACCAACGTCATCTTGCTTTATGTTGAATCTTTCGGCAATCCGGCAAAATTCACTAGAATCGCCAGGCGGGTATCCCGAAGAAAGCCCATCGTCGCGGTTAAAGCCGGCAAGTCTGTGGCGGGAGCCAGGGCGGCATCTTCTCATACGGGCGCGTTGGCGGCCGCGGATGTCGGCGTTGACGCCTTGTTCCGCCGGGCCGGCGTTATCCGGGTTACTACGATTGAAGAAATGTTCAATGTGTCGGAATTGCTCACGAATCAACCTTTGCCTAAAGGCCCGCGGGTAGGAATCCTCACCAACGCGGGCGGTCCGGGCGTTCTTGTGGCCGACGCTTGCGAGGGAATGGGTTTGCAGGTGCCGACGCTGTCTCAAGCTGTTCAGAAAAAACTGCGCCGGTTCTTGCCCGAGGAAGCGGCTGTAACAAACCCGGTCGATATGGTGGCCTCCGCGCCGCAAGAGTCTTATAAGAAAGCATTAAAAGCCATGTTGGAAGACACCGAACTGGACGCCGTCATAATCATCTACATCCCGCCGCTCATAACCCGTCCGGAGGACGTGGCGAAAGCGATTAAAGAAGTCATGTCCGCGTATACTGGCGACAAACCGGTCCTGGCTAACTTTATGATGTCGGCCGGCTCCACTCCGGACCTTCAAATAGGCCCCAGACGCTATGTGCCCTCTTATGTCTTTCCCGAAAGCGCGGCCCAGGCCCTGGCGCACGCCTATCATTATTCACAGTATCTGCAGGAGCCGGAGGGTAAAACCCCCGTGTTTTCGGACATTGACGGAAATCGACTACGCAAGGAATTCTTCGCCGTCAACCCTCTCACCGAACAAGGAAGTTGGCTTCTGCCTGAAGTCGCGGCGGGCCTGTTAAAGGAATACGGAATCCCCGTTGTCGACACCGAGGTTGCAGCGTCGGCAGAAGAAGCCGCCAAGCAAGCGGCTAAACTGGGTTTTCCAGTCGCCCTTAAAATACGATCGACAACGATAACCCACAAGACGGATATCGGCGGCATCGCCCTTGACCTGGCCGATGAGAGAGAGGTTAAACAGGCGTATCGAAAGATGATGACTCGATTAGGAAAGGCCGGTCTTGTTGGAGAAGCCCGCGGGGTGATCGTCCAACACATGGCCGAGGAGGGGCAAGAGGTCATAATCGGAGTATCCCAGAACGAGGTCTTCGGCCCATTGCTGATGGTTGGTCTTGGCGGCATCCATGTGGAACTGCAAAAAGACGTCGCCTTTTCCCTGCATCCTTTAACGGATGTGGATACGGACTGGATGCTGAATCAGCTAAAAGGATTGCCGCTGCTCCAAGGTTGGCGCGGCAGTCATGTAAGAGACATCAAAGCGCTTAAGAAAGTTCTGCTGCGGTTCTCCGCGCTTGTCGAAGATTTTCCCGAGATAGTCGAGATGGAAATAAATCCTTTAATGGTCCTGAATAAAGGCCGGGGTTGTATGGCTGTCGACGCCCGCATACGCGTCAAGGCGACCCTCGCAGTATAGCCCTAATCTAAGTGGTTTCTTCTTCCTCAGGCGGAAGTTCGTGTTCTTGTTGAATCATACAGACTTCACTGTGCACCACCATGACGGGGCATTTCGCGTGCCGCACCATGTTTTCCGAAACGCTGCCCAGCAGCATCTGCTTGAAGTAGCCTTTTCCGGTACTTCCGATGACGATCAGGGAAACGCGCTCTTCTTTCGCCAGCCGGAGCAGTTCGTCAACGGGGCGGCCGACGGGCACGGCAACCTTCGCCGATATACCTTGCTCTAAGAATACGTTCTTCTCGAACGAGAGCTTTTTCTCCATTTCTCTTACCGCGTTCGGGACGTTCTTGACGCGCATCGTCGATGGGTCGACGACATTGGCAATTATTACTTCGTCGCACCCGACTTTCTTTAGCTCACGAACATACTGCATGACGCTCATTGAGCAAGGCGAACTGTCCGTCGGGTAGAGAATCTTCTTAAACATCCCCGCCGATCTCTGCTCCAGCCTCGTGCCGTTGCTGTCCTGTAAAATCTTGAACTTGACCAACAAAACAGGCACTTTGGCCTCGCGCGTTACACGGTCGGAAACGCTGCCGATAATGACCTCGTCAAACAAGCCCTTCCCATGGCAGCCGATAACGATCATCGAAACGTTTTCGGTGTCGGCCATTTTCAGAATCTCCCTATACGGGGTGCCGAGCTCTACTCTGCTTTTGATGTCTAATCCATGATCTTTAAACAGATGTTCGCGGTCTTTGAGCATAGCCAGGGTGCGCTTCTTCCTGGCCAACGTGATCGGATACTCCTCGCCCGCCTCCAGGATATATGTCTGAATAACTTCCTCGACGCCAAGCGCTTTCATCCCGACAAGATATTCCACGGCTTTATCCGCGTAAGCGGAGAAATCCGTCGGGAACAGAATCTTCTTGAACATTGCTAAATCAACTCCTGTTAGAATCGGGCAAACAGAATAGTCAATCCACGGGTCAGGTGAATAACCGGTTCCGGATATATCCCCAAGACAAGAGTAACAATAACCGCGACCGCGATTACGAACCACGAGAGCGCCGGTATCTTAATAGGTTTCTTGGACTTAGGCTTCAGAAAATACATCTGTCGGACGATGCCAAAGTAATAATAGAGAGAAACAACGCTATTCAGCACGCCGATTATGGCCAGCCAGGCCATCCCTTTCTCAATGGCCGCGCCGAACACCAGGAACTTGGCGGTGAATCCGCCTGTTAACGGGAATCCCAGCATAGATAGCATAAACAGTGTCATCGCCGCCGACAATACCGGCGCTCTGGAACTTAAGCCGGCGAAATCGGCGATCTCATGCTCGTGAGTTATTCGGCCGAGGGCGGTCACGATCGCGAAAGCTCCGCCGGTCATAGCCCCGTAGGCGATCAGGTAAAAGACCAATGCCCCCAAAGCGTTCTGGCCGGGTACGGTCAATGCGATCAATGCGTAGCCCATATGGGCGATGCCGGAAAATGCGAGCATCCGCTTGATGTTTTTCTGAGGCAGCGCGAGAAGGTTCCCGCTGAACATGGTCAGTACGGCCATAAGCGCGAGGAGTCCCGTCCACTGCCCGGTCAAGGCGGGGAAAGCCGTATACACAAGGCGGGCCAAAACGGCAAAACCAGCTATCTTCGGCACGGCCGCGATAAAGGTGGTAACGCAGGTAGGCGCGCCCTCATAAACGTCGGGAGCCCAAAAATGGAACGGCACCGCCGCAATCTTGAAAGTAAAGCCGGAGATCAAAAACGTCATCCCTAAGAAAATTACGGGATTGTCCAGCTTGATAGCGCTCAAACGGTTGGCGATTTCAACCAGGTTCAATGAACCCGTCAATCCGTAAATCAGGGACATGCCGTACAAACTGATAACGGCCGTCAATACGCCTAACAGAAAGTATTTCAGCGCGGCTTCGCCCGATTTCACATCCGACCTTTTAAATCCGGTTAATATGTACATCGGCACGCTGGCCAGCTGGATACCGAGGAAGGCTACTAGAAGATTAATCGAACCCGCCATGACCATCATGCCCAGCGTAGAAGTCAGCGCGAGGAAATAATATTCCCCCGGATGTGATTTCGGTTTCTGCAGGAACTGGACCGCTAGAAGAAGAGACATCGCGGCGCCCATCAAAACGCCTATTTTTATCACTACGCTGAACGAATCGACGACAAACATGTCGCCCATTATGATTATCCGCTCGTTTATCAGCATGATCGCGAAGACCGCAGCCACAGCCAAGCCGGCAACCGAAATGCCTGCCAAAAGCGTCGGGCGTTTATCTTCCGGCAAGACTAGGTCGAGCAACAGAACGACTATTGCCGTTACCAGAACGATGATCTCAGGTAATAAATAAACTACTTCGCGAGACAACTATGATCCTCCTAGTGCGCTCTATTTGATCAGCACGTACAGCATATAAACAAAAAACGCCAGGGCGATGAAACCGGCAAAGATAACGCCTAAGTATCGGGATAGCGAACCGGAATAGGCTCTCCGGCTGAGCTCGCTGATAATACCGATAAGCCGGGCGGCGCCGTTGTAGGTTTCGTCAACCGCGGAGTCGACCTTGGCCGCCTGCTGGCTGCTACCGACCACAAGCATCCCGACCTTGTTGATCGTGCCATCCAGAATCAAATTGTCGAAACGTCCCAGCTGTTGAGCCCCGCGCATGGCCCAAGACCCCAGCTGAACTATTATCGCGTCCAGAAGCACGACGTCGGCCTTTGCGGTCAACCCGGCAAACCACATGACCGGCTTAATAACCACGGCTTCATAGATTTCGTCCAAGAAAAATTTACGCCGGAGCAAGGTATAGAAATAGAAAAACGGCTTGCCGAATCGCTCCTCGGGCATGACGCCCCGGAACATCGACCAGGCCGCGCCAATACCCGTCACGGCGGCTCCTAGTGCCAGCAGCATGACCAGATAGTTCGGCTCTAGCGCATGGTGCTCGCCATGTTCTATAAAAGCTCCGAAAACATTTCCCAGATAAGGCGCACCCAGCAGGCCGAACAGAGCGGCCGGGATGGCCAGCAGGACTAAAGGCACCGTCATTACAGGCGACGACTCGTGGGCGTGTTCGTCGCGGACCGGCCCCATAAATACCACGAAGAAAAGCCGGAACATATAGAACGACGTCAGGAAAGCGGTAATAATCAGAATCGTTAACACAGCATAGTGGCCGTTCGCGGCCGCGACGGTTAGAATCTCGTCCTTGCTCCAGAAGCCGGACAAGGGTATTATCCCGGCGATTGACGCGGTCGCGACAAGGAAAGTGATCCCGGTCGTTCTCATCTTCTTCATCAGGCCGCCCATCTCGTAGATATTTTGCGTGGCGGCGCCGTGAATTACAGAACCGGCGCCAAGAAATAGAAGGGCTTTGAAGAAAGCGTGTGTCGTCAAATGAAACAGCCCGGCCGCGTACCCGCCAACGCCCAACGCGGCCATCATGAATCCTAGTTGGGAAATGGTGGAATAAGCCAGGATTTTCTTAATATCACTCATGGTAATAGCGATCATCGCGGCCATAAACGCCGTAAACGCGCCTAGAAAGGCGACGGTCTGCAAAGCTATCGGGTGAGCGGCCTCAAAGATGAAGAAAGCCCTGCCGACCAGGTAAATACCGGCGGCGACCATGGTGGCCGCGTGGATGAGTGCCGACACCGGAGTCGGACCTTCCATGGCGTCCGGCAGCCAACCATATAACGGAAACTGGGCCGACTTGCCCGCCGCACCGGAAAACAACAGGAGCGCTATCGCGGTCAGAGTTCCCGCCCCGATCGTACCCGCGGCAACCATCTCGCGGAGCGCCGAGAACCCGAATGTGCCTGTGGCCGTAAACATCACCAGCAGCCCCAGAAAGAAACCAACGTCCCCGACGCGAGTCATCAAGAACGCTTTCATGGCCGCCCTGGAAGCGCTTTTCTTCTCGTACCAGAAACCTATCAGGAAATACGAACACAGACCGACGAGTTCCCAGGAAATATACAGTTGAAGGAAATTATCAGCGATTACGAGCGACAGCATGGCCGCCGTGAAGAGGGACAGGGCCGCATAGTACCAGACCAGCCGGTTCTCGCCGTGCATATAACCGATACTGTAGATCTGGACAAGCAGGCTGACCGAGGTCACGACGATCAGCATGATGGCCGCCAGCGGATCTATCAATAACCCGACGTTTACCTTGGCGGCGCCGACCGTAAACCAAACCGAGCTGGCAGAGTATGAGTCGTAAAATATAACCCACAAAGCCGACGCAAATCCGAAGGCGCAAGACAAGCTGACCGCGCCTATGCCCACGAAAGGCGCGATCGGACGCAACCGCCGTCCGCCGAATAAGAGTACGACGAACGCGATTACGGGGAATACCGGAATAAGCCAGGAATAGGCTAAAATATTCATTATCCCTTCTTAAGCCACCTTAACTCAGCGCTTTCATTAACGTCATGACTGATTGGTTAACCATTCCAAGTACCGACTCAGGGTAAATGCCGACGCCGACTATAAGAAGGACCAGCGGCGCCAGGGTAATCAGCTCGCGAGGCGTCGCGTCCTTAAGCTCTTTTAATTTCTCCGGAACATCGCCCATGACAACGCGCTGCAGCATCCATAAAAGGTATCCCGCCGTAATCACGACGCCGGTCGAGGCGATAGCCGTCATTACCTTCATGACCGGGAATGATCCCAGAAGAACAAGGAACTCCGCCACGAATCCGCTCAAGCCAGGCAAACCAAGCGAGGCGAACGACGCGAAACACAAGGCGCCGGCGAGCAGCGGCACAACATTAAGGAGGCCGCCCAGCTCGGGGATGCTCCTGGTGTGCGTTCTCTCGTAAATGTAGCCAACCAGCAGGAACAGCATCGCCGTAATCAGACCGTGGCTGAACATCTGCATAATCGCCCCGTTCACGCCGATCGCCGTCATAGCGGAAATCCCTAGTATTACGTAGCCCATATGGCTGATGCTCGAATACGCGATCATACGCTTCAGGTCTTTCTGGATCATCGCGTTCAAGGCTCCGTAAATAATACTGATAACGGCCAAAGCCGCGAGTACGCCGCTGAACTTTTGCAGCGCCAGAGGCGTTGTGGGAATGATAACCCTGATAAATCCGTACGTGCCCATCTTCAAAAGCACGCCCGCCAACAGAACGCTGATCGCCGTGGGCGCTTCGGTATGCGCGTCGGGCAACCAGGTGTGGAACGGCACGATCGGCACCTTGACGGCAAAGCCCGCAAAGAAACCCCAGAAGATTATGTTCTGGAAGCCGGCGGGGAAACCCTTGGTGGCCAAGGCCAGAATGTCAAATGTATTTGCGCCGCCGCGGAAGTAAACCGCCAGGATGGCGAGCAGCATGATAACCGACCCTGCCAATGTGTAAAGGAAGAACTTGATGGCGGCATATTCCCTCTTGTCGCCGCCCCATATTCCGATCAGGAAGTACATCGGCAGCAAGACCAGTTCCCAGAAGATATAGAACATGATATAGTCGAGCGCCAGAAAAACGCCCAGGATGCCGACCATCAGCAGAAGCAGCAACGCATAGTAGCCTTTGACTTTTAGCTTGATGCTCCAAGAAGCGATGACCGCAATCAGCCCGAGAAGAGCGGAAAGCATCAGCATCGGGAGACTTATTCCGTCGACACCCAGATAATATGAGGCGCCGATAGTCTTGCTCCACGAAATCTTCTCCACGAACTGCACCCCGTGACCGGGATCGAAATTCGCGAGGACCACTACAGCCAATACAAGCGGAACCGCCGTTGCTACGACCGCAATCCACCTGATAATCCGCTCCTGATTGTTCTTCATCATCGCAATGACTAATGATCCGATAAGCGGACTGAAAATAATGACTGACAGAACGGGAAACTTCATGTGGCCCCCTTTACCACTTGAGCATGTTTACTTCGTCCACGTTGACGGTCTCCCGTCCGCGGTAGATGAGCAGAACAACGGCCAAGCCGATACCGATTTCAGCGGCGCCGGCGGCCATGGCGAATATCGTGTATATCTGGCCGACAATCGTGTCCGGCGTAATGTACCTGGAAAAAGCGATCAGATTGATATTGACGGAGTTCAACATTATCTCCACGGACAGAAGAACCAGGATGGCGTTCCTTCTGGCCAAAACACCGTAAATACCGATGCACAGCAGCGTGGCCGAAAGGGCGATGAAATAAGACAGCGGAATCAAAAGCTAGTCCTCCTTCCTGGTTAGAACGACGACGCCGACCAGCGCCGCCAGCAGCAAGACCGAGATAAGTTCGAAAGGAAGAACATAAGCGCTAAAAATAATTTCGCCCATTTGCTTGACGGTTGTGGAAGCCGCCCCGGTCGCAAGGGGCGTCCATTTGTGCGGGATCAAAACGTAAAGCAAGACCGTCAGGAAACCCGCCGCGGTAAAGAACGCAAGTCCTTTCTGCTGGTTATCGACGGCCGTCTTCATGCCTTCCGGAGAATTCTGGCTTCTTGTCAACATCAGGGCAAAGATTACCATAGTAGTCATCGCTCCGGCATAAATAAGGACTTGCATGGCCGCGATGAACTCCGCGTACAAAAGGATATAGACCGCGGCAATAAACGACATGGTCAGAAGGTGCATGAATACGGCGTGCATGATGTTGCGCGTTGTCACAATATACAACGCACCGGACAAAATCAACGCGGAGACGATAAAGAAGGCGATCAGCTGGCCGCTCATTTCAGTATCCTCCGTATCAGGATAAGCGCGACCATCAGGATAACGAATCCGCAGACGGCCAGCGGCAGTTTATAATCAGGCACCAAAACGATCAACATCGAGGTGATAAAGATATTGGCCAGCCCGGCCGGGAGAAGTATTTTCCAGCCCAAAGTCATAAGCTGGTCGGGTCGTACCCTCGGAATTGAAACACGGCTAAAAGCCAAGAAAACGAATATGGCGTAGAACTTGATGAAAAACCAGACCACCGGTGGCAAGACCGGTCCTTGCCAGCCGCCGAGAAACAGGATAACCGTCAGGCACGCCAGCGCCCATAAACCGAAGAATTCACCCACCATAAACAAAGCAAACCGCATGCCCGAATACTCTACGGAGTAACCGGCTACAAGTTCGGATTCGGCGACAGCCAGGTCGAACGGGCTGCGTTGCAGCTCCGCCTGCATGGCAACCATGAAAACCAGGAAACCGATCGGCTGCAGAACAATATTCCAGACTGTCTGGTTGGCGACGATACCGGTAAGGTTCAGCGTAGCCGACAACATAACGACGCCCGCGATCGCTAAACCGAGCGGCAGCTCATAGGACAGCAGCTGTCCGGCCGCCCGGAAGGCTCCGAGCAAACTGTATTTATTACTTGACGCCCACCCGCCCATGATCAGGCTGACAAAGGTAAACGACGACAAGGCGATAATATAGAACGCGCCGATGTCCAGATTACGAACGAAAAGTTTATAAGTGTACGGGATGGTAACCAGCGTCATGACCATCGGTATGAACCCGACGAAAGGCGCGACCTTAAAGACGAGTTTATCGGCCTGGGCCGGGACGATATCCTCTTTGTTAAGAAACTTGACTATGTCGGCCACGGGCTGAAGCCAACCATGAAAACGGCCGGTTTCCATCGGGCCGTACCGGTCGACAACGCGGCCGGCGATCTTAAACTCCGCCCACATAAAGAAAACAATGTTGATCAGGACAAAAATAACCAGACCAAGCCCTAGTAAGAACGGGAGCGCTATAGCCATTTCAGCACCCCTTTCTTCCAGGCGTAAATCAAGCCGACCAGGAGGATGAAGATAAAGATGAACATCTCGACCAGGCTCGTGACGCCGAATTTACGGAAGACCGTCGCCCAAGGATAGAGGAACGCGATTTCCACATCGAAGATCAGAAACAGCAGAGCAAAGACATAAAAACGCGTCGTATGCTGTGACCAACCGCCTCCCAGCGGTTCCATGCCGCACTCATATGAAAGAAGCTTCTCGCGCGAGGGCTTGTTCGGCCTGAAGACCCTGGCGACCGTCAGCAACAGCCCGCCGAACAAGCCGCCGACTATCGCGAACGCCGCGACATAGTAATAGTTGGTCAGATACGCGTTCATTCGCTGTCCTTACGTAGCGGAGATCGCCGAAGCATCTTGTCTTTACCGTAAACCGCGTCGCCCCTCGTATAGTCGGCCATCTCAAATTCCTTCGTGTGCGTCAGCGTCCGCGTCGGGCAGACTTCAACGCATATGCCGCAAAGCTGGCACCGGCCGTAATCGATTTCGTACGAGTCGACTCGATATTCCTTGCCGCCCGAGGTCTTGATACTAATAGCCCGCGGCGGACAGTATTTTTCACACATATGGCAACCGATGCATTCCTCTGTCGAGCAGGACAGACATCGTTCAGCCTGAATAATGGCGATTTTCTCGGCGAAAGCCGGTTCCGTCTTGTCGTGCTGGGCCCGGGCCGTGTCGGGATCATAACGCTTCTTGATGGTTTCTATCTTGGGAAAAGTTATTGACCAGAATTCGCTGGGACGCCCGTTTAGTAAGATATCAATAGCTAAGGCCGCGCGGCGGCTCCCGCCGACCGCGTTAACGGTGATGGTCGGCCCGACGGCTGCCTCGCCGGCCGCGTAAACGGCCTGGCGCGAGGTGGCGCCCGTTTCTTTGTCAGAGCCGATATTGCCTTGCGCGTCCAGCTCGACCCCCTGCTCAATCAGCCATTTGTTCTTCTCTCCCCGGCCGACCGGCTTGTCGCCGTCATCGTTATAGGCGGCTTGCCGGCGATGCGCTCCGATCCCCATGAATATAGCTTTGAATCCGTCGTTGAATATATCGTCTAAAGACATACCGCCGGGGCCGATCAGAGTGTTCGTACGAATGGCGACGCCCAGCATTTTAATATCGCCAACTGTTTGATCAATGACACGAGCAGGCAGTTTGTTCGCCAAGGCGTCGGCCCGCAGAACTCCGCCGGCGATTGGCAGACGCTCGAAGATAACGACTTCATAGCCGCATTTGGTCAGGTAATAGGCGGCACTCAAACCGGCCGGACCCGCGCCGACAATCGCCACCTTTTTGTCTTTACTCTCTTTGGGCTTGGAGAACACTTTCTTGCGGCGGCCTGCGCTGACGTTGTCCGATAAAAACCTTTTTAGAAGACAGATCGTGACGGGGGCGTCTTCCTCGCCTTTCCGGCAAACTGTTTCGCAAGGATTGGGACAGATGTGGCCGATGATATCCGGCAGCGGATTAGTTTCCAAATGCAGCTCGTACGCGTCGTCATACCTGCCTTGCGCGATTAGCCCGATATACCCTCTCGCGTCAACGTTAGCGGGGCACCTTGCCTGGCAGGGCGGCATCTCGGAAAATGTTGGCGCGCCGGTCCTTTCGCTGGCGATGCCTTTCATTTTGACCGCGCCGCGGCTTCTTTCCGCGATCACGTTGTGCTGCCTCGGGTACTGAACGGTGATTCGCCGGCCAAAAAAATGCTTAAGCGTCACACCGAAGGTGCGGGCGATCCCGGTGCCGAAGACCAGCGGCTTCCTTCTTGGTTTCACCGGTTTTTCTTCCGGTGCCGCCATCGCCTCTTTCACCTCCGTCGCCTCCCTCACCTCGCTCATCGATCTATACACCCCATTACAATGTCAACGCTGGCCATAGTCGATATCAAGTCGGCCAGCACTAAGCCCGGCAGGGTTGTAACGGCGCCCATCAGGTTGCAGTAAGACGGACTCCTGAACTTGATTCGGTAGGGTTTCTCGCCGCCGTCGCTGGTCATAAAGACACCGAATTCGCCTTTAGGGTGCTCGGTTCGCGCATATACTTCGCCCGCGGGCGGATTGATATGGCGTTGAGTCTTCCCGATAATCGCGCCGGCCGGCAGTTTTTCCAGTGCCTGGCGGATGATTTTGACCGACTCTTTGATCTCTTCCATCCTCACTTTGTAGCGGGCGAAGTTGTCGCCATCCTCGGCCGTGATGACGTTGAAGTCGAGCTTGTCATAAACGGAATAGGGTTCGTCCTTGCGCAAGTCCGCCGCGATGCCGCTTGCTCTGAGAACTGGTCCTGTAACACCGTACCTCAAAGCGACTTCTGGGCTGAGGCGGCCTATTCCCTTGGTCCGTAGACGGAATATCTCGTTATCCTCGATTAAATATTCATACTCCGCGATCATCTCGGGAATCCGGTCGAGCAGCGCGTTCGCCTCTTCTATCCATCCGTCAGGCAGATCGGCTCTTAAGCCGCCCGGGACTAAATAGTTATAGTGCATACGGCCGCCGGTTACCTTTTCAAACAGCCGCTGGATATACTCCCTGTCGCGCATCGCGTAAAGAAAGCCCGTCCCGAACAAACCGATGTCATTCGTAAAAGGTCCGAACCAGACGAAGTGAGACATGATCCTGTTGAATTCGGCCATGATTACCCGAATGTATTCAGCGCGCTCCGGCACTTTGATGCCGGCCAGTTTCTCCACCGCCATCACATACGAGAGTTCATTGTTTAGGTTGGCAACGTAATCAAGCCGATCCAAAAGCGGCGTGATCTGGAAATACTCTAAGTTTTCCGCCAGCTTTTCTATGCCTCTATGAAGGTAACCGATGTGTGGGACGGCCTTGATGACCCTCTCCCCGTCCAACGTCAGTACCATGCGAAAGACCCCGTGGGTCGCCGGATGCTGAGGCCCCAGATTGATTTCCATTAATTGAGTTGGTGAAGTCTTTTCCTTCGTCGTCATGCCTGCTTCCCCTATTTAGGGTTTGAAATCCTTCCTTAACGGGTATTTGTCGTATCCGTCAGGCAGGAGCAGTTTTCTCGGATCCGGATGACCTTCAAAAGTGACGCCGAACAGTTCGGCCGTTTCCCTTTCATGCCAATCGGCGCCGGCCCAGAGGTCGGTAACCGACATAACGACCGGATTCTTCTTAGCTACCTTCGTCTTGACGACTGCGTTGTTGCTCGTGCTCCTCGAGCGAAGGTGATATGCGATCTCGACGTAATCCGGATAGTCTACGCCGCTTAGACAACGCAAGAAATCGAATCGGCAATCCTGATTATCCCTCAGCAACTTCATCATGCCGTGAATGCCTTCCGGCTTGACTATTACGATCAGCTCGCCGTCCTTGCTCTCCTCAAAAGAGATTGCCAAGCCGAAGATATCGGTGAGTATCTGGCGGAGGTCCGCTAAAGGAGTCATCTTATCCCCCCGCCTGAATCCGCTTCTGCAGCTGAATGACGCTATCAATCAAGGCCTCCGGACGAGGTGGACAACCTGGCAAGATAACGTCGACTGGGATGATTTTGGCGGCGCCCTTGACGACTGAATAGGAATCGGCGAAAGGACCGCCGCCGATTGCGCAGGCGCCCATGGCGATCACCCATTTCGGATCGGCCATCTGATCATAAAGCCTGACGACCGCCGGCGCCATTTTGTCGGTTATTGTGCCGGCGACGATCATTAGATCCGCTTGGCGAGGGCTGGCCGGGAACGGCAGGACGCCCAAGCGGTTCATATCGTAGTGGGGAGCATAGGCCGCCATCATCTCGATGGCGCAGCAAGCTAGACCGAACGTTAGCGGCCAAAGTGAGGATTTCTGCGCCAGCCGGATTAAATCATCGGCTTTGGCGAGAATAATATTATCAACGCCGTACTTTTCGGAAAGACCCATCCCCTGGTGCCCCTTGACGAATAACATGCCATCGACAAGTTAGTATCTACAGTTACAATCTTTATAAACTATGAATATAGCACATTGAAATGCGCCAATGCAAAATTATTTTCATTCCCCTTTTAGCTCACGGGCAGCTTCCTCCGGAGGAGTCGGGTTTATATAGATGCCGGCGCCCCATTCAAAACCGGCGACCTCAGTCATACGCGGGATGATTTCGATATGCCAGTGATAGAACCTCAAGTTGGGAGCATATTGAGGTGAGACGTGCACCAGATAATTAAACGATGGGTCATTTAAGAGATCCTTCATGCGACGGAATAGCTTGCTCATTATGTCGGCTAAAGCTTCTATGTCGGAGTCGGAAACATCCATGAAGTTGGACGAATGCTCCCGGGGCAGAATCATTGTCTCGAACGGAAAGCGTGACGCGAACGGGCAGATAACGATGAACCGGTCGTTCATATACGCGACCCGCTTGCCCAGGGCAATCTCGTCCCGGATCAAGTCACAAATAATGCAGCGCTTGCGGTCCTTATAATACCGCTCGCCTTTTTCCATCTCCTCGACGACGCGCGGCGGCACAACCGGCGTCGCCGTCAGCTGAGAGTGGGGATGAACCAGACTGGCGCCGGCGTCCGGTCCGTAGTTCTTGAAAATCAAGACATACTTGACACGGTCGTCCATAACCCAAAACTTGTAGCGCTCGCGGTAGGCGTTAAGGATAGCCTCGATCTCAACGGGTTTCATGTTGGCCAGGGTCGCGTTGTGTTTGGCCGAATCGACAAAGACCTCGTGGCCGCCGACCGCTTCGATCGTCGTAAACATACCCTTAATCGTCGTTTTCGGAACGCCCTCGTAGGCCAGGGCCGGGAACTTGTTCGGCGTAACCCAGACTTTCCACTTTCCCGAGTGTTTGAAATGGGGGTAGACGGTCGCGGTGGCCAGCTCTTCAGACCCCTCGTCGAAAGGACAGAACTTCTTCTTCTTGCCTCCGCCCTTTTTCTTGGCAAGGTCGTTTGGACGTTTCCAGCGCTCGGTCGCTATTATCGCCCAGCGTCTGGTCGTCGGGTCTTTACGTAGTTCGGCCACGCAGCCTCCAGCGTAAGATGTGCTATGTGCTATCATTATAGACACCGCGCGCAGGTGAAGTGAAGAGGAGGTTTATTGGACGTCGAAGCCTGGTTTGACAAGCGGACCTACCGGCATCAAGAATTCGGCAATATACCACGGCTCATCAAGCTGAAGAAAAAGCAGAAGGTCACCGTCAGCGTGTGTTTGCCAACCCTGAATTCCGCTCCGGCCCTCGATTTAATCCTCCGCGTCCTGCGCGATATCCTGATCGAGGAATACCCTTTGATCGACGAGCTGGCCATTATCGACGGCGGCTCTACTGACTCGACCGTAGCCATAGCCGAGAAATATGGTGCCACCGTTTTCTATGACGGCGACGGCTTTGGCGATCTCCCGGCCGGGGGCGGCAAAGGCGACGCCCTGTGGCGCAGTCTATACCACTTAAACGGAGATATCATCGCCTGGCTGGATTCCGATATAAAAAACATCCATCCGAGATTCGTTTACGGAACAGTCGGCCCTCTTCTGACCGATAAGTCCATCGGCTATGTCAAAGGGTTTTACGAGCGGCCTCTGACCGAAGGCGGCATGACCAAGCCAAGCGGCGGCGGCCGTGTGACCGAACTGGTCGCCAAGCCCCTTTTCAACCTCTACTACCCGGAACTGTCCGGTCTTGTTCAGCCATTGAGCGGTGAGTACGCGGGGCGACGAGAGGTCTTGGAGAGTGTTCCCTTCGCGACCGGTTACGGTGTTGAAACTGGTCTCTTGATAGACATCGCGGGGCAATTCGGCGCCGAGGCTATCGCCCAGGTTAACCTGGAGACAAGGATTCACGCCAATCAGACTCTACCAGCTTTGAGCCGGATGGCTTTCGGCATTATGCAAACCGCTTTCACACGTTTCGAAAGAGACAAAAAGGTTAAGCTGAGCAAACCTTTCTCAACTACCATGAACAAAGTGGAACATCATGGTGAGACCTACTCGATCGAGGCCAAAGACATAATAGTAATAGACCGGCCGCCGATGAACACCCGGCCTGAGTATCTGGAGAAACGAAAGGGGAAAAAGCCGAAATGGCCGTCAAAGTAATATATACGGATATAGACGGAACCATGGTCGGGCCGGGCGGTTGCTTCTTGAAATCGGCCGATGGAATGTGGACCCTAGAGGCCGCGGCAACGTTGACCGCCGCCTTCGAAGCCGGCATCGATGTCGTCTTCGTATCCGGACGGAACAGAAACCAGTTAAGAGAAACAGGCCGCGTAATCGGCGTTGTCAACTATATCAGCGAACTTGGCGCGGAGATTATCTACGACCAAGGGAAAGAGATAATACCGCTGGTCGAAGGATTCGAGACTGGTGGTAAAACAGTCTATGAGGCTATACTCGATCGAGGTTTACCCCAAAAGTTGTTCCAAAAATTCGGCGATAAACTTGAGTACCATACTCCATGGTCTAAAGAGATGCGGTTTTACTCACATCTCTTACGCGGGTATATTGACCTCGAGGAAGCCAATACCTGGTTGGCCGAAAACGGCCACATGGATCTGAAACTGGTCGATAACGGTCAACTGGCGTCGCGCAGCGAAAACCTCAACCATCTCGCGGAATTGCATGCCTACCATTTGATTCCGGAATCCGTCGACAAAGCCGCCGCGCTGCGCTATGACATGAAGCTTCGAGGATTTAAGCGGGATGAAACGATCGCGCTGGGGGATTCCTGGGCCGACCTCCCGCTGGCAGGTGAAGTGGGGACTTTCTACCTCATGAAGAACGGTGTCAACGCCGACGCGGCTTTAGCCGCGGCGATTAAGGATCTTGATAATGTCGTCGTAACGGACCGCCCCAAAACCCTCGGCTGGTCCGATTCGGTCCGGGAAGCGCTTAGCAGATAGATTTAGATGTAGCAGCGAGCGCTGTCAATTCCGTGGGGGGGAATTCCAGTTTCTGTTCCTAGGGTAATTGTTCCTTCTTTGATGTGATATGCAATCCCTCGCGCGCTACAGAATTTAATCACCTTTTCTGCTTGCGAGTTGTAGAACTCCTTGTAGGCTGTATAGCTAGTTGCATGCTTGTTATAGTTCCATTTACCGAAGACAATTCGATCTACAAATGAGATTGCCTCAAGTATCTCACTTAAGTCCTGACGAATGATGTTCGGTGTTGGATAAGGTTCGATACTAATCCAAGTCTTAAGACCAGCATCGTGCAAGCGCTTCAATCCAGCGATTCTCTCTTGCGCGGGAGCTGCGAAAGGCTCAAACCTTTGCCGGAAATCTTCTGAAAGTGAGACAACAGTCGAGCCATATTCGTTGTCCTGATTGAAAACCTTTTCGGAAAGCTCTGCCGGGTAAACACCCTTGCTAATGAGCACAGCTTTCACAGCATCCTGGTTGAGTCTAGCTAAGATTTCTAATGACAGCTGTTGAATCGCTGGCTGCTTGTGCATAAAGGGGTCAGTTGTGAAGCACATGAAGACGTACTCAATCTTATCTTTCAGTCGAGGAAGTTCTTTATCGAGGAGTTCAAGTGCATTTTCGACGATACGCGGCTGAATCCAGTCTTCGTAAGTCTTAATCTTTCCGCAACGTTTCTTGAGCATCATCGCGTAGCACGGATATAAACAACCATGCGAACAGCCCTCAACATGGTTAAGCCCATAATCCGCGTATTCGACTCCGCTTTTATATAAGAGGGTTTTTCGTTCCAGTCTAGATCCATTAAACATCATATAATCCTGCCCTATTAAGCATTGTGGGTTTCAAATTGAGTCATTGAAAGTCTAACATTGTCATTGATTCTCTTCTTGCCAGTCTCTGAATAAAGAACTCCGTCATCAATCAGCGTCTCTATTATCCGTCCATAATCGCCCGAGTGATATATTCGGAACAAACTTGGAATAAGAATCTCCTTTATCTGCCCTCTAGTAATAAGCCCTGCTGCTCTCACCGTATCAACAATATGAGTTCTCAGGACCTTTAAGTCTTTCTCCTCTTCAGCGGGCATCGTTGGGAATAACTTGCCTTCGGAGTAGAAAGCATTTACCTCATTATGCATAATATCGTTCATCGTCTTGATGCCTTCAAAATTATTTGTCGCATAAACCAAATGATACTTGGCCTTGTCTTCCTTATATAGAATGGGACAAGAACCTACGTATCTAAAATACCTCCTGTGCTTGTCCTTATATATTTCAAGCACTCGTATTTCCTTTTCGCGCAACTTCAAGCTTGAATCCTCTAAGACTGCCTCATGCTCATCGCCACCCATAACATCACGAACAAGATCAGGCGAGACTTTAGCCTCTCTCAAGAGAGTCTGAAAGCTGAAATTTATTAAAACCTCTGTTGATTGAAGGACTGCGCGCCCAAGAACTGACTCAAGCTGTGACATTCGCATGCCTTTTAATCCAAATGGGTCAATGTATATAAACATCGGGGACGTTGGCGGTAAACCAGATATTTTAGACGTTAATGCCTCAAAATCACCAGGGACAGGTAGCGCAATCTCCTCTGAAACATACGGTTTGAGCTCATTGGCTAATGTCGAAAAACACTTATCATCTTTTTCAATAAAGACGCCAAATGCTTGCACACCGGTCTTCTGCATTTTTTGAATAATCTTACATATAATTAGTGGTGATCCATCAGTGCCATCGGAATACTTACCGCATCCAGCAAAACCGTCGATAATTATGATTACCTGACCTAGCTTCTTTACCTTTGCGAGGTAAGGGACAAGATACTTTCCAAGAATCGCATCTTTCATCTTCGACCATGGACGTTTCTCTTTAAAGAACTCCGTTGGTTTTTTCACACCCTTGCCTCTCACTTTCCATCTTTAGCCTGGACAATATCAAACATATGTTCGTATGTCAACGCTTGTTCCTAGTGGGGAAGGACACCGGGCCTGGGAGTTTCTTACTTCTCAACTCGCCACGCTCGCTCGAAGAATATTAAGATCGAGCGCCTTTTTGCACGAGTCTAGATTTAGGTGTGGGTGGGAGCCTCGACCCTGGGTTTCCTTCCTCTTTCCCCAAAAAGAGTGCGGCGACACCCTGTGGAAAACCACTCCAGCGCTTTGGAGTGCTGGAGTGGTTTTCCACAACAACGTTTGCTACTTCTCCCCGTAGGGGAGAGGGAACTTCTCGGCTCGCTACGCTCGCTCGAAGAATATTAAAGATCGAGCATGCGGACAAATCACGGACGAGCGGAGAGTATGGTTTGCTTGGCGAAGCGACTTGAAGCACGGGGTCAGGCCCTATCGCTTATGGGGTCAGGCCCCTTATCGAAGCTCTGGTTTTGGGGCCTGACCCCAAAGCACCCCAAAGCAAAAACAATGGTAGGCCGCGAGCCTGCCTGCGGCAGGCAGGCAGCATGCGCGTCTATTTTTGTGAAGTATCCTGAATGAATCTTGAGACGACTTCGGCGGTTTTGTCCTCCAGTAGTACAGCGGCGTTGTCAACGGCGAACTCGAAACTCATCCCCGGCGTCACGAATTGATGCATCTCTTTGACGCCGATGGCCAATAACGGTTCGGCTTCGGGAGTAACGCCGCCGCCGATGGCGATAACCGGAATGCCTTTTGCCTTTGAACGTCTGGCGACGCCCGCGACAACCTTTCCGAAAACCGTCTGCGCGTCGATGTTCCCCTCTCCGGTCAAAACCAGATCAACATCGGTGAGTTTGTGGTCGAACCAGACCGCGTCCATGATTACCTCGACGCCCGACCGCATCTCGGCGCCCAAGAAAGCCATGAGGCCGGCTCCTAAACCGCCTGCCGCGCCCGCGCCCGGAACGTCATCGACATCAACGCCCAATTGCTTTTTTATAACCGAGGCGTAGTGCGCCATGCCTTCATCAAGGCGTTTTACCATTTCCGGAGTCGCGCCTTTCTGCGGCCCGTAAATCACCGCCGCTCCGTCGGGGCCGCTTAACGGATTGCGGACGTCGGAGGCGATAATAATCGTCGCTTCCCGCGCTCCTTTGTCCAGTCCGGTTATGTCGATCTCGGCAACTTGAGACAGATATTGGCCGCTTCCTAAACCCAATTCCATGCCGTTCGGGTCGAAGAAAGTGACCCCCAACGCCTGGGCCATGCCCATTCCTCCGTCGGTTGTGGCGCTGCCTCCGATGCCGATGATTATTTTCATGCAGTTTTCGTGGAGAGCGGCCCGGATCAGTTCGCCGGTGCCGTACGTTGTCGTGATCATCGGATTGCGTTTGTCGGGCGGCACGAGCGCCAGACCCGAAGCCAGCGCCATTTCTATAATGCCGCTGAACATCCCGGTTCCCTTGGCGCCCAAACCCATCTGGCTGATAACGCTCGGACCGATAAGCCCGAATTTGGATCTGACCGCGTTGCCTAACGGCCCCGTAACGGTTATGTTTATCGTTTGGCCTCCGGGAACATTGACCATCGCCTCAACGGTTCCCTCGCCTCCGTCAGCGAGCGGCACCATAACCACGCGAGCGTTCGGAAGGACCCTTCGGATGCCTCGTTCCATCGCCTGGGCTGCCTCCAAGGCGGTCAGGCTACCCTTGAATTTATCCGGGGCGACTAGGATTCTCATTAACCCCTCACTGCCGTTATGGCCATGTCGACCGCCTCTTTAGGGGTTTTTGCCCGGATTAAACTTTCGATATCGCTGTTCGGTCTGGAGAACTCCCATGTATTCAGACCGATAACCGGTTTCCCGGTCTTCATCGCCAGCGCGATTTCCGAAAGCGTCCCGTATTCGCCGTGTACGGCGATGATGGCGTCGGCAGCTCGCACTACCAGGGCGTTTCGCATTTCGCCCATACCGGAAGGGATTGAGACATCTAGGAAACGGCTGGCGCCCACTCTAATATGGTCCGGGAGTATGCCTACGGTCATGCCGCCGGCCGATTTTGCGCCTTCGGCGGCGGCGTCCATAACGCCGCCAAGTCCGCCGCAAATCAGAATGGCTTCGGCTGCGGCCACCAGCCGGCCGACCTCGCGGGCTTCCGCCTTGACTTCATCGGTGCATTGCCCCGAGCCGACCACCGCTATATAGATAGGTATAGGACTCATTGTGCGCTCCCTAATCTAAGACGGCTAGATTATACCACTTCCCACGAGAGACGATTTTGCTAATGACAGGGCCGTTAATTAACGATAAAGTAATTTAGTGACAGAATTTTCGGGAGTTCTATGAATCGTTATCTAGGCGAAAAATGCAAGAACCATCCGATCCTTGACGCCGACGGCCGCTGCGCCACATGCTGGGGCTACTTTTGTGACGCTTGCCTGGAAGACATCGGCAATCATCGGTATTGCGAGGAATGCGCTCCGTCCGCCGTGGAGAAATACAACGCCAAGCAGCAGGTGACTGTGGAAGAACGGAAGCGGCTCGATATGCGTCTGCTTCTCTATACCCTCGTGTTGCTGTTGGCGGTTATAATCGGCGGCTGGATCGTTTATTCCATGGGTGGTATAGACCAGTACTTCGGCAACTATATCGCTTCATATCAGGTATTGAGTAAACCGATTTCTCTAGGTTCCAAGCTGAACGGATTTGAGGTCGCCAAAACCAACAATTTCAACATCTTCTATCACAGCGCTGACTTTGCCAATGTGGTCATTGTTAATGTTGAAGACCATTTCAACAAGATCCTTGGCGACACGCTTATCTATAAGAAGGACGTAATGGCCCGCGGAAAATTCAATATCATTATCGTCGCGGACAACAACGAACTTCAGAAACTCTTTCCTGACGTCCTGACCAACCGCGCGGCCTTGACCGATTACGAAACGAAATCGATTGTTCTGGTTGAGGCAAACGAAACCGGAAACGTGCAGATAGACTTGACTCACGAGCTTGCCCACGCCATATTTTTTGAGCGCATGAGAAGCGGAAACAAGATTCCCAACTGGCTCCATGAGGGACTATCGTCATTCGAGGAAGCCAAATTCGATTCGACGCAAATCGACGCGCGCTGGGCGACTTTCGGTCCCGATATAGTCCAGGGCGGCGGTCTGCCGCTGAATCAACTTGTTCTGACCGACAATACCGGCCCGGAAGAAGTCAACCTGTTCTACGCGGAGAGCTATAGCGTCGTCGCTTATATGATCAACACTTACGGGATGGACAAATTCGTTAAGATGGCGGCCCAGATCCAGAACGGCGGCGAAACAAACAAAGTCATCAACGATGTTTACAAACCCGATCTAACCGGTTTGTCAGACTTAGAAAGGAAATGGCGGGAGTCGCTGGGCTAGGTCGCCTTAACTTCTATAGTAGCTCCGCGATCTGAACGGCGTTAAGCGCCGCCCCTTTCCGCAGATTATCCGACACCAGCCACAAGTTAAGCCCGTTCTCGATCGACTCGTCTTCCCTGATCCGGCCGACAAAACACTCGTCCCGGCCGGCGCCGATAAGCGGAGTTGGCCAGACGCCGTTCTCCGGATCGTCCATTACCTTTACCCCCGGCGCCTTCTCCAGGATCGAGCGCGCCTGCGCGGCGGTAAGTTTCTTCTCGGTCTCGAGGTTGACGGCTTCGCTGTGGCAGATATAGACAGGTACCCGGACGCAGGTCATGGTGACCCGAATCTCGTCGTCGTGAAGCATTTTGCGAGTCTCGTTTAAAAGTTTCATCTCTTCAGTGGTATAGCCGTTCGGCAAGAAGGTCTCAATCTGCGGCAGCACGTTGAAGGCGATTTGCTGCGGGTAGACGTTAGCCTCCGGCTTGTCGCCGGCAACGATCGCCTCGGTCTGACGGCGGAGTTCGTCGATGGCTTTCTGCCCGGTTCCGCTGACCGACTGGAAGGTCGAGACAACGACACGTTTGACGCGAGCGGCGTCATGCAAAGGCTTTAACGGGACGATCATGGCAATGGTGGAACAGTTCGGGTTGGCAATGATCCCTTTATGCAGCTTGACGTCTTCAGGATTGACCTCCGGCACAACCAGAGGAACCTCCGGATCCATCCGCCAGGCGCTGGAGTTATCGATTACAACTGCTCCGGCCGCGGCCGCGTGCGGCGCGAATTCTTTGCTCCGCGCGCTCCCGCAACTGAAAAGCGCGATATCTATGTCCTTAAAAGAATCCGGGGTGAGTTGTTCGACCTCGATGTTCTCGCAGCGGAACTTAAGCCTTTTGCCGACGCTTCGTTCGCTGGCCAATAAGCGGATAGACTTAACCGGAAAATCCCGTTCATCCAGGATCTCCAGCATCTTATTACCAACGGCTCCGGTCGCCCCGGCGACCGCCACATTATACTCTTTCACCGCGAAATCCTTTCTATAATCGGACAATAATCAATTAATTATACACTGAACAGGCAAGCCGTAAAATGGGCAGCAATAATTCCTGGTCAGAAAGGACCACTACATCGCTATATAGCGATGTAGTACCCGTGACCTGGGGTGAGTGGGATAGCAAATCAGAGGGGATTCCCTTAAAGTCCCTTTTAAAGGTCGAGCATGCGGACGAATCACTAACGAGCGGAGAGCATTGTTTGCTCGCCGTGGCGACTTGAAACACGGGGTCAGGCCCTATCGCTTATGAAGAAAGGGCCTGACCCCAAAGCAATAACGATGGTAGGCCGCGAGCCGCATGCTCGTCTCTTTTAACCTTTGTCGAGTTTGAAGTGCTTGTGCAGCTCTTTGACGGCCATTCCTGCCTGATCTTTTTTGATGACACAGGATATCTTAATCGGAGAGGTCGATATCATCTCAATGTTTATTTTGTTCTTTGAGAGGACGCCGAACATGTCCGCCGCCACACCGGGATGCGTCTTCATGCCAGCGCCGATAAGCGACACGGTCGCCATGTCGGCGTCATACAATGAACCTTTCGCGCCCAGCGCCGGGACCAGGTTCTCAACGGTCGCTTTGGCCGCTTTGAGGTTGTCTCTTTCGACGGTGAACGAGATGTCGGTGAAACCAGCGGCGCTGACATTCTGGATGATCGTGTCCACATTTACGCCGTCTTTGGCCAAAGCGCTAAAAACCTTGGCGGCAATACCCGGTTTGTCCGGCACGTCTAGAATCGTTACTTTAGCCTGGCTGGCGTCATATGATATACCGCTGATAATCGGCTTCTCCAACATGTCCTTTTCCCCCTTGATAATAGTGCCGGGATTTTCCGAAAAGCTCGATCGGACGTGGATCGGCACCCCGTAGTTTCTCGCGTATTCAACTGCCCTTAGCTGCATAACCTGAGCCCCGCTGGCCGCCATTTCCAGCATCTCTTCGTACGAGATCATCGGCAGTTTGCGAGCTTCTTTAACCAGCCGCGGGTCAGTGGTAAACACACCCTCGACGTCGGTGAAAATATCACATGACGCGGCTTTCAGCCTGGCCGCCAGCGCAATGGCGGTCAAGTCCGACCCGCCGCGACCGAGCGTCGTCGTATCGTGGTCGACCGTCGCTCCTTGAAAACCGGCGACTATAACGATATTACCCTTGTTAAGCTCTTTCAACAGCCGGTCGGTCTTAATGTCTACAATCTTGGCTTTGGTATGGCTGGTATCGGTAACGATACCAGCTTGACTGCCGGAGAAGGATATGGCGTCGTGTCCGAGCGCTTGTATGGCCATGGCCAGAAGCGCGATGGAAATCTGCTCACCTGTCGCCAGCAATACGTCCATTTCCCGCACGCTGGGATTCTTGGTGATAGCGTGTGCCTTCTCTAACAGCTCGTTGGTCGTATCGCCCAGCGCCGACACCACAACGACGACTTTATCGCCGGCTTCCTTCTGTTTGACGACGCGTTCGGCGACATTCTTTAGTCTCTCTATATTGGCGACGGAACTCCCGCCGAATTTCTGAACTACGATAGCCACTATTCGTCCGCCTTTTCAGTCAACGGCAATATATCCTGCCCTTCCGCTGGTTCGTCCTCGAGAGCTTCGTGCGCTTCCGCGCTTTCAAACGATATCTCTTGCCCCTGTTCTTCTTCAGAGACTTCAACGGTGGCGACTTCCGGCAAGCCGTCTAACGGTTCCTGGGAAATCGCTTCGGCGGCCGACGGTTCTTCTTTGATTTCATCTTGAATGACGCCTAATAGCGCCGACACGGCACCAGAATCGAACTGCCGGCCTGATTCCTTGGTGAATTCCTTTACGATATCATCTGTTTCCAGGGCTGACCGGTACGGACGGTCCGATACCATGGATTCATAGGCGTCGGCGACCGCCAGAATCCTGCCTTCCAGCGGAATCTTATCACCGGCGAGACTGTCGGGGTAGCCCTCTCCGTCAAACCTTTCATGATGGTGTCCCACCGCCCCCAGAACCGGCCAGGGGAAATCGATCGGCTCAAGGATAGAAACACCCAGGCCTGGATGCTGACGGATCTGTTCCTTCTCTTCTTCCGACAGCTGAGCAGGCTTATTTAAGAGATCTTCGCTCAGGCCGATTTTCCCTACATCGTGAAGATACGCGGCGATCTCTACACCGTGGACAGCGTCCACACTCAAGCCCATTTTCTTGGCGATTTTTACGGCTATCTCCGCGACGCCTTCGGAATGGCCCTGCTTGTACGGGTCCTTCGCGTCAATAGCCCGGGAGATGGCTTTCGTCGTCTGGGCGTAACTCTGGTATAGACGTTCATATAAATCGCTTCGATGAACGGCGGCTGAAACCTGGTCAACCAGACCGCTGACAATGTTCACGCTTTCCTCAGTGAAGGGCGTCTCAGACGAGCTTAGGGCCATTAACACACCATCCAACTTCTTGGCCACCAGCAGCGGAAAAAGATAAATATATTTGATTTCGCCCTCGGGGGCGATGGTCTTAAGGGCTTTGACCTGATCAGTTTCCAGAAGCACCCGGTCGCCCTTAGACAACTTGGTGACCGCGTCTTGGCCGAACATATAGATCATTCCGTCCAGACCGGTATTCAGCAGATTATGGGCGTCAACCCGTTCGGCCGGGAATCCGCGCGAGGCATGGATTCGAAGTTGTCCTTGTTCGTTGAAGCGGACAATGGCGCTTGCCTCGGTCTGAAATATCCTGTCCATTTTGTTCAAGACGTATTTCTCGATTTCGCTTATATCGGCCAGGCTATTCAACGTCCGGCTGACATCATTGGAGGTAACCGTCAGTCTGACCAACTGATTAAAAGAGGCCGCCAGTTCAGCCATCTCGCGGGGCTTTTTGACCTCAATTTCAACGTCATATTGTCCCGCGGATGCCTGATCTAGGCCTTCCGTAATCATGCGAATGGGCTTTAAGACAACGCCCGAACCATGCCAGAACATCAGCACGGCCAACAGGATACCTATCACGTAGATCGAGACAACGACTAACCGCATCAACAGAAGATCCGGCAGCGCCTCTTCGATCGGTCTCACAATCAGAAGACCTAAGCCCGTGGCTTTAACCGGAACGTATCCGGCAATCGTCCCCTCGCCCCCCAGGCCTCCGGTTTCGCTCCCTGTTTCTCCGGCCACTACATTTTTAACCGCGACGAAACCGCGAATGTTCTCTTGCTTGACGACGCGGGTCTCGTCGGGATGCCAGACAAGCGAACCCCGGCGATCGACCAAAACGGCGTACCCGCTTTGGCCGATATCTAAATTCTTAAGATACTCGGCCACGACGCCGGCGCTCATCGACAAAACGCTGTTAAGGGTACCACTATGGGTTCCGTCAGCCTGCTTGATAGGCGCCGAGACAACTATTTGGACATCGCGGCCTTCGATAAAGACATCGGAGAAAAACGGTTTGCCCATTTCCATGGGCTTGCGAAAATATTCAGCGTTGCTGAAATTTCGTCCGGCCGCGTAGGAAGGGTGCTCCGGCGTTGCCGCTATAATCACGCCGTTCGCGTCGATGACGAACATCTCTTTGATTTCTGGGTTTGTTGCCTCGGCCAAAGCCATTACCGGGGTTTGTTGGGCCGGATCCATGGTTACTATACCCGGCAAAGCCGCCAGCCTTTCCATGGCCGACGCGTTTTGTCGTAAAGCCTGGCTTACCCTACCCGCGGCAACGGCCGCCAAACCGGCCGTATTATCGCCGGCGCGTTGGACAAGCCAATCCGGAACAATTAGCTCCCCAACAACCAATAAGACAGTCAAGAATAAGACCGCTACGAGCAGGACGATTAGAAACTGCCCTCTTAGCCCATAGCGGCCTTTGACTTTTTCCCGAGTCATTCTCTGTTACACGCCCGAGAGCTTTTCCAGTTTTGCCCAGTCCCTATCGACTTGCGCCTGCAATTCTTCTACGACGTTTTTGTTCTCGTCTTTCAGCAGGTGCTTGAATCGTCCCTGCGGCGACAGCCATTCCGCCACCGGTATCTCTTTCTTGGGCTGGTACGTTATCTTATGTTCGCCTTCCATGACCTCATATAACGGCCAGTACTTCGTCTCGACGGCCTGCCGGGCGAACTCGATGGTCTGGTCTGACGGGAACCGCCAGCCCCGCGGGCATGGCGCCAATACGTTAATAAACGCCGGGCCGTTATACTCAAAAGCCTTCTCGGCTTTACCGACAAGATCTCGCCAGTGGCTGGGACTCGCCTGGGCAACGTATCCACCATGGGCGGCCATAATCTCGGTCAGATTCTTTCGGTGCACGCGTTTGCCCGCTTGCGCCTTGCCGACTTCGGAAGTCGTAGTCCAAGCGCCCATCGGTGTCGCTCCGCTTCTCTGAATACCCGTGTTCATGTAGGCCTCGTTGTCATAGCAGACGTAAACGAAATTATGGCCCCTTTCGAAAGCGCCGCTCAACGACTGGAACCCGATGTCGTAGGTGCCACCGTCGCCGCCGAAGCAGACGAAGTTGACCTCTTCCTTCATTTTGCCCTGCTTTAGCCAAGCCTGATAAGCGGCCTCTACTCCCGAGATTGTCGCCGACGCGTTTTCAAACGCGTTATGGATAAAGGGACTCCTCCAGGCGGTAAACGGATAAATGGTGGTCGAAACCTCCAGGCAGCCGGTGGCCGACGCCACTATGACCGGTTTCTTGGAGGACTTAAGAATCATCCTCACGACGATCGACGCCCCGCAACCGGCGCATAGGCGATGGCCCGGGGAGAGGATGTCTTGTTTCTGCGAAAGTTCTTTTATTGTGGCGACCATGCCCTTACTCCTTTATGCCTAGGTGGCGGACCAATTGACCGGTCTTGCCCGTCTTGGCGATGTTCGCTAAGTCTTCGTAAACGGACCGTAGATGGCCGACCAGGATGTCGCGCCCGCCGAGGCCGTATATGTAATTGACCAAGGGCAGCAATACGCCCGCCTGGTACAACGCCGATTGGACGTCCTCAAAAACCGGTCCGCCAAGGTCGACGTATCCGGGTGAACGGTCCAAAACGGCGACCGCTTTACAGTTCTTGATGGCGGCGGCGATTTCCTCCGCCGGGAAAGGCCGATAGAGCCTGATCTTCAGCAAGCCGGCCTTGACGCCTTCGTTTCGCAAACTGTCGACAACCGTCTTGGTGGTCCCGGCCGTCGAGCCGATAACCATAATGGCGAACTCCGCGTCGTCCATCTTGTATGCCTCAAACAGTCCGTATTCCCGGCCAGACAATTTGGCATAATCTTTGGCTACGTCCAGGGTTACTTGCTTGGCATTCGCCAGGGCGTCCATCTGCGCCTTCTTGTACTCAAAGAACCAGCCGCCCAAGCCGTCAAACGCGCCGACCGTAACGGGATTGTCGATATCAAGCAAGGGGTGTTCCGCCTTCCAGGTGCCGACAAACTTCTTAACCTTATCGGCTTCCAGCACCTCGACGCGCTGAATCGCGTGGGAGATGACGAATCCGTCCATCATGCACATAACCGGCAACTGAACATCCTGGTGTTCGGCGATCCTGACCGCCTGGATGAAGTTGTCGTAAGCTTCCTGGGCGTTTTCCGCGAAGATCTGTACCCAACCCGTGTCCCGCGCTCCCATCGTGTCGGAGTGATCGCAATGGATATTGATGGGGGCGCTGATGGACCGGTTGACGTCGAACATGACGATCGGCAAACGCAGTCCTGACGCGATTGGGAGGACTTCCCACATCAGCGCTAATCCCTGCGAACTCGTGCAAGTCATTGTCCTGGCTCCGGCCGCGGCCGCGCCGACGCATATACTCATCGCTGAATGCTCGCTTTCGGCGGGCACGAATTCCGTCGCCACCTCGCCTCGCGCGACATACTCGGCATAGGCTTCGACGATGATCGTCTGTGGGGTGATCGGATAAACCCCGACCACGTCCGGCTCGACTGCTTTCATTGCTTCGGCGACAGCGACGTCACCGGTGATTGCTTTAATTTCCGGCATAATCCGCTCCCCTCCTATCCGTTTTCCATGTCGATCGCGTCCTTGGGGCACTCGACCGCGCAAATGCCGCAACCTTTACAGTGCTTAAGGTCGAAACCGACCAGCTTGCCGTCTTTAACGATAACCGCGGAATCCGGGCAATACATATAGCAGAAAAGACAATGTATGCACTTATCGAAATCGCACTCCGGGTGTTTTGTGCGCCAGCCGCCCGTCTCGTAATCTTCGGCCGTGCCTCCCGCCGGGATAACCGCTCCGCGCGGGATGTTCTTGGCGTTTATATTCTTATAATCCCACTTCTTGCTCATGCCGCCCTCACCTCTTCATACGCTCTGGTCAGCGCCTTTACGTTGCCCTCAACGACTTCCGGCGAGAACTTGCCGCCGAAAGAATCGCGCAGGTGCTTGGAAACTGTATCCAGGTTGAGCACGCCGCTGGCCTTGATAAGCGCTCCCAGCATCGGGGTGTTGGGAATCGCCCGGCCGATCTCTTCCTTAGCGATCTTCGAAGCGTCAACCGTGAACACCTTGCCGTTTTTTACTCCTAATTTTTTCTTGACGGCGGCAGGGTCTTCCAACGTGTTGACGATTACGGCGCCTCCCTCGGCCAGTCCCTCGGTCAAATTAACCTGCCCGATAAGAGTCGGGTCCAACACGACGACCATATTCGGGTTGTCGACGTTGCAGTACAAATTGATTTGGTCCGCGCTAACCCGGCTGAAGGCGCGGATCGGCGCTCCCATCCGTTCCGGCCCAAATTCCGGAAACGACTGGAAATGCTTACCCTCGACCAGCGCCGATTGGGCCAACAGCTGGGCGGCGGTGACGACGCCTTGGCCGCCCCGGCCGTGCCAGCGAATCTCACATAATTCCGACATATCTGCTCCTTTTTTCCTATCGAGTTTCTTATTTATTATTTTTGATTTCTTATTTATTCCGGCATCTCGCGCCGGCCGCGGAGAGCCGAACCGAGCGTAACTTCATCAGCATATTCCAAATCGCCGCCGACAGGCAACCCGCTGGCCAGACGGGTAACAGTTATGTCCAGCGGTCGGATGAGTTTGGTCAGGTACATCGCTGTCGCTTCTCCTTCGATATTAGGATTGGTAGCGATGATAATCTCTTTGACTTTGCCGTCCTCAAGCCTTTTGAGCAGCTCTTTTATTCTCAGGTCCTCCGGCCCGATACCGTCAATCGGAGAAATCGCCGCTCCCAGAACGTGATACCGGCCGTGAAATTCACCGGTCCGTTCCATCGCCACGATATCCCTCGGTTCCTCGACGACACAGATTAAGCTATCGTCCCGGCGGCTATCCCGGCAGTATTCGCACAAAGGCTCGTCGGTCATGTTGAAACACACCGGACAAAATTTTACCTTGTCTTTCAGGTGGACGATTGCCTCAGCCAGCCCCTCGGCGTCGTCCCGGCTGACTTTCAGAAGATAGAAGGCCAGCCTTTGAGCCGACTTCGGACCGATACCGGGCAGTTTGTTCAGTTGATCGATAAGGTCGCTTATTGGAGTAGCGTACATCCGGCTACATCAATCCTGGTATGTTCATGCCGCCGGTCATCTTCTGCATCAGTGCGGCCTGCAGCTCGCGGGCTTGCTCCCCCGCCTCGTTGACGGCGACCAGCACCATGTCCTGCAGCATTTCCACGTCGTCCGGATCAACGGCTTCGGGTTTGATCTCGATTGCCAGAATATCGCCCTGACCGTTGGCGGTGACCTTTACCATTCCTCCGCCTGAGGTCGCCTCGACGGTCTCATTCTTCAAGTTCTCCTGGGCTTTGGCCATATCTTGCTGCATTTTTTGCGCTTGCTTCATCATCTGGTTGTAATTAACCTTCATCTTTCCTCTCTTTTTTGCTAACGACTGTAGCGTCGAATAGTCCTTCCAGCCTGGAAATGCTTTCTTTCTCGTTTACGCCGGACGCTTCCTCCTGCGGGGGCGGGGCGTCGGGTGAATCGGGCGGCGGCGGAATGTCCTCGGAATTGTCAGCCACGAGGCGTGAGCCACGAGGCGTGAGTGGATCCTCCGTGGGCTCCGGCGTTGCTTTTTGTTTTTCCTCGCGGCTCAAGGCTCCCGGCTCACGGCTTGTTGTTCCCATCACGCATTTGATCGTGTATGGTTTTCCGGTAACGTCTCGCAACACGCCTTCGACGAACTTTCGAGTCGGGTCTTTCTCAATGCCTTTCATGTGAAACTCAGCCCGTTCGTTGAATTCCAGAACGACCGTCTTGCCTTCGATCGCGGTCGGGAGGCATTCGATGATCAATGAGTATGTTGACATCTTCTGCTTCTTAACCTGCTCTAAGACCGCCTTCCAGGCCCGCTTAACCGTGTCGAGCTCGTGACCTGCGGGGACTGGACTTTTTGGTTTGGTCTCGGATTTTGATCCACCACGCACGAGATCAGCCGGCAAAGAAGGCGGCGTGTCGGTTCCCGCAGCTGATTTGCGGGGTGCTGCAGGATGACTCTTTTCGGAAAGCTTCTCTACGCCCTTTGCTTTCTGCTCTTTGCTCTCTGCCCTATGCTCTTTGCTAATTGGTTCTTCCTCGCGGCTCGCGGCTCGCGGCTCATGGCTGCCTGTTAACTTCACCAGCGCGAGTTCCAGAGCAAGCCGCGGGTCGGCCGCGTAACGCATTTCGTTGTTCAATACGCTCAGAGCCTCGATGACGCGGGTTAAGTCCGCCGGTGCAAAACCACCGGCTTGGCTCTCGAGCCTTTTCAGCTCCTCGGCTGTCGCGTTGACAACCTCGGCGTGATCTTTAGTGTTCCTTATTACGAACAGGTTGCGGAAATGCTCGGTTATGTCCTTGGCGAATTGCCGTAGGTCCCAACCGGCTTCCACGATTTCATTGATGAAGCGAAGAGTACCGGCGGTGTCCCGGGTTTGGATTAAGTCAGCCATCCGGAAAAGCAAGTTGGCGTCGACTATCCCCAACATGGCCGTAACGTCGGCCACCCGAATGACGCTGCCGGTATACGATGACAGCTGGTCTAGGGTGGAAATGGCGTCTCGCATCCCGCCTTTGGCTTGCTTGGCGATCAGGGCGATGCTGACGTCGTCGATATCGATGTTTTCGGCGCCGGCGATGCCGCGCAGTCGGCCGGCCAGTTCGTCGGTCTTTAAACGGCGGAAGTCAAACCTCTGGCAGCGCGACAGAATCGTCGGCAGCACTTTGTGCGGTTCGGTCGTGGCTAATATGAAAACCACGTGCGAGGGAGGCTCTTCCAACATCTTCAAGAGCGCGTTAAAGGCCTCCGGCGTCAGCATGTGAACCTCATCGATGATATAAACCTTTGTGCCGCCGCCCGCCGGCGTGAACTTCACCTTTTCCCGGAGATCGCGGATCTCGTCAATCCCGCGGTTGGAGGCCGCGTCTATCTCCACAACATCGAGTCCTGAGCCGGCGGTTATGGCGACGCACACAGCGCATGTGTTGCATGGTTTCACCGTCGGACCTTTGGCGCAGTTCAACGCCTTGGCCAGGATTTTGGCGATAGACGTTTTGCCGGTACCCCGAGGGCCGGAAAAAAGATAGGCGTGGGCGACGCGATTGTCTTTCAGCGCGTTCGTAAGGGTCCGGATGATGTGTTCCTGGCCGACAACGTCCTCAAAGGTTTGCGGGCGCCATTTTCTATACAGCGTTACGTAGCCCAAAAGTACACTCCATCACTTGAAAGGGATAAGAGTTAGTATAGCACGCGTTTGTTTAGTTAATCACCAAGTTCGCATCTCTTTGAGGATGTCCGCGAATGTCGTATAAGGGGTATAGTCCAGGCCTCTTTCGTGGCAATAGGTTATTAGTTTGTGCTTGGCAAAGATGACATCGCTCTCGTGCGCAATGCACCTGTCCGACCACCCGTCGCCTATATATACGATCTTGTTTTCCGGCGTCTTGAACGTGTGGAATATGGTGGTCTTGCAATTACCGCACGTGTTGCACTCCTCGTTGGTATGCGGAAACTCGGTCACAATCGAGCCACCCTTGAACTCCAGATGGTTGCTGAAAATCTCGATGTCTTTGATGCCATGGTTGTCAAAAATCCTGTCGATGTAATAGTCGAAACCGTCGCTAATCACGGTCAACGGGTGTTTCTCGGTCCGGCAATAGTCCAGGAAATCCTTAAAATGGGGGTCAATCTTGATTGTTTTCAAGAAGGCGTCCAACTCGGTTTGCGACGCCCGTACCAAAGCATACTGTTCGGACATGCATTCGTGTGAGTTGATCAGACCTTCACGCCACGCCGTCTCGATTTCTTCCCATTCGGGTGAGGCGAATTTCTCAAGCAGGGTATCGGTAACGTCTTGCTTGGATATCGTTCCATCGAAATCACAAAGGATTACTGTATGGTTCACGTTTATTTCTTAAGTGCCCTGACCAGACACTGTTCAAAAAGGTTAGTGGCCATCTCCATTTCGCTTTCGGTGATGTCGAAGATGGGCGCCAGCGTGAAAACGTTCTTATAGTAGCCGCCGACGTCCAGGATCAAACCGTATTTCTTGCCTTTGTAATCGAGGTTGGCGTGCAGGCCTTCTTCAAAAATCGCGTCGCACAGTTCGCGGTCTGGTGTAAAACCGTCGTCCGTCGTAATCTCGACGCGAAGCGTCAGTCCGATACCGTCCACGTCCCCGATGTTCGGGTATTTTTTCTTAAGTTCCCGCAAAAGTCCTAAGAAATACTCGCCTTTCTTGTCGATCTTGGCGCCCAGGTCCGGATCTTCCTCCATCAACTTCAGGTTTTCCAGCGCCACAGCCGTGCCAAGGCTGTTTGAGCTGAACGTGGAATGAGTCGAGCCTGGTGGGAATTTCTCGGGAGAAATCAACGCCTCTTTGGCCCATATGCCGGATAACGGATTCAATCCGTTGGTCAGGGCCTTGCCGAAAACCATAACGTCTGGTGTAATACCGAAATTCTCTAAGGCGAACATCTTTCCGGTCCTGAACCAGGCCATCTGAATCTCGTCGTCGACTATCAAGATGTTATATTTATCGCAAACCCGTTTCAGTTCAGGGAAATATCCTTCAGGCGGAATCACGTAGCCGCCGGTGCCCTGGACCGCCTCGACAAAGATGGCGAAGAACTCGCTCTCCTTGGCTTTGGCGTCCCAAACACTGTAGTACTCTGACTCGAACATCTTTTCAAACTGCTTGATACAGTAAAATCCGCAGTCTTTCTTTTGTTTGCCGTAATAGCAGCGGTAGCAGTACGGATAAGGAATAAACAGGGCGCGGTCTCCGAAATGACCATAACGGCGGCGGTACCGGTAACTCGATGTAATGGCGCTGGCGCCTAATGTCCGCCCGTGGTAACCGCCCATATAGGCGAAAACCAGGTTTTTGCCCACATGGTTGCGGATAAGTTTGATAGCGTCGTCAACTGCTTGAGCGCCGCCGACGTTGAAGTGGACGCGGCCCTTTTCTCCGAACTTGGCCTCAGCCAATTGGCCGATCTTCGCGGCCAGCAAAATTTTCTCCTCGTGCAGATATTGACAGGCGCATTGCGGCAGTGTGTCGAGCTGTTTCTTCATCGCCGAGTCCAGCCTCTCGTTCTTATATCCGAAGCTAGAGGCTGAATACCACATTTGCAGGTCAAAATAGGGCGTATTGTCGCTGTCATAGAGATACTGGCCTTCACAGCGCCGGAAGATTTTTGGTGGGTCGCTGTAGTGGACAGTGTCTCCGTACGAGCAATATTGCTTTTCGAGGGCCAAAAGGTCCTTATCGTTCAAAATGTCCCACTCCTTATGGATTCTTGATGACGACGATGGGCGTCATCTCATCAAAGTTACCAAAAGGGTTGCTTTTTAGCAAATCAGCAACCCTATTCTTATCGACGCCGTCCGACGCGCCCAGCGTCGTCGAGGCGACGTAACTGCAGTCCATTATGGCCGTGTCAACGCCTGTTTTGGTCTTTATCGATTCGGCCAGCGTGTCAGGTTCTTCCGGCGCCAGGATGACGTATTTGTTGTAGGGCGGAATGGTGCCGGTGCCGTCGCCGGCATCGTCTATGATCGTTACTTTCTCGCCGGCTATCCTGTAGAAATCGCCTTTGCGGCCGAAAAGCCGGGTGATGCCGCCGACTATCGCGGCAACAGTTACTCGAAAATAGCCGGCTTCGTTGAAGGCCGCCTGCATGCCCTCCGGGCTGTGCTGGCTGGAGGCCGGATTGACGAACCTGCAAATTATGCGGGCCAAAAAACTGACCTTCATCTCCGGCGCATAGACGATTCTTTGCTGTGAGATGGAGGCAAGCTTCTGCGCAACCGCAACTATATCGCCAGGTCTGGCGACATTCTTTACATACCCGGCGACGAACTCAGGCAAGTCGTCTTTCTCCGTGTACAGCCGGGTCTCAATCGGTATAAGTTCGGACAATAATAACTCCTTGAGTAGCAAAGCGCTAAGGGCTTAGAGCTCGGAGCAAGTACTAAGGCACGTATCTCTGCTCTATGCTATCCGCTGTCCCATAGCTTTGCTCTTAGCCAGATTGTGGCCGCGCACCCTTCCCTCGACTCGGGCGCCGCGCGCTTCAGACCGGAACGAGACTCCCTCCAGGTTTTTCTACCGCACATGGAAGACATTGTTTACCGTTGCTTCCTTCCGGACCTGGCGGGGTTCACAAGCTTCCATTGCGTAGGACCTGGGGATCAACGCCCCCTCCCGGCCAGGCTGCCGCTTGACCGAAAGCCTCAAGATGGGAGTTCAGCCCCGCTATAGCGGATTGCGAGTACAGGGCACCGCTGGTTCCCCGCCTAGCACGACCACGCCAACTATTATATCACGAAGAATAATGCCTCTTAGCTACCACTCCAGCACTCCAAAGCGCTGGAGTGGTTTTCCACAGGCAAATAATTTTTAGTTCGAGATTAAACCGAAGAGTAGTGTTCATCTATGTAACTCCAGTACTCCATAGCGCTGGAGTGGTTTTCCACAGGGCTTGTTAGGTTTTTCTTATCATGACTAGCAGCATCTTAAACTTGGTAAGCGCTTTTAAGGCATGCGGCATTTCGGCGGGGAGGATAATCATATCGCCATTTTGTGCCACAGAAGTACTATCCGCGATCCGGATCTCCGCGCGCCCGTCGGCGACGTAGACTAACGCGTCGAACGGAGCGGTGTGTTCGCTCAAGCCCTGGCCTTCGTCAAACGCGAACATTGTTACCGTACCGGTGTCCTTCTTGATAATCTCGCGACTGACAACAGCGCCGTCTTGATAGTCTACAAGTGACGCCAGCTTGAGCGCCTTCCCGACAAGATCCGATGGTTTATCCATTTTCTCCACTCCTCTACCAGTATTTGTCTATGTAAAAAGGGTATCACAACCCGGGGAGCTGCTCGGGGTTAAGCTTCCGAGGAAAGAAACAAAAGAGCCAGGCGACGAATCGCCTGGCTCTTGTTAGTAAATACCTTATTTGATCGGGTTAACCTATTTCTTTTTTTCTCCTAGCCGCTATGAACGCAATTGAAGCTATAAGGATGCCGGCCAGCATGCCGATAGCAAGTAAGGCAACATTCCAGGGATTACTTATACCGCCAGGACCAATGCCGGTGTATGGTAAGCCCTCAGTGATGGGTGTTGGGGATGGTGAAAGAATACAATCTGACCTGGTAATCCTGTCGTTAATTAACGTGACATTGCCGTTGCGAGCCAGGAGTCTTCCTTCTATGTTTGCACCATTCGCTACCGTAATTGAAGTAAGGGCGAGGATAGTGCCCTTGAACACTGCGGTTGTGTTTATAGCGGCTGTGTTTACTCGCCAAAATACTTTGCAGGCTTGCGCCTGATTAATCAGAGACACAATACTGCCCGGTCCCACGGTAAGTCCGGTTCCGTCAAAAGGCGCTTCGAAGATAAATACGGAATTAGGATTGCCTTGTCCGTCGAGAACCAGGGGACCTGCTCCTGCGGTTATCCCGAACGTTGTGCTGTTAGAGCCGTAAACACCATCAGTTAACGTTTGACCACCAAGCTCGGTGCCCACAATCGTAACCGGTGTCCGCCCAGCAGCGTCGTTATATGCAGTTACCAAATCGTTTTTAGCTATGGTCAGTAAGCCGGGGTTATTCACTGAACCTACAGGCCCAAAGGCGTCTACCGCATATATGGTTCCGTTCACTTGTGTGGAGAGCAATCCAATGCCCGCACCGGTAGCTGGACTCAACCCGACATTTCCAAAAATAGAAGATGTAGGTGTGTCGGTAATGTTTGGAGTTCCGGCCAAAATTGCGAAACTATCCGCTGTGCGAAGATTCACCGTCGCCGTTACCGCGAGCGCAGTGCTTGGCCCAACCAGAACAAGCACAATCGCAGTAGCTAACGCAACTACTACAGAAATCCTTCTAGATTTTTTCATCCGCTCATCTCCTTTATGATTGAGATCTATTCATCTCCTTCATAATTAATTAGCGTTTTATACATCGCCTATAGTCTGCCAATAGAATACTTTAATGTCAACCCCACGAGATTGGCATACTTGGCAAACGGAGTAATTAATGCGAATATGCAGGCATTTCGTCATTCGAGCGGGGAGCATAGTTTGGTCGCCGAAGCGACTTGAAACACGGGGTCAGGCCCTATCACATAAGAAGAAAGGGCCTGACCCCAAAGCAAAAACGATGGTAGGCCGCGAGCGGCATATTCGTCGTTACTAGCGTAGTTTCTGGCGGACGAGGGCGTAGAGATCGGCGTATTCTTCGATCGGGGACGCTTGTCCAGGCCGCGCGGTTTCTTCTTCGCCGATCCTGCCGGCGGGCATATCCACCGGGGCGGTCTTTCTACGCGGCGCCTCGGTCATGCGCATACTATTCAATAGTTCAAGCAGATTGACAAAAGAGTCGGTCAACATCGGGTCAAAACGGCGGCCGCGGTCGCGGATAAGTTCGGACATGATTTCCGTGTGCGACATCGAAGCCCCGTCCCTCTTTGACCGGGTCAGGTTCTCGTAGGCGTCGCATAAGGCTAAGATCCGCGCTTCATAAGGTATCTGGTTCCCCTCTAAACCGGCCGGATAGCCGCCTCCATCCCATCTCTCATGATGCGCCACAACCCACGGAAGAATCGCCGATAAGTCAGTCGTAAACAGAATCTCCTCACATAAGGTCGTGTGCTCCCGCAGCTTGGTCGCTTCATCCTCGGTCATATCATCGGGGTTCTTGGTCGCGAGCTCAGGCATGCTTATCTTGCCGATGTCATGAACCAGCGCGGCTACCTTTATCATGTCGATCTTGTGTTTGCTAAGGTTCAAGCGGGAGGCAAAAACCTCCGCCAGGGCGGCCACGTTTTTCGCGTGTCCTTTGGTGGCCTCGTCGCGGGCATCCATAGCTTCAGCCAACGTCTGGGCGGTGTTGCGGCGGGCGAATTCCTCCGCTTTGCGAAGCCGCTCCTCGCCGTCGAATGACCTGACTTTCTCAAAATCAAATATCGTTACCTGGTCTTTGCCGTGGAACTTAGCCCAGTACATGGCATCATCAGCGTACTTATAGAGTAATTTGCTTTCCCTCGCGTGATAAGGATAGCTGGAGATACCGCAAGAGAGTTTCGGACTTAACCGCGCGTCACCGATCGAACCCACTATCTGGTCCTTTATCCTGGTGCACAGACGGTGACCTTCCAGCACGCCGGTATTCGGCATTATGATCGTGAACTCGTCGCCGCCAACCCGATAAACCGTGTCGCCCTTTCGCGAGTTCAGACGCATGCCGGCCACCACGGAAACTAAAATCTTATCTCCCAGCGCGTGTCCGTAGGTGTTATTGAATTCCCGGAAATTATCGATGTCGATAACCGCCAGGCTTAGACTCTCCGACGAGCGCTTAGCTCTCTCCAGTTCAACCTCCAAACGTTCCTGGAAGAATCTCAGGTTATACGCGCCGGTTACCGGATCGATGATAGACGTTGAGAACAACTTGCTGTTCTCCGTCATTATTAGAACTACCCGCGATAGCAGCAGGCCAGCCCAGGCGATAGCGCCAATAATGAACACCTGGATATCGAACGCGACTTGGTTGTTGGTCTGCACCATGAAGATAAGAAACGGCAAGCAGCCGATGAGGACGATGTAAGTCAAAATCTCGCGGCCCTTCGGTCTTTCCATTAAGACATGCGTCTCGCTGGCGAACATCGTGGTGGCCGGCCTGTCAATCAGGTAGTGTAAAGCCGCCAGAGTGAACATCAGCACGCCAGTCATCCAGCCAAGTTCGACGGCGACCGTCGGCCAAAAAGCCGTGCCAAACAATCCGGCGTTAACGAGGTAGTTGAACCCAAAGATGGCCCCGCTGAAGAGGACCAGTCCGAGCGCGACCAGCCTTTCCCAAGAAGACCAGCTCTCGGTCCGGTAGCTGATGAGATTGGCTAGAAGGGTAATCACGGACCCAACCGCGACTATCGGCAAAATCTCGTTAACGTGGTTGTATAACGTAAAGGCCCCGGGCGAGGCTATCAGCGCCGGGCGAACCGCCGCGACCCACATCGCGAGCGCGCCGAAAAGGAAGAAAACCATCGCGTCTATCGTAAAGCGAAGCTTGGAGGCTATAAACAGGCGGGACAAGCGCGACATCGCCAACAACGCGCCGAATAGCAGGACAAAGGCGCAAAGGTTAACGGTATCCGGAATTGCAGGTTGTCCGGACCGCACCAGCCCCGCCGAATTTTGATAAAAAAGCCATCCGGTCTCGCCCAAGAGGAGAGTCGTACCGCCAAGAGCCACGAAAAGCCAGGATCTGCGATCGTCGCTCTTGGCAAAGCCGAACGCCAACCAGGCCACAAGGACAAGCATGAAAGGAACGGCGATATAGAAAGCGTCTTGCGCGAAGTCTTTGACAGACGGAGAAAGTGGGGCGCGAAGTATGGCAGCATAACTGCCAACAAAGACGGCGGCAACCACCCAGACCAGGCATTTTAGCAAGCGTTTCGTTAATTTACCCATGACATTCGCCTATCTTTTGGGCTCGACAATTTCTGAGGAGTCACTAAAGTCACTAATGATATCGGCGTGACAAGGGCAAATCTTGACAAATGTAAGCAAGTTCTTGCTTACAAAGTGTTACATAGCAGACAAGAAAATGGTCTTGTAAATGGGGTCAGGCCCCCTCGCACTAAGCAAAGGGGCCTGACCCCTTGGACATTCATTATTTGGTGCGCCTGGCAGGATTCGAACCTGCGACTTCTTGCTCCGGAGGCAAGCGCTCTATCCACTGAGCTACAGGCGCAAACGACGGTGATTAGTGGTTGGCGGTTAGTAGTTAGAAAACCCGCTATACCGACTAACTACTAACTACCATTTTAGTCGTGCTCGGTAAATACTTTGTCCTGGACGGGATCGTTTGCCCTGATATAGTCCATGAGCATCGCGACGTGCTCTTTCTCCTCGTCCCGGTTATGCGAAAGAATCCGTTTTAAGTCTTCGTCTTCCGTGGAGTCGATCCGCTCCTGATACCAGTCTATCGCCTGAAACTCCTCGATTAACGACTGTCGCGCCATGGCCAGTTCTTTTGACTTGGCTTCCATTTCGCTCACTCCTTTATTAAGATTTCGACTAACTCTCGGTTATCGTTACGGAGTCTACTTTAACCGGATTGACGGGCTGAGACATCTCCCCACTGGGCCCGGGCTGCGTCGGCGCTTCCGCAATCTTATCCACGATGTCCAGGCCGGCCGTCACCTTACCGAAGATGACGTAGTTTTTGGGCAGCGGATAATCCGCGTGCATGATGAAGAACTGGCTGCCGTTGGTATTCGCGCCGGAATTGGCCATCGCGATCGTGCCCTTGTTGTACTCGCCGGTAAACGGTTCGTCGTCAAACCTATATCCTGGACCGCCCATACCGGTGCCTTCCGGATCGCCGCCTTGAATCATGAACCCTTTGATCGCACGATGAAATATCGTCCCGTCATAGAACTTATTCCTGGCCAAGTAAACGAAGTTGTTAACAGTGTTCGGGGCGTCGCCGGCGTTAAGCTCAATCGTTATGTCGCCCTCCGATGTCTTCATCAAAGCGCTATATTTCTTATTAACGTCGATTTGCATAGTCGGTTTTTCCAATGTTTTCTCCTTCCCGGCCGTCCCGCCGGCCGTCGTGGACGTTTTGTTGTCAGAAGTATTCGTTGAAGTGCAAGAAACAAAAAACACTGCCAAAGCGACTATTCATATCGATATAAGAGCTTTTTTCATGAACCTCCCAGTAAACACATAGAACATTAGATATTAGAGATTAGACCGCATTAGAATCATCAGCTGGTCAACGCTCTAATGTTCTGCTCTCTAATTTCTAATGCTCTGCGTCGCCTCTGGCGACGCTGGCGGAGAGGGGGGGATTCGAACCCCCGGTACGCCGAAAGACGTACAGCGATTTTCGAGACCGCCCCCTTCAACCACTCGGGCACCTCTCCGCTTATTTTTGTAGCTCGGCGATGACTGCAAGACGCGTATCCCTCGGGTAATTGGGGGCAATACAAGTTATGATCGTCAAGCGCGGCAACGCGTCTTCGCCCAAGGGTTGCACGACCGAGAAATCTGTCGCCTCTATCTCGTTCATCTCGGTAACAGCGTACTTGAATTTGACATTGTCGGCATTTGTCAGATAAACCTGATCGCCGATTTTCAGCAACCCGTCGCCGATGGCGCCGAAGGGCGCCCCGTGTTCAGCCGTAACCGCCGAGTGGCCGAAAACAACGCAATTGCCGGTCCCGGGCTTATTCGTTTCCCCATTATAAAACGTCGCCCCTTTTAGCAGTTCTTCCTGAGTAACCGTTCCGGACGGGCTAACATTAACAGCCTCGTCCACTCCAAGCCGCGGTATGTAGATTCGGCCGGGTTGAAGACCCTTGGCTACCGCCTTCTTGGCCGTATCGGTCGCCGTCGTTATCTTGGATGTATCAACCTTCAGCGGCGGTTGGGAGAACACATAATATGCATAGGCCAGCGATAGAACAACCAAAACACCGGCAATCGCCCTAACTATGTTAAGCCGTCTGTTTTCGCGCGCTTCCTGACGTTTCTCAAAGCTGGACGGCAGCTCTTCCGGTTTCATCTCTTCTTCGGTTTGTTCTTGATTCTCGTCAATCTCGCCCACGATTAACCTCTCTGCGTGGCGGAGGGGGAGGGATTTCCCTCGACTTCGCTCGGGACCATGCTTCTCATCCCTCCTGAATAATTATAAGCTCCGCCAATGGTGAGCTTGTCGAATCCATGGCGGAGGGGGAGGGATTCGAACCCTCGGAACGGCTCAACACCGTTCGCACGATTTCCAGTCGTGCGCACTCGGCCAGACTATGCGACCCCTCCTCGCTTGCGCGAACTAATAACTTACAACTGACAACCGGTAAAAGCTGGCAGCCAACATTACCGTTAAACTTTAATTATACAGTAAGGAGGGTCGTTTCCTCGATAGATATATCAGCGGCGGGCTTTAAAGAATTCTTGCAGCAGGCCGGCGGCTTCGTCCGCCAGAATTCCGCTTTTTACTTCTACCTCGTGGTTCAACCGCGGATCGCGGACTGTCTCGTTTAACGTTATCGCGTAGCCAAGTTTTTCATCTTTGGCGCCAAAAACCAGACGCCCAAGCCGGCACATGATTAGCGCACCGGCGCACATCGGACAGGGCTCCTTGGTGACATATAATACGCAATCGCTGAGGCGCCAGGCGCCGAGACTCTGAGCGGCTTCTCTGATTGCTATAATCTCCGCGTGAGCCGTCGGGTCTTTAGAGCCCTCTACTTTATTATAGCCCCGGCCGACAACCGTTCCGTCCTTGACGACGACCGCTCCGACCGGAACCTCGCCCTCGTCATAGGCCATTTGGGCTAAGTCGAGGGCCATCCTCATATATTGCTCGTCAGTCATTAGTCTCCTAGAAGTGGCGGAGAGGGAGGGATTTCCCTCGACTTCGCTCGGGATAAACTTCTCATCCCTCCTGAATAATTATAAGCTCCGCCAATGGTGAGCTTGTCGAATCCATGGCGGAGAGGGAGGGATTCGAACCCCCGGTACGCTCACGCGCACAACGGTTTTCAAGACCGCCTCCTTAAACCACTCGGACACCTCTCCGTCCCTAATGATAGCAAACAGTCATCCTGGGTGAGTGGTTTTTGCGAGCGCAGGAACTGACACGCAACTTACTTTACCGGCTAATTCTCGTGCATGGTGGATCAGAAACAAAAACCTGTAGAAGACAAGCTGACCGCAAAGGATGGCGGAGGGGGAGGGATTTCCCTCGACTTCGCTCGGGACCATGCTTCTCATCCCTCCTGAATAATTATAAGCTCCGCCTATGGTGAGCTTGTCGAATCCATGGCGGAGGGGGAGGGATTCGAACCCTCGAAGGATGTCACCACCCTTACCCGCTTAGCAGGCGGGTGCACTCGGCCTCTATGCGACCCCTCCACGCTGACGCGAACAAACAACCAACAACTTACAACATACAACTGGTTATTTGTTTGTCAGGTGTTTACTGAAACCACCAAGCTGCAAAGCCAGTTCTTCAGCAGCCTTTATGCTCTTGCTAAATACTGATTCGGATAACATTCCGCTATCGTGAGCTATATCAAGACCGGCAACTACTTCATTCAGCGAACCTAGGGCGAGTCTAAGATGACGGTTAAAGTCCTTGTCAGAACCTTTGTCTGAGCCTTCGGCAATATTAAGCACGATTGAGATGGAGGCTCTTCTAATCTGCGATTGAAGCTCATGCCCGACCGTTCCCTTTAGTGGACCTGTCGCACTAATGATGCTTCTATTGAACTCTTTCGCATCCTTATAAACCTGGAATTCCCTAAACCTAAAAGCCACCTAAACCTGCTAAACAAGTATTTGGTTGTTAGTTGTCTGTTGTCAGTTATTTGTTATCCAACCGTTAGGTTGGAGGTGGCGCGCCCGAGAGGAGTCGAACCATCCAACCGTCGGCTGGTCACCTAACTGACCAGCCTCCTCAAGGGGGCAACCAAGGTTTCCCCCTTGACTTCCCCCTTCCTTGGTCTCGTCTTAAGGGGAAGCCTCTCCCCCTTAAGAATCCCTCTCAGGTTGGAGGTTCTCGTCTGGGAAACCACAGTTTTTATAGTAACCTGTTCTTCTGGTCGGTCACTATAAAAACTGGCGCGCCCGAGAGGAGTCGAACCTCCAACCTACGGATTCGTAGTCCGGCGCTCTATCCATTGAGCTACGGGCGCGCAATAATCAAAACCTATTTATCGGGCGCCCATCTTAAAACGGTACTCTATCTCCGCCAGAGGCGGACCAGCCTGTAAGAGCGTTGGCTGGCATTGAGCTACGGGCGCGCAATAATCAAAACCTATTTATCGGGCGCCCATCTTAAAACGGTACTCTATCTCCGCCAGAGGCGGACCAGCCTGTAAGAGCGTTGGCTGGCATTGAGCTACGGGCGCGCGATTTTCAACTTGAAAAGTATAACAGAAAAGGGGGCCAAACGGCAGATGGCCCCCTTCTAAAAAGTCAGTTTAAAGAGCAGTTTCTCGTCGTGCTCGGGACTATATTCAACAGCCTGAGTCGCAGTGCGCTACCCTCGGCATCATATACCTCTTCATATCATGACACCTCCTTATGCAAGAACTAGAATGTCATTTTATCACGGTTGCGCCGCCCATGTAAGGCTGAAGCCGTTCAGGAATAAGAACGCTACCGTCAGCTTGCTGGAATTGCTCCATGATCGCGGCCATTGTCCGGCCGATGGCGACGCCGGAGCCGTTAAGCGTATGAACAAGCTCCGGCTTGGCTTTTGGCTCCCGCCTGAAGCGGATATTTATACGTCGGGCCTGGAAATCGGTGAAGTTCGAGCAGGACGAGATTTCCTTGAAACCGCCCGAACTTGGTATCCAACCTTCTATGTCGTAGGTCTTGGCGGCCGAAAAACCCAAGTCGCCGGTGCATAGGACGATAATCCGGTAGTAAAGACCAAGCGCCTGCATAACAGCCTCGGCGTCGGCCGTCAGTGTTTCGAGTTCTTCCCAGGATTCTTCCGGTTTGGCGAACTTGACCAGCTCTACCTTGTTGAACTGATGCTGCCGGATCACGCCCCTGACGTCCTTGCCATAAGAACCGGCCTCCCGCCTGAAACACGGCGTATAGCAGACATATTTCTTAGTCAACTCGCCCGCTTCCAGGATGTCGTCGCGGTGGATATTCGTTACCGGCACTTCCGCCGTCGGGATTAACCAAAGGTCATCGTTCTCACATTTATAAAGGTCGTCGGCGAACTTAGGCAGCTGCCCCGTGCCGGTCATGGTCTCCGTGTTAACCATCAGCGGCGGCCAGATTTCCGTGTAGTCATGCGTGGTCGTGTGCAGGTCAAGCATAAAATCTATAAGCCCCCGCTCCAGTCTGGCCCCCATGCCTTTCAGAAGCACAAACCGGCCTCCGGCCAGTTTGGCGCCGCGCTCGAAATCAAGAATGCCCAGTTTCTCCCCAAGCTCCCAGTGCGGCTTAGGCTCAAAGCCAAAATCGGGTTCCTCGCCCCAACTGCGGATTTCAACATTGTCGTCGGGTTCGGCGCCATCCGGCACGGATTCGTCCGGAATATTCGGAATATCAAGCAGAATCTCCCGGCTGGCCGCCTCGATCTCCCGGAGCTTCTCGTCAAAATCCTTTATGTTTTGCGAGACTTCCTTCATCCCCCGCATCGCGTCGTCGGCCGGTTTGCCCGCTTTCTTAAGCTCGCTGATCTGATCGTTGACCCTGTTTCTCTTAGCCCGCAGGTCCTCCGCCTCGACAAGTATCGCCCGCCGGTTCTTATCCAGCTCAACGACTTCGTCGACCTTTGCGGCCACGTGATCCTCGACACGACGCGCGGCCAAGGACTTCTTCACGGCTTCAGGATTTTCTCGCACAAACTTTATATCTAACATCCAAGCCTCCCGGCTGCTACTTTTTTGACCCTCGGCTCTCCGCCCTTAGCTCTGAGCTGTTACCCTTTCGGGTAAGAGCCTAAAAATTTAACATCGCGGAATTTGCAACCCAAGCACTTCAGGGCGTCTTCAATAACCTTATCTTCGATGTGTCCCTCCATATCAATGAAGAATATGTACTGGCCGAGCGCTTTCTTGCTGGGCCTCGACTCAATCTTGCTCAGATTAATGAAGCGGAAGGCGAATTCTTGGAGTATCTGAAGCAGGATACCCGGTCGGTCCTCGTGCGGCATAACGACGATCGAGGTTTTGTCCTGGCCGGTGCGCGCGACTTTCTCCTTACCGATCAAAACGAACCGCGTCTGATTGCCCTTGACGTCCTCGATATCCTCGGCCAGCACTTCAAGGCCGTACAGTTTGGCGGCCAGCGCGTTGCCTATAGCCGCCCGCCCGCCGTTTTCCTCGGCAACCCTTTTAGCCGCTTCCGCTGTGCTATTAGCGGCTTCGGTGGCCGCCTCGGATAGGTTGTCTTTCAGGAACTGCCGGCACTGGGCGGTCGCGTGCGGTTGAGACACGACGGATTTGATGTCTTTCAGTTTCATTCCCGGCTTGACAAGCAGATTGTGTCTTATGGGCACAATGCCTTCACGCTCGATCAAAACGTTCGCCTCGAATGCCAGCATGTCCAACGTCAAATTGAAGGACCCTTCGATGGAGTTCTCGATAGGAACGATGCCTTTTAACACCACACCGTCTTCAACCGCTTCAATAACCTCGGCTACCGTCGGAAAGGAAACGAGATCGGATTCTTTAATGCTAAAGGGGCCCAGTCCCGCCTCTTCCGTGAATGTCCCCTGAGGTCCCAAGTACCCGATCTTCATCTTTCTACCTCCCGCTCATGGCCTGTTTGATGGCAGCGTCTTCCTCGGTCGAGGATTGGATTGCCGCCCGGCCTTTTATTACTTGTTTTGTATAGGTCCGGTTGTCCTGGCGGCCGGTTATAGTGCTCATAACGATACCGTCGCCGTGTTCATTCAGCAAAGCCAGCGCGAAGCTAAGCTCCCCGCCCATGTCGTCGAACGCGTCGTAACGCACCAATCCTATCCGCTGGACGGCGTTAAGCTGAAGACCATGTAATGCGTCAAGATCGTGTTCAAGGTGCTCGATCCGGTCTTCCAGCCCATCCACGCGGATGAAATGTTGGGCCAGGATATCCTGAAGGCTGCTGTCGGTCATGCCCCGCGACAGGATGCGCTGGCTGCGACGTAAAACACCCAGGTTGTAAGAGATAAGAGTCACCCAGACGACTAAAAGAATAACTAGAAACGACAGTATCGCTATTACAATCGTCGAACCCAAAAGAGGTTTGACCTCCCTTATTTAAGGTAAACCACATTTTAACATACGCCCGCCCCTGTTTGTTAGGCGGCTTATGTCTGGGTTATTATGTAATTCATGCCAACTGACAAACGATACGAACTGCTGAAAAAGGAGCTTCAAAAATACCCTTATGCGGTTGTCGCGTTCTCCGGAGGAACCGACAGCAGCTTGCTCCTCTCAGCAGCCAGAGACGCGCTGGGAGATAACGTGCTAGCGCTGACCTGGCAATCTGAAGTAACTCCTGACGCCGAAATTAAGGCCGCTATGGCGCTGGCGGCGAAGCTGGGAGTCAGTCAGCAGATCCTTAGCGAAAGTTTCCTTTCGAACAAGCAGGCGGCCGCCAATACGGATGACCGCTGCTACCATTGCCGGGCGCAAATGTACGAGGTCATTAAGAAAGCGGTTAAGAACGTTGATGGCGCCGTGGTCATGGAAGGCGTAAACACAGATGATCTAAACGACTACCGGCCGGGATTAAAGGCGGCGGCCGAAGCGGGAATCGTTCATCCGCTAGTCGACGTCGGACTGTCAAAAAAGGATATCCGGCAAATCGCGAAGAAAATCGGCTTGCCCAATTGGGACAAAGAGGCCGCTCCCTGTCTGGCCAGCCGGGTAGCTTACGGCCAGCGCATTACGACTGATAGGTTGAGCCGCGTCGACGCGGCGGAGATGATCGTTAGAGACATGGGCTTCCATAAGGTAAGAGTCAGGCTGCTTGACGATATTCACGCCCGGATCGAGGTCTCCCCCGAGGAGGTGCCGGCCGCGCGGGCGAGAAGCATGGAAATCAGCGACCTGCTCTGCAATCTTGGCTTCGCCAGGGTCGAGATCGATGAGAAAGGTTACCGGCAAGGCAGTCTTAACGATGACCGGAAACAACGAAACAATGGATAAAGAATCAATCGAGAAGCTGCTGCAAGAAATAAAATCCGGCTCGACGTCTGTTGAAGACGCTGTCGAGCGATTGAGGCGCTTGCCTTTCGAGGATCTCGATTTCGCTAAGCCTGATAATCACAGAACGATGCGTTGCGGTTTTTCGGAGGCTGTTTATTGCCCCGGCAAAAAGCCGGAGCAAATCACCCGAATAGTCGAAGCGCTCATGAAAGAAGGTCTGCCGGTTCTACTAACCAAGGCTGACGCGGCGGCTTATAGGGCCGCCAAGAAAGCCGCGCCGAACGCCGCCTACCATGAAACCGCCAAGATGGTTGTCGCGCCCGGCCGGCGCCCGGCCGCCCTAACCGGCCTGGTAGTTGTGGCCACGGCCGGAACTACCGACATTCCGGTCGCCGAGGAAGCGGCGGTCACCGCCGAGACTATGGGCGCGAATGTAGAGCGGGTTTTCGACGTCGGCGTAGCCGGAGCGCACCGCTTGTTCGCACACCGCGAAGTCTTAAACAAAGCCAATGCCGTCGTGGCGGTTGCCGGAATGGAAGGAGCTTTACCCAGCCTCGTCGGTGGAATCGTCTCCTGTCCGGTTATTGCCGTTCCGACAAGCGTCGGCTATGGAGCGAGCTTCGGCGGCGTCACCGCTCTTCTGGGGATGCTGAACAGTTGCGCGCCGGGTGTCAGCGTGGTCAATATCGACAACGGCTTCGGCGGCGGATATATCGCCGCAACGATAAACAGACAAACCGAAAAGAGTCATCCTGGGGCGACATAGTCGCCGCTGGAACTGACACGCTACTATGCATTCAGCAAGAATCGTGTTTGGTAAATCAGGAGTAATTTAATGTCCACAAAAATCGCGTATTTAGATTGCCTCGGCGGAGTCAGCGGGGATATGATTCTAGGCGCGTTGATCGACGCCGGCGCGGACCCTAAAGAGCTAATCGCCGAACTAGCGAAACTGAATCTCACCGGGTGGAAACTTAAGACCCGCCAAGTCGACAAGGCCGGCACCTCCGCGACCAAAGTTGACATAGAAATCAAACCGGAAAACACCAATCGAACGCTACTTGATGTTCTTAAGATCATTGCCGGCAGCGGTTTAAGCCGCTCCGTCAAACACGACGCGGCCCGTGTCTTTGAGGTTTTGGCCGCGGCGGAAGGCGCGGCGCACAAACAAGTGCCCGCGGCGATACATTTCCACGAGGTAGGCGCGGTCGACGCGATTCTTGACATTACCGGCGCGGCCGTCTGCCTTAAACTGCTTGACGTTAAAAAACTTTACGCTTCTGCCTTAACAGTCAGCCGGCCGGCGCCGGCAACAATCCATATTCTCGAGAATATGTCCGTCGGGTTGGACGACATCGGCATCGAGAACGTCACTCCGACCGGCGCGGCGATTATAAAAACGTTGGCCAAACAAGCGCCGGCTCCGCCGGCGATAATAAGGGCAACGGGCTATGGGGCCGGCGAGGCGGACACAGAACTGCCGAACGTAGTCAGGGTTTGGCTTGGCGAGACGGACAAATCAAGACCTCTTGATCACGAAGACACCGTTGTCCTATTGGAATCAAATATTGACGACCTAACGCCGGAGGGACTCTCTTACGCGATGGCCAGGCTGTTTGAGGCCGGGGCTCTGGACGTCTGGTTTACCCCTGTCGTCATGAAAAAAGGGCGCCCGGCCAATGTCGTCAGCTGCCTGGCTGAACCGGGACGCGACGCCGGCGTCGTCGACGTGTTCTTTAAGGAAACGGGTACCCTGGGGATAAGGATATCGCGCGTCTCCAGACGCTTGCTCAGCCGGAAAACGGTGATTGTTAAAACGGATTACGGGGAAATAAGGGTAAAAACGGGCTGGCTGGACGGTGCGGCCGTGTCAGTACGGCCGGAATATGAAGATTGCGCGACGGCAGCCAAGGAGCATAACACGCCGCTCAAGCAGGTCTACGAAGCAGCCCTTAAAAGCCTATCCACTCGGTAACGTTTTTCTTTCGTTCCGTAAGGCCGGCCTCGTAGGCGGGAGAGCCTAGCGTGATTATGGTCACGAGTTCGCTGTCGGTCTGGTCCATTACCTGTAAGATATCTTCCTCGATCCAAAGCGCGCTGCCGACGCAACACGTCGCCAGACCCAGGCTTTCCGCGGCCAGCATCATGTTTTCCACTGCTCCACCGCAGGCTATTAAGCCCATCCGCCGGTTGATATCGTTCCGTATTTTTTTCATCGTAACAACGATGATAACCGGCGCCCCGCCCAAGGTGTCGAAGAAATCGATAACGCGTTTCTGCTCTTCCTTGTCCTCGTGCCCTTTGACAAAGGCCGCTCGATCAGCTTCGTCCAAAACGGGCAGCATGTCCTCCAGGTAGCGCAGAGTACGCCGCAACAATTTTAGAATCCCCTCTCGCTTGTCTCCCTGATAGACTGTGAACCGCCAGGGCTGGCTGTTTAGGAGGGATGGCGCCATGCAAGCGGCGTCCAGGATCTTCTTAATTGTTTCTTTGGACACCGGTTGATCTTTGTAGCCGCGGATGCTTCTTCGATTGAAGATGTTCGAGATCACTTCGTTCGGATAAGTTTGGTCGGCCATACTAACACCTACTTTCGTTCCATAGTGAACTTGTATTCTGAAATATTGTTGTCAAGGAACGATTCCTTGGGAACCGGACCGATTTCTAACGACAGCATATTAATAATATCTCCGGCTGTTGGTTTCAAGCCACTTACTTTCACTGTTTTTTTCTGTCCCGGCGGCAGCGATCCGATTGATTCCTTCTTGGTCTGCGGTTTCGGCTGAGTCTCCGATTTTAACGTCGCGGTCACAGGGATGTTCACTTCCAGCTGATTTCCCTGGTTTTCTATGGTTACGGTGATGGTGATCGTCGCGGCCTGCGGAAGAACAAAAACACCGTCGTTTTCGGACACCGCCACCGGCTCGACGACCAGCTCGCTGATGGCAATGCCGTGCTTTTCCGTCAAATCGCCCGATTCTTTCACGTTTCTCAGGAATTCAAGAACGGTCGCTTGTTCGAATTCGGTATCTCCGGCAATGAAGACGGATGCCGGTACCGCCACAAAGGTAATCTTCCTGTCTTTTAAGACCTTCTGCGCTTTGTCTTTGAAAATCGCAAAGGCCCGATCGCTGAAGGCCAGATCCTTGAGGGCTAAGCTGACTTGTCTTCCCGAAACCTCGAGGTCGGTGTCTTGAAGCGCGTTAAAGATGGCGGGTTTATAGCTCTCCAAAGCCGATGTCCTCATATTGAGCGAGATCATTAGATACGTATTGGCGTCCTTCATTTCCGGCGGGACTTGCATCTTGGCCGCGTCTGCCGCGATGGTTTTACTGTCTTTGGCCAAGGTGTCGAGTCTTTTTTGAAGGTCTTTGCGGGCCAGGCTCTTCATATTGGCGCGAAGGTCGGCGAAGCCGGTACCGACTTTATTGGTACGATCGGTTATCTTCTTAACCTGGTTGATGTATGTCTGAAGCTCGCTGGTGTTGTCGTTGCAGCCGATCCGGCTGAAAGTTCCTTGGCCGATGAGGCATAGCAAAAGGAAAACAATGACAAGGATGACGATTATCAGAGTCGGGCTTATTTTTGACCTGCGTTTTTGTTTGTATGAAAGGCCGCTTTTGTAAGCCAAGAAATGCCTCCGTTTGCAATGGTGCCCCCGACTGGATTTGAACCAGCACAGCCTTACGGCTACTACGCCCTGAACGTAGCGCGTCTACCAATTCCGCCACGGGGGCAGGTGACCTCAATTGCCAAAGTATTATAGCATACGAGGCCACCGGCGCACCCGGCCGCTTATTGCCAAACGACCGTCGCGGCTGATAACCTTGACCATATGATACAAGAGGTCATACTAGATAGGTACCGCATCATCGATCGCATCGGGCGAGGCGGCCACGGCGAGGTTTTTAAAGCCGAAGACACCTTGATGTCCCGCGTCGTGGCCATCAAGAGAATCGAGGCTACCTCGAAGACGTCAGGCCGAGCCCTGAATGAAGCCCGGGCCGCCGGCCAGCTTAACCATCCCAACGTCGTGACAGTCCATGACTTGGAACACGACAACGAGTTCTTCTATCTTATTATGGAGTACATAGACGGGGTTACGCTTTCCCAGATTTTGGCGGCTAAAGCCCCGCTAACGATCGAGGAAAGCCTGGACGTCGCCATCCAGATCGCGGACGCGCTGGAAGCGGCTCATGCCATGGATATCGTTCACCGTGACATCAAACCGGACAATATTATGATCACAAGAAACGGAGACGTTAAGGTCACCGATTTCGGCATCGCCAAACTCTCCGCCTCTACGATGACCGCGGACGGTGATATTATGGGCACATTCGCTTATATGTCTCCGGAACAAGCTAAAGGCGGGCGTGTCGACGCCAGGACGGATATCTTTTCCCTGGGCGTCGTTCTTTATCAGATGCTGACGGGAGCGTCCCCATTCGCCTCGGCCACGCCGGCGGGCATAGTGTTTAAGATCACCAGTCTGGAGCCGCAGCCTCTATATGAATTGAACGACCGGATATCGTCCGACCTGGACAGCTTGGTCATGCGGACACTGGAGAAGAAACGGTCGGACCGTATTGACGACGTGACAGTTTTGCGGCATTACCTGGAGAGTATGCGGACGGCCAGGCTGCCGGCCCGCAAGATCATAAAACCCCTCTATAGGCTGGCCCAGGCCGGCCAACCTGAAGAATCACAGGAGTATTTGGGACCGCTAAAACCGTTGGTCGAATCAGCCGGCGACGCCAAGGAGCGCGTCGCCGCGTTCGTCAAAAGGCACCGGAAAATTTTCGAGCGTTTCGGCAACGCCGTTCTGGCTACTTTAATACTGTCGTTCTTCCTGACTAAAACCGGTTTCTACATGCCCGGAATCACGTCGGCAATACCATTCGTCTACTTCGTCGTGGCCGTTCTCTTCCCGCGCGTCGGTCTAGCCGGCGGTCTTGCCTTTTTGGCCTTACCGATCGCCGATTTCAGCCTGATAATGGCGGTTCTTTATTCTGTCGGCATCTTCGTTTGGGGACTCTCTTTCTGGCTCATTCGGCCTCTAAAAACCGTTTACCTTTTTCTCTCTCCCCTGTTAGCACTGGCCGGCTCGGGTTTGAGCTTCCCCCTTATAACGGGTTTGTTTTTCAACCCACTTGAAGCGATCATACTGGGCATCGCTGGCGGATTTGCGGTTGAATTTCTCTATCTGTTCAACATGAAAACCATCGCTTTTATCGCGGCGCCCAATGTATACGGCTTAAAAGCCGCTTTAGCCGGTTCGCTGAATCCCATCTCGGCTACAGGCGCGCTTATTAAACCGTTCTTGGCTTCCCCGCTGCTCATCGTGCAACCGATTCTTTGGGGCGGCGTCGCCGCGCTTATTAGCGTGACGGCCAAACGCCGCTCGCTCAAGACCGACTTCTACGGCTTGACCGCCGGCGCGGCCGTGTTGTTGGTGGGCCAGCTGGCCCTTATGATTAACTTTCAATGGGGATCCACTTATATTGACACACTCCTGAAAACGCTGGCCGCTTCACTTATACTACCTTTAGGCCTCCTGCCGGCTCTGCCGCGGCGCGGCGTCTATAGCGAAGACTTTGAAGGGGAAGAGGAAGACGAGGATGAAGAATGAGCCTGCTGAAAGACCTGGAAGGCAAACTCGAACGCTTGGTGGAGGGGACTTTCGCCAAAGGATTCAAGTCATCACTGCAGCCGGTCGAACTGGCTAAACGCCTTGACCGTGAGATGGAAGCCGGCCGCACGATCAGCGTTTCCAAAATCTACATACCCAACGAATATATCGTCCGGTTAAGTCCCAACGATTTTGCGGCCTTCTCCGATTTTAAGGACAAACTGGTCGACGAACTAAAAAGCTACCTGGACAAAAGGCGAAAGGCCAAAAACTATTCGGTGATGGGAGCCATCTCCGTCATCCTAAAGGAAGATAAAAGCCTGCCGCTGGGACGCGCTGAAGCTGAAGCCCGTCTGGTGACGCCATCGCAAATGGAGAACCCGGACGCCCTGGCCTCCGTCAGCCTTATCATCGACGGCGAGGAAGCGGAGACTTTCTGGGTGGGCGAAGGCAGGGCGACCATCGGCCGCCTGGACTCCAACGAGATAAGCGTGCCTGACCCGGGTTTATCACGCCGCCACGCGGAAATAAACATCTCCAAAGATCATGTCACACTGACCGACCTCGGCTCAACAAACGGTACCTTTGTTAATGGCAAGCGCATCGCCGAAATCGACCTAAAGGACGGCGCCAAGATAACCGCCGGAGATATCACGCTTGTCTTCAGGAGGCTTTGATCTATGGCCCCCGGCTATGTTGCCCTTATCAATCTGGTGCTGATTCTGATTCTCTATTTGTTCATTTGGCGGGTAGTCAAAGCCATCTACATTGACATCTACGAGCGGCCTGTCCCTTACGCGGAAGCCCGCGAGGTCATGGAGCAACAACAGAAGGCGGTTCCGCGCGAGGCCGCGCTCGAAGTCGTTAAAAGCGCTTATGTCAACGAGGGCCGTGTTTACCCCCTGACAGATCTGATTACCCTCGGCCGGTCGACCGAAACGGATATAGTATTGCGCGACCCGCTTGTTTCTCATCAGCATAGTCGTATCGTCAAGAAATTAAACACCTGGTACATAATGGATCTAGGCAGCACTAACGGGACTTATGTCGGCAAAGAGATGATAACGGGTCAGACCGAATTGAAGAACGGGCAGAAAATCCGTATAGGTGAAACCGTCTTCCAGGTAAAGATGTGAGACTAGCCAGTAAAAGCGATATAGGCAAATTGCGTGATATTAATGAGGACGCCTATCTAGTCGACGGCTCGCTTTTTGCCGTCGCCGACGGCATGGGGGGGCATCGCGCCGGTGAAATTGCCAGCGAGCTTGGGCTTCGTACATTCCGGGAAGCCTTCGGCCCTCCGGAACCGGATGCTTCCGAAGACGCCATCCTGATGGCGATAAAGAAAGCCGTCGACCAGGCAAATACCGTGATTCACGCCAGGGCTGCCGAGAACAAAGAATACAAAGGGATGGGCACGACGTTGACGGCCGCCTTTTTCGCCCGCGGCCGACTTTACGTCGCGCAAGTCGGCGACAGCCGGGCGTACCTGCTGCGCGCAGGGGTAATCCGCCAACTAACGACCGACCATACTTTGGTCGGAGAGATGATCGCCAAAGGCGAAATCGACGAGGAAATCGCCCGCATCCACCCTTTGCGGCACGTCATCACCCGCGCCCTCGGCACATACGCCGCCATCGAATCGGAAGTCTACGTCGAAGAGCTCGCCCCGGGCGACAAGATTCTGCTCTGCTCGGATGGACTTAGCTCTAAAGTCGACAACGACGCGATCGGACGGATAGTCAATGATTACAAGAGCTTGATAGGCGCCATAAACGGCCTTGTCAAGGCCGCCCTGAACGCTGGAGGAGAAGACAACATCACGGCTGTTCTAGCCGAATTCACGGAGGCGGATTTTGTCTGAAAACCGCCGCCGGAACCGGGGGCTTAGGCTTCTGGCCGGCTCAATTATCCTATCCTGGGGCGCGCTGGCGACGGTTCAAATCAGCCGCCCGCAAGCCGCGCCGGTCGTTTTGGCCGTTATGGCCGTGTTGTTCGCGGCGCTGTATCTTGGGATTCATATTTATCTGCGATTTGCGGCTCCTCACACCGACCCGATCATCCTGCCCCTAATCTGTCTGTTAACGGGATTAGGCCTATCGATGATCTACCGGTTGGACCTTGATCTGGCCGTCCGCCAGTTCGCGTGGATCGTCGTCGGGTCGGCAGTTCTTGTGCTTCTCGTCACACTGTGGCGAAATTACCGGTCCCTGGCTAACTATAAATACCTGATAGGGCTGGCCGGTTTAGTGCTATTGTTCTCCACCATTCGATTAGGCTCCGGCTTCCTGCAGCCGAACCTGTGGCTGAACATCGGGCCCTTCAGTTTTCAGCCTTCGGAGATCGCCAAAATCCTGATCGTTATTTTCTTCGCCGCCTATTTGAGCGAGAAACGCGAGCTCTTATCGGTTTTTACGCGGAAGGTCGGACAGTTCAGCGTCCCAGACGTTAAGCATCTCGGTCCTCTGCTCATGTTCTGGGTGATCTCGCTAGGACTCCTGGTCATTCAAAAGGATATCGGCGCCAGCCTCTTATTTTTCGGCTTATTTCTGGTCATGTTATATGTGGCGACCGGCCGCGGTCTCTATGTCGGCATCGGCAGTCTATTATTTATTTCCGGAGCCACGGTCATAGCCAAAGTTTTCAGCTATGTCGGCGCCAGGATTTCCGTTTGGATCAATCCCTGGCCTTACGCGACCGGAAAAGGTTATCAGATCGTTCAATCGCTGTTCGCGTTAGGCAGCGGCGGAGTCTGGGGCACAGGTCTTGGCCGCGGTTACCCGAATCTGATACCCATAGTCACGACCGATTTTATTTTCAGCGCCTTCGGCGAGGAAATGGGGCTGGTCGGAATGTTTGCGATCATCGCCCTCTACATGGTCTTTGTCGGCCGCGGGCTTACCATCGCAATCAAAACCTCCGACGAATTCGGTAAACTTCTGGCGACAGGATTAACGGCAGTTTTTGCCATCCAGACCATTGTCATTATCGGCGGAGTCACCAAACTGTTGCCGTTGACCGGAATTACGCTTCCTTTCCTGAGTTACGGCGGCAGCTCGATTCTAGCCAACTTCATCCTGGCCGGTCTTTTAATCATAATTTCCAACCAGTCGATCGAGGAGGCCAGCCGCATCGGATGAACAGGCAAATAAGGATTGTCAGCGCGTTCATTGTCGGTTTGTTTATCGTTCTGACAATAAACATCGCCCACATCGTTCTTGTCCAGGGTCCGGAACTCGCGACTCATCAGGGAAATACAAGGGCAGTGGAAGCCGAGGCGGGCATCAGAAGAGGCCGGATAGTGTCGGCCGACGGCCAGGTCTTAGCGGACAGCAGGCTGGTCAAAGGACATTATGAACGTTTCTATCCTTTGGGCGGTTTGGCTGCGCAAACCATCGGCTATTCCAGCACGCGATATAACAAAAGCGGACTGGAAAAAACATATAATGATTACCTTCTAGGTAAGGAACAGGTCGGTTTCATCGAAGACCTCGTCCGAAAATTCAAGCGGCCGGATAAACGCGGCAATGCCGTGACGCTCACAATTGACAGCCGCTTACAAAAGGTCGCGGAGCAGGGATTAGCCGGCAAGAAAGGGGCCGCGGTCGCTATCGATCCCAAAACAGGCGCGATTTTGGCCATAGCTTCGTCCCCGGATTTTGACCCGAATTTGATCGACAAGGACTGGAAGGCGATTTCGTCGAATCCGGACGCCCCGCTTGTTAACCGGGCGACCGAAGGAGCTTATCCGCCTGGCTCGACATTCAAGATAATCACCAGCGCGGCCGCGCTGGAAGAGGGCCTCTACAAGCCCGATGATTTGCTGAACGGCAATGATTCGTTTAAGGTAATGGGAACGACAGTGAGAAATCTGGACGGCAAATCTTACGGAGAAATCACCTTTACCGACGCCCTTAAATTCTCCGTCAACACGGTCTTTGCCCAAATCGGGCTGAAGCTAGGCGCCAATCGCCTATTCCAGTACGCCTCGCTTTTTGGCTTCAACGAAGACATGCCATTCGATGTGCCGGTTAAACGAAGCCGCGTCAAGAGGGCGAGCGCGATGGACGATGTCGACGTGGCCTGGACCGCAATCGGTCAGGCAAAGACGGTCGCCACCGCGTTCGAAATGGCGATGGCGACGGGGGTGATCGCCAACGAAGGCGTGATGATGCAGCCCCACCTAGTGTCCGAGATAACCGACCCGAACGGACAGGTTGTCAGGCATACGGCGCCTGAACAAATCGATCAGGTCATCAAGCCGGGAACGGCGGCTACTATGACAGACATGATGGTCGCCGTGACCGAAGAGGGCTACGGCGAGATAGTCAAGATTCCAGGCGTCCGCGTCGCTTCAAAAACGGGGACGGCGGAAACCGGAGTCGAGGGCGAAACTCACGGTTGGTTCGTCGCTTTCGCGCCGGCGGACAGCTCCGGCATCGCCGTCGCGGTTATCGTAGAAAAAGGCGGCACAGGTGGCGGATCGGCGGGACCGATCGCCAAAGCCCTGCTGGAGCAGTTTTTGAAAAACAAATGACAGGCATATATAATCGGGGAAAGGGGAGGCTTCTTGGAAGAAGCGGTGTTTAACGGACGATATAGAATTATAGAGAAGGTCGGCGGGGGCGGCATGGCCGACGTTTACAGGGCTGAAGACCAGGTCCTAGGTCGGACCGTTGCCTTAAAGATCCTGCATAAGCAATTCGCCTCCGACGAAGGCTTTTTGGAACGATTTCGCCGTGAGGCCCGCGCCGCCGCCAAGCTTACGCATCCCAATATTGTCAGCATCTACGACGTCGGTGAGGAAGGCGGCGTCCATTTTATTGTCATGGAATACGTCCATGGCATGACGCTCAAGAAGCTTATCCAGAAAGACGCACCACTATCGACGGAGAAAGTCGTCCATATCGGAATGCAGATCGCCAAGGCGATGGAATTCGCCCACGAGCACGAGATCATCCACCGAGATATAAAACCGCAAAATGTCATTATCACGGACAATGGCGAAATAAAGGTCACGGATTTCGGCATCGCGCGGGCAGGCGCGACGTCTACGATGACGCGAACCGGCGCGGTCATGGGCACAGCCCACTACATATCTCCCGAACAGGCCCAGGGCAGCATCGTCGGACCGACCACCGACGTATATTCACTAGGCGTCGTAATGTACGAGATGGCAACGGGGGAATTGCCGTTCAGGGGCGAAAATCCGGTGTCCGTCGCGCTAAAACACATCAACGACACGCCGATACCGCCGCGCAGCGTTTTTGGAGACTTACCGGCCAGCCTGGAAGCCGTCATCATTAAATGCATGGCCAAGAATCCGAACGAGCGATATCGCTCGGCCGAAGCGGTCCGTGACGACCTGAAGCGCGTAATAGAAGGTTTACCCGTAAAAATAATGGGCGCCGCTACGTCGGCTGCCGGCGACGCGTCTGACATGACGCGAACGATGGCCGCCCAAAGCAGCCGTCCTGCCGGTGGGGACGGTCGGCGTAAACCGAAGAAAGCACTGATTGCGGCAATCATTGCTGTCATCCTGCTCTTATTGCTTGGCGGCGGGGCGCTGGCGTATTCGCTGCTGTCAACGCCCAGCGTCGTCGTTCCCGATATCAAGGGGAAAACACTGTCACAGGCGCAACAAGCGCTTGACGCCGCCGGCCTGAAACTCCAGGTGGAAAAGGAAGTTACCAACGAAAAGGTCGCGCCCGGCCGCGTCATCAGCCAAGATCCGGCAGCCGGCGAAAAAATGAAGAAAGGCGGAACCGTTACGGTTGTCATGAGCAAAGGCCTTGAAACCGTCGTCGCTCCCGACCTGACAGGAAAAACCGAAGCCGAAGCCGCCGAAGCCCTTAAAAAGGCCGGGTTGTTACTTGGCAAGGTGGGTACAGGGTTTAGCGATACTGTCGCGGAGGGCCAAGTAATGGCGCAGTCTCCAAAAGCGGGCGCCCGAGTGGAGAAAGGCGGAGCGGTCGATATCACTATAAGCAGCGGCTCTCAACAAATCAAAGTCCCCGACGTAACCAATAACACCGTGGACGCCGCGATAAGCATCTTAGAGAACGCGGGTTTCAAGGTCGACCGGTTCGACGATTACAACGAGACGATCGAGAAGAACCACGTCATCAAACAGAGCCCCGTCTCCGGCGATAAAGCCGCCAAAGGCTCAACGGTAACGATTACGGTTAGCAAGGGTTCGGCTAAGGTTACCTTGATAAACCTAAAAGGCATGAAACAAGCCGACGCCAACGCCTGGCTAGCCAGTAATGATCTACTTGTCAGCCCGACGACCGCCGCCGGTCCGCCCGGCACGGTGTCAGGCAACGTTTGGGATATGAATCCCGCCTCCGGCGTCATCGTCAACCGCGGCAGCACCGTCGGCATCTGGGTCCAACCGTAACTGACCGAAGATAGCGCTTAATTTAATTTCCTCTCCCTTGAGGGGAGAGGGTTAGGGTGAGGGTGCATTATGAAACGCGCAGTAGTGCTTATCCTTCTTCTAGCTCTCGTGGTTCCAGCTTGCGCTACAACCCCGGCTGAGACCGATAAGAAACCAACCGCCAAAGAGTCTCAGACCGCTGCTTCGTCTGGTTCTACCCAAGTCATGATGTTGGGTCGATCGGTCATGAACGGCTGGTTTACACATTGGACCGGCGACTCCTCCCAACCTTACAACAAGGAAGGTTTTTCCCTTTACTACCGGGAAATCGACGGGCCGGATTCCATTATGGACAGCGTTCAATCGCGCGTTGAGGAAGACGGCGGCGGCGCGGGAATCGTTTTTTTCAAGCTCTGCTTCGTCGATTTTAACGGAGACGATAGAGACTCCGCACGGAGCAACTTAAAGCGCAACCAGGCTTACGCTCAAAAAGCCTATGATGTCATGGTCGCGCGCGCCGGTAAGAAGCTTGTCATCGGCAACGCCCTACCCCAGGTCAAAGGCGCGACAACCTACGATCTTGTCTGGAACCACAGGGAGTACAACAAGTGGCTGAATGATTTCGCCGCCGCCCATTCCGGACAGGTCTGGATCTTCGACCAATACGGCATCCTAGCTGACGGCAGCGGTTACCTTAAGAGCGGTTATGAGACATCGGCCGATGATTCTCATCCTAACGATGCCGGCTACTCAGCTATGGATGGTCCGTTTTTCGACCTGTTGAAATCAGTCCGCTAGTTAGATTTCTCCACCCGCAAGGTTAAATATCAAGAGCGTTATGGCCGTGAATAAAGCTGCATAGTAGTAAATCCACGGCTTTTTGGAAAGACGCAAGTAAGTCAAAGCCAACGCCACGACCACCGTACTTAAAGCATAAGCGAGCCAGGGATTAGGATACGTCAATATCCCTATGCTGACCAGGACAATTACCAGCGGCGCGGTTGCGCAGGTCGCTTTGACTAAATCCGGAAGAGACGACTGGAAGACAAACCATGACAGAACGGCAACCATGAGGGTGAAGACAATCAATATATAGGGCGTTAACCACAGCGACGAGCGGGCCATATCAATCGGCGTGAATATATGAACTATCTGAAAGAACAACGCGTACAGCACGAAAGCGACGTTCCATAAAACAAAGCTGAAGAAAGACACCGCTAAAGCGGATAACAGGTTTTTGACAAAGGGGTTTTTAAGCAGCGCGGTTTTCACGGCTTCCGCATCCTCCACCTGGTGGAGGTGGGGGGACTTGAACCGCCCGCCCGTCGCACCTCCTAAACACCAAGCCTTCGCCGGAGCAACTTTTCAGCCACCCAAATTCAAATCGTCTCGCACGCTTCTCCATTCACTTCGTTCAGTCGAAGAATATTTAAATCGAGCATGCAGACAAATCGTCGTTCGAGCGGAGAGCATGGTTTGCTTGCTGAAGCGACTTGAGTACTTAGGAGCGAGGCGAGCTAACGATGGTAGGCCGCGAGCAGCATGCGAGTCACTTTAAATGGTGGAGGTGGGGGGACTTGAACCCCCGACCCCTGCCTTGCAAAGGCAGTGCTCTCCCGCTGAGCTACACCCCCGGTCAACAACCTATGTCAAAAGATGTTACCATATCACCATGCTTATTGACTCTCACGTTCACATTTATCCGGATGATGTCGCCGACAAAGTTATCAGCGGGATCGAGAACTTCTACGGCGTCAGACGCACCCACGACGCGACTCTCGACGCTTTGTTGGCCTCCCTGGACCGGGGCGGTTTTGATAAAGCCGTCGTCTTGCCTATCGCGACCAAGCCGGAACATATCAAGCTTAACGACTGGTACGCCGATCTCGCTGAAAAATCAAACCAGATCATTCCTTTCGGAGGCATTCACCCTGATAATGATGCCTCTGAACTGGACCGTTTTCCAGCTTTAGGGTTGAGGGGTCTTAAAATCCAACCGAACGCCCAGCGAGTCTTCCCGGCCGACGAACGGCTGATGCCTTTCTATGAGAAAGCAATCGAGAACGGCCTCATCGTTACCTTCCACGCCGGAGACGAAGAGAGCGGTTTTAAAGGCGAGTTCAGCCATCCGAGAGATTTTGTCCCCGTCCTTCAACGTTATCCCGAAATGACGACGGTGCTGTCACACTTGGGCGGTTTTCAGACTTGGGCCGATGTCGATCTGGTCCTCGGTTATCCGAACGTCTGGTACGATACCGCTCATGTCCCCGGTAGCATCTCCGACGAGGAAATCCGCAAGCTGACCGGGAAAATAGGTTTAGACAGGATTATCTTCGGGTCGGATTTTCCATTCGCCGATCACGCGGTCGAACTGAAAGAACTGGAGAGGATTTTCGGCCGGGACGCCGAGACGGTCGTCAGTCGCAACCCCCGGCGGCTCCTGGGATTATGATGTGCGGGTTCAGGCTCTGCTTAAACTGGCAGTAGGCCTGACCCGGATCCTCCGCTTTGAAGATAGCTGACCCTACGCAGACATAATCGGCGCCGGCGTCGCGAGTCAAAACCGCGTTACTTAGTTTGATTCCCCCGTCAACCCCGATATCTAACGAAGGTTTAAGCCTGCGGAGCTCACGTACATTGTCCATCACCTCGGGGATAAACGGAGCGCCGTAGAATCCGGGGTTCACGGCCATAAACATAACGCTGTCCACTGAACCGGCAATCTCGATGATATCGGCGACGCGCGTCTCGGGATTAACGGCCAAACCCGCCCGAAAGTCAGTCTCTCGCAGCAGCTTAACGACGGCGGCCGGATCCTCGACCGCTTCATAATGAAAAAGAATTTCTTCGCACCCAAACATAGCGGCCGCTTCAAGCCAATCTTCCGGATTCTTGACCATCAGGTGCGCCTCGCTCCTGACTGTTGTCTTAACGGTCGACAATTCCGCCGCGTCGATGCTTCTGGAGGGCACGAACAAGCCATCCATTATATCGATTTGTACGTAATCGGAAAAGCCTTCGGCCGACCTGACTAAGGAAGTGAAAGACGGGAGGTCGTTGGCAAGAATGGCCGGGACAACCCGCACTTACTCCTCCTGCTCCCGCTGTTGGATCTTACTCAAGCGCCTCACGTGGCGTTCGGCGTTCGAGAATGGCGTGGAGAGGAATATATCGACCAGTTTGACGGCTTGTTTGTGATCGATTTCGCCGCCGCCCAAGCAAAGCACATTGGCGTCAACGTCGTTCCGGGCGCGTTCGACCGCGTTTTCAGAATAGCCTACCGCCGCCCTGACTCCCTTTATCTTGTTCGCGGCGATACTTGTTCCAATGCTCGTCGTACAGACAAGCACGCCAAAATCGTCCGGGTCACCGTCGCGGACTTTTTCCGCCACCGCGATGGCAAAATCGGGATAGTCGCTTGGTTCGGGAGAGAATGCGCCCAGGTCGGTTGTCGGCACCTTCTTGGCTGCCAGATGTTCCTTGATTTTCTCTTTGAGCTCGTACCCGCCGTGGTCGGCGCCTAGATAAATCATCTCAAACCCATTATATAACTAAGGAGCGCGAGGATTACAAGAATTAAGGGAGACGAAAGACTTTCTCTTATTTAAGAACTTGCCGGTCCGCTTCGGCCAAGTATTTGGCGCCCTCCGACCTGTTGCCCAAACTGGCGTTGGCGAATCCCATAACCATCAAGGCTTCTTGCAATTCCGGACGGATTTTCAAGGCTTTCTGCGCCGATTTGATCGCTTCCGTGAAATCCCCGATATTCAGAAATATCAAACCTTGCAGGCTCCAAGATTCGGCTTCGTTGGGCTGTAATTTGACCGCTGCCAGAACCGCCTCGCCCGCCCCTTCATAATCGCCCAACCCCAGTCTTGCCCGGGCCAGCAATCGAGCTGTAAATCCGTTGTTCTTCTCAATCTTGAGGGCGGCCTCGCAGGCTGCGATCGCTTCCGCATAATTGTCGAGCCTTATGGCCGTATGCGCCAAAGATTGGTGGGCTTCAAGCAGGCCCGGTTTCAACTCTACAATCTGGCAGAAGACATCGTGTGCTTCCCGCCACCTTCCCAGCGTTAAATACGTATCGGCCATCAATTTCAAGATATCGGGGGACTCAGGCTCTTCCTTCAGAGCCATTTCATAACAGACGATCGCCTTCTCATAACTCTCATGTTTCAGGTATGTTTCACTGCTGAAGCTCCAGCCTTTGATCATGTCGGGTTTCTTGGAAAGCGCCCGCCGAAAATAAGAGAGCGCGGTATCGTAGTCGCCTCGATCCAGATAAAGCTCGCCCATCAATCCCAGAGCCCGGATGTTTTCAGGATCAAGCGAGAGCGCCTTGGCCAGGCTTTCCTGACCAAGGTCGTACTCTCTCACATTCCAGTAGCACTCGCCAAGCTCAATCCAAGCCTCGACAGTTGCCGGATTCATCTTTACGATAACCTCCAGTTCGGCTACCGCAGGGCCAATCTTCCCTTCGCTTATTTTCGCTCTCGCGGAAGTTAACAACGCCGCCGACTGTTGGGCAACATCCGGCGACGATTTTTTACTTTTGTTCGGTCTCTTTATCCATCCTGACACACCCATAAAAACCCCTTTGCCTGCCTATTACTTTGTCGGCCGCCTGTCGTCAGACCTTAAATGCCGACGGGCACAAACTGTTGATATCGCAGATGTCGCAGCGGGCCTTTTTTGCCGTACAGATATTGCGTCCGTGTTCAATCAAGAGATAGGTTAACTGAAACCATTCGTTCTTAGGGAACAGACTCATCAAATCCCTTTCTACCTTCTCGGGCGTTTTCCCTTCGCTAAATCTTAGCCGGTGCGTTAAACGAAACACATGGGTGTCAACAGCTATTCCTTCGACTACTCCGAAGGCGTTGCCCAAAATCACATTGGCGGTTTTCCTGGCGACCCCCGGTATTTTGACCATTTCATCAATGGTCCTGGGCAGCTGCCCGCCGTATTCGGCCAGAACCATCTGAGCCGCCGCAATGATGTTCTTGGTTTTATTCCGGTAGAAACCGGTCGGCCGGACATCTTCAGCGAATTCATCAAACGTGGCACCGGCATAGTCGGCAATCGAACGATACTTCTTAAAGAGCTTCTCCGTCACCTCGTTTACCTTTTTGTCTGTGCACTGCGCCGACAGCTCGGTCGCAACAAGAAGTTCCCATTCGTTACCGAAGTTGAGCGCGATTCTGGCGTCCGGATAGTCCCGCTGCAGCCTCTTAAATATCTCCGCCGCCCGCTTCCTTAAATTCACTTTACCAACCAATCATCACTTCTCACTCTTCACTTTTCCCTTTTCACTTCCACAATATGAGCCTAGCATAAATTGCCACATTTGCCGCCGTTAGGATAAACTTGAGGCGTGGAAGAAAATGCGCAAGTGACAACAAGCTCAGAAGCGCTTGACGCGCTGTTTAAATCATTCAACGCGGCTATCAAGCGAAGCCTTGTCTACTCGCCTTCCCATCCCATGTGCGCCGAATGCCGCGCGGAGCTATTTTCCCTCGTAAAAGACTACCTGGCCACGAACGAGATGCTTAAGTTCGGCATCACGCGAGATAGCATAATCATCGAGGGAACGGAATACGACATGGCCGCCGGCAGTTTTTACCTGGCCTTGGCCGCCCACCTGCACGACCGTCAACTTACCAGCGTAACAATATATAAGCCGGTGACAAACGAGGAGATGGATGGTTTCCTCGACTCGATGGCCATGGACATTAACGAATTGAGAAAAGCGGGCGGTATCGAAGACGTTCTGGGGGCTAAACATATACAGAACATCGTGGCCAAGAAACTGGAGGTGGAAGCCGCCGAGGAGCTTGACGAGCTGCAGTTTGACGATTCCGACGAGGAAATCGTGGCCGCCGAGGAAATCTTTATGATGCTGAGCGGCGAATCGATTTCGGACAACGAGCGGGAGAAGATCATTCTTCGCGTCAAACAAGGGCCAGTTGAAACGGCCAAGCTGCTCGTCAAACTATCCGATATGGCGGCCACGACAGAGGGCGATCCCAGCCTGGAAGGACGCTCCACCTATCTGGCCGAAGCGATTGAGAAACTAGCGGGCGTAGCGGTCGAGGAAGGCGAAGAGGCCAAGCAAGATGTCTTTCAAAACATCTGCCAGGGTTTGACGTCTCTCAGCGACGATTTCCGGTCGCCGATTCTGGATATACTCCAAGAGCGCTTCGGATCCCTGGACTTCGGGCCGGAAATGATGGAGGCGCTTAATCTGGCGCTCAAGATGGCCGGAGAGCAGACCGTCGCCTATACGGAGGGGGGCGAGACCGTCGCGTTCGCCGAGGAAGGTGTCGAGCCGGTCCGTTTGGATCCCGAGGAAGTCTACTATGAATTCGCTCACTTCTACGACGATATGCCGGCTCAGGTCCAGCAAAGCGTCGAGGAAGAAATCGCCGCGATAGAAATCGAGGATGTTGAGCTGCAAGCAGTTGAAACCCTGGTGGAGATACTTATCGACAGTGAAGACGAGCCAAGGTTGACAAAGACGTTAAATAGCTTAGCGTCGACCGTTAACGATCTTATGTTGGAAGGCCGGTTGGGATTAGCCGCCAAATCGATAAAGGCGATGCTGGCGAAGGGACAGACCCTCCAAAAAACGTCGCCCGAACTTGTTAATCTGCCGCGTGATACGCTGCTGACGATCGCCGACGCGGACAACCTGACCATTATCCTCAAAGCCGCCTTAGAATCGGTTGACGCGGATGAAAAAAGGTATGGCCGGGCAATGCTTGACATGTTGGGCGCGGGCGCGGTTCCGGGACTCTTGGTCTTGACGTCGCGGGAACCGGTCGGCGAACACAGAATTAGGTTGAGTAAGATCACCGCCCATGCCGGCCGCGACGCGCTGGGGATATTTGAGCGGCGCCTGGAAGCCGACGAGACCATAGTCCGCGCGGTCGTCTTGTCGATGTCGCAGATCGACGACACGAAAGCCACGGAAATCTTGAAAAAAGCTCTCAGAAATGAGAGCGAAACCGTGCGCGCCGACGCGGTTAAAGCCATAGCGTCGTCTCGCGGAATCGGAGTCGCTCCGTTTATCAGTGTTATGTTGGACGATGTATCGGAGCAGGTACGGAGCGCCGCGTTTATGGAAATAGGCAAGTTGAAAGCAGATGCCGCTTTGACAAAATTAGCCGCCATAGCCGAGGGGAAAGACAAGGTCAACAAGCGTATTGAGTTCCGCGTCAAAGCTGTTCAGACAATGGGTGAAATTGGATCGCCACAGTCGGTGCCTGTTCTTAAGAAAATGGCCGGAAAACGATTCGTATTCGGCAGGAAGACGAAAACGCTTAAAGAAGAAGCCCGTCAAGCCTTACAAAAAATCCTGGCACAGCAGGAAGTGTAAATTTTCGTCATAATGTTTAGAGAGGGACATGGCTAAAATCTTAAAAGGTAATCAACTCGAGAAAGCGAAAATAGTTTTTGAGCAACTGGCGGCGGTCAAGAGAAAGATGTTACTGTACCCCGCGCAGCATCCGGAACTCCTGGACGGTCTGAAACGCCTTACGGACAGCCTTGACGCGGTTCTCAAGGAAGTCGGCGACATCACATTTGCCATGCACGACGACGATCTCTTTATCGAATCCGAACTTCTGATCCGAGAGAGCCTCACCTACCAGCAATTTATCCGGGAATGTGAGTCAATGGATATTGGGGCCATCACCTTCAATACGGGTATCGACGAGAAGGAAATTGAAGCGCTTGTCGACGCTTTGTGCACCGACCGCCAGACTCTACAAAACGAAGGCGGTATTGAAGGCCGGCTAAGAAGCCGCGGTGTTACACATATTGTGATCAGCGCCTCATCCGCCGAGACCTCTCAGGTCAAAGAGGAAGGCGAGGAAGAGACAAAAGCGGCCAAGGAAGTCTACAACTCCGCAGTTACAGCCGTAAAAGATATCATGCGGAGCGCCAAGGTCGGCCAGTCCGTCAACGTGGCCAAGGTGGAGAAGCTGGTCGGCAGCCTCACAGACGCTTTGTTTACCGACCATCTCAACATGCTGGGCCTGACCGTAATTAAAAGCTACGACGAAACGACCTTCTACCACTCTGTCAACACCTGTATCCTGTGCTTGAGCCTGGGCAACAACCTGTCGCTCGATCGCGACAAGCTGGGTATTCTGGGCGCCGCGGCGCTATTGCACGACATCGGTAAGGTTAACATCCCAAAAGAGCTTACAACCAAGCCGTTGCCGCTTACGCCGGAGGAGTTCGAGATAATGAAAAGGCATCCGATCGAGGGCGCTGAAATCCTTAGTCAGATGCCGGGCATGCATAAGTTGTCCATGGTCGTCGCCTATGAGCACCACGTAGGTTACGACTTAAGCGGCTATCCCAAACTGACAAATAAAGACCGGCCGCACCTGTTCAGCAGGCTAGTCCAGGTTGCGGATAGTTACGAGGCGGGAACATCGATCCGGCCGTTCAAAGGTAGTAAGCTGCCTGACCAGGTATTAGCCGAAATGATCCGGCAGAGCGGCCGAGCCTTCGACCCGGTCATCATGAAATCTTTTGTCCACACGCTGTCAATCTACCCGGTGGGCTCGGTCGTGCTCCTGGACACCGGAGAGATCGCAGTCGTTTTCGAGTCCAATTCAGAAGACCTGGCCCGCCCAAGGGTAAAACTCGCCGTGGACGAAGACGGCAAATCGCTGGATCCGGCTTCCACAGATGTGATATCGCTGTCCGACCAGACCAAGAAAGACGGGCCCTACAAGCGGAGTGTCATCAGAGTTATCGATCCGTGGGAACTTGGCATCGACGTCGTTCAGTTCTTCTAGTTCACGGCCTGCGGACCGGCCGCCTTCTCATAGACTTTTTCCGTCTCGGCGACCATCGCGTCTAAGGTAAACCTTTCCTTAACGGATCTCCGTCCGGCTTCTCCCAACTGCCGCGCGGCTTTCTTATCTGCCGCGATCGTCCTAATAGCGGCTGCAACCGCCCGGGAATCGCCCGGTGTAAACAATAGACCTGTTTCCCTGTTCTCAATTATTTCGGGCAATCCGCCGGTCCGCGACGCGGCGACCGGGCAACCAGCGGTCATCGCTTCGATAACGGCCAAACCGAACGACTCCATAACCGTCGGCATTACGAATGCGTCAAACATCTTGTAGTATGGCGCCGGATCGTCTACATGCCCGGGAAAAACGACTGAGCCGTCAAGACCAAGGGTCGCGGTTTGTTCTTTCAACCGCCGATCAAGCGGCCCCGAACCGGCAATCACCAGTCTTATGCCAGGAAATTTGTGCACCAGTTCAGGCATCGCGTTAATCAGGATGTCGTGGCCCTTAGAAGGAATCAGACGGCCTAACGTCCCGACCACAAAGTCGTTCGCCGGTATTCCCAGAACGGCGCGCAGATCGGCCGCGTCCGCGGCGGCCAATCTTTTTTGCCAGGCTGAAAAATCCAAGCCGTTGTGTATAACCGATATTTTCTCCGGGTCAGCTTTCTCCTTGTCCACCATAAATCTTTTAAGGCTCTCCGAGACGACGATCAACCGCTCCGCCCGGTTAATGATCCGGCGCATAGCCAGTGAAGCGGCGACTTTTTTCAGCCCTCCCGATGACATATAGCTAGGAAAGTTGTGCATAGAGAAAACGATCGGCGTAGTCATGCCGGCGCGTCTGGCAGCCATCTCGGTTAGCAAGGCCGCCTTGTTGCTGTGTACGTGAATCAGGCCGGGGCCGGTCGCTGTCAGCGCGGTCGCCAGTTTGGCTACCGAGCCGACGTCTCGGGCCAGACTTGGCTTGTCCGCGATGGCGACCTCAATGAGCTCTACGTCAAGCTCGCCGAGGGGCTTCGTTAAGTTGTTGCCCGGCGGACTTAATACAATCGGCTTAAACCGACTACGGTCAATAAGCCGTAATAAATCAAGCAAGTGTTTGAGCATACCGCCTTCAGCCGGGCGGATAATGTAGGCGATTTTGGTCATGCTCACCATTCTAGCACACGGTCCGTTTCACCCGTTCCCAGCCCAAACTTCACAGATTCTTCAAAAGTCCCTGGTAAAGTGATAGTATCGGGTAAGAAAGGAAACGCGATATGGCCGGAAAAAAGATACTCGTCGTCGACGACGAACCGCAGATAGTCGAACTCCTCAACTCGTATCTCGCTAAAGAAGGTTACAGCGTCAGCGACGCGGCCGACGGCGAGGCGGCGTTGGCGGCATTCCGTCGCGAACAACCCGATTTAATCCTTCTGGACTTGATGCTGCCCAAACTTAACGGTTATGAAGTATGCCGGGAGATAAGATCGCAATCCCGGGTACCGATTATCATGTTAACCGCGCGCGACGAGGAACCCGACAAGATCGTCGGACTGGAACTTGGCGCAGACGACTACATAACCAAACCCTTCTCGCCTCGCGAGGTCGTAGCCAGAGTCAGAGCCGTCCTCCGCCGGAGCGAAGCGGGGGAACCCGAGGAAAAGATTATCCGAGCCGGCGACATCGAGATCGACCAAGCGCGCCACGAAGTAAAGAAAAACGGCGAGGCTATCGAATTAACGCCGACCGAATTCAAACTGCTGGCTGTTTTGGCCGACAGCCCGCGCCGCGTCTTTACCCGACTTCAGCTGGTCGAAGAGGTGCAGGGCTATTCCTTTGAGGGCTATGAGCGGACGATAGACGCCCACATAAAGAATCTCAGGCAGAAAATTGAAGACGACCCCAAGAATCCCGCCATAATCGGCACGGTCTACGGTGTCGGCTATCGCTTTGAAGCAGAAAGCGAGTAACGGTTTGTTGAGACTGTTAAGCCCGAAGAGCCTTATGTTCAAACTCACGGTGATCCTGACGGGTATTGCCCTGGCGTCCGTCGTCATCGTCGCGGTTTTGGCCAACTTCACCATCAACAAGCGCTTTAACGAGTATCTTGCCGAAGGCCCCGGCTATACCGTGGTCAGCCCGGACAGCACCAACAGAGATTTGGTTCCCAATCAAACACCGACCTTCCAGTGGATGTTCAGACATATGTTCGGTGCTCCTGAAGAGCAATTCCTTGCCGCCGTTAACCAGTCTTTATGGATCGCGGGGGTTTTGGTTATCCTGATCGCCGGACTGATGAGCCTGATATTCGCGCGGCGGATGACATCTCCGATCCAGCATATGACCAGGGCCGCCAAACAGATATCCGCGGGCAAGCTCGACGAAAGAATTCCTGTGGAAACACGCGATGAAATCGGTGAACTGGCTGCCAGTTTCAATCAGATGGCGGAGAGTCTTGAGAAAAACCGCCAGATGAACAGGCAGCTTCTAGCAGGAATCGCGCATGAGCTAAAGACCCCGCTGACCATAATCCAAGGCAATCTTGAGGCGATCCTCGACGGCGTCCAAGATGCCACACCCGAGAAGATAGCGGCTCTGCATACCGAGACGGCTCTCTTAAACCGTTTGGTAAACGACCTGCGAGATCTGACTTTGGCAGAAGCCGGGCAGCTCAGACTGTCGGTCGAACCGGTCAAGCTGCGTCCGTTGATTGCCAAGATCGTTGAAATGCTGCAGCCGATGCTGCACGACAAGTCCATCAACCTCACCGTTAAGGTCCCGGCGAGCCTGCCGGTGGTAACCGCCGACCCGGACCGCGTGACGCAGGTTTTCTACAACCTTCTGTCAAACGCCATCCGCTACACCCCGGAGCACGGACAGATCGACATCATCGCGTCGACGTCAAAGGATAAGAACTTCGCGGAGATAACCGTTAAGGATAACGGCGAAGGGATACCGTCTGACGACTTGCCGCTGATCTTTAATCATTTTTACCGCGTCGACGAAGCCAGAGCCCGTAAGACCGGCGGCACGGGTGTCGGCTTGGCCATTACAAAACTACTTGTCGAAGCCCACAGCGGTACTATTACAGCCACCAGCAAGCTGGGCGAAGGCAGCTCGTTCACCTTCACCCTCCCGGCGGCCAAATAGTCTTCAAAATAGTTCGTCTTTCGGCGCTTAAAGCCGCCGCGTGGCAAGTCCCGGTCTTATCCACTCGGAAGAACGCTCGATTTCCTTAAGCTGGGAAATCTTCGCTCCCTGTAAATCCTACGACTGTTACAGCGTTCTAGAACGCTGTAACAGACCATGCTCGCTATATGTTCAAGGGGTCAGGCCCTTTCGTCTTATGCGATAGGGCCTGACCCCTGCTTCCGTTGAGATAAGCCCCGCACTTCCTTTGTTTCGCGGAATGCGGCTTCACGCGCCCAGCCACCATTAATATTCTTCGAGTGAGCGTTAATTACGAACTTGCCCTGAGCTTGTCGAAGGGTCGAGAAGTCCCTCTCCCCTGCGGGGAGAGGTTAGGTGAGGGGGCCAGGTCAGAGGACAATGCACCCGCGGACCTAAATACATAAAGGAAACCCAGGGTCGAGGCTCCCGCCCACACCTCAGCATAGACTCGCGGAAAAGGTCGCTCGATTTATTAAACTACAGATCAGAGTGTTTTTAGATATGCGATCAGCTCGGCCAGATTTTTATCTGATATGTCCCAACGGGGCATCCAGACACTAAGCCGTTCTCCCTTTTCGTTTACTCCCTCTGTGACAGCCTTCTTAAATTTGGCTTCGTCGAATCCTTCCTTCGCCAGTTCTTCCCAGCGGATATCCGCCGACGAGGTCTTATTGTCAGGGAACAGGAAACCGCCTTTACCGTCAATCCCGTGACAATTGGCGCAAGAGATCGGGCGCATCATATTAGACATCATAGCGAAACTGCCCATGCCGGATACGGGGGTGATTATTTCATCGTTACCGTCCACCGAGGTGAGATAGATCTTTTCGCCAGACGATTCGTATTTAGACTTGGCGAAGCTCGTCATCATGTTCCGCAAGAGGTCGATGTTCATGCCATAGGCGCCGCCCGTTATGCCGCCGTTGCCCATCATGCCGCCCCCCATCCAGGAAGTATTCGGCTGTAAGAGGCTGCTGTCAGGCGAAGCGACAAAAGAACCGTAGTTTAGAAAGTAGACCCCGACCATCATTAAGAGGCCCAGTATGCCGACGGCGACCAATAGTAAACCGACCATTAGTCCCGTTTTTTTCATTTCATCAAGTCCTTCATCGTCTCGTCGTACTGCTTTTTGTCGATTTCGCCGTTTGCGTAACGTCGTTTTAAGATATCCAATGGTATATCAGCTGATGCTCCGCCGCCGCCTGATTTCCCGGTTTGCATGGCTGCCCAAATCGCGACACCGATGCCGACCGCGATCAGCAACACAAAGAAGACTCCGCCGATCATCATAAGCCACGAACCTCCTCCCGACATCATATATCCAGGACTACTTCCGTAAGAACCGTACATCACGTCAACCACCTCCTTATAGCTAATGCTATGCTTGTCGTATGAAAAATGGAAGCGGCCACGAACATGAGCATCAAAAGATGAATCACGAGGGCCACGGCGGCCAACCCGCCGCGTCCGGAGGAGCGGATAGACACGCCGGGCATAAAATCGCCGATTTCCGCCGGCGATTCTGGATAAGTCTGGCTCTAACCCTTCCCGTCCTCGCTTTGTCGCCCGTCATCCAGGGATTTCTTCGGGTTGGCGACCGCTGGAGGTTTTCGGGCGACGCCTATCTTTTATTCGCGCTTTCATCGGTTGTTTTCTTTTATGGCGGTCTGCCTTTTCTAAAAGGCTTGTTAAGCGAGCTAAAGGCGCGCCGGCCCGGCATGATGACGTTAATCGCCGTGGCCATAACAACAGCTTACGTCTATAGCGCGGCGGTTACTTTCGGCCTTATGGGCGAGGTCTTCTTCTGGGAGCTCGCGACACTGATAGATATCATGCTGCTCGGACATTGGATCGAGATGAAATCGGTTATGGGCGCCTCGAAAGCCCTCGAGGAGCTGGCGCGGCTCATGCCGTCCGACGCGCATATGGTAATGCCCGGCGGGATGGTTCACGATATCCCCTTAAGCGAACTGAAATTCGGGGACACAGTTTTAATAAAGCCGGGGGAGAAGATCCCGGCCGACGGCGATGTTATCGAGGGCGAAACTTCAGTCAACGAATCAATGTTGACCGGTGAATCAAAGCCCGTGACCAAGAAGGTGGGAAATTCCGTCATCGGCGGCGCCGTCAACGGCGAGGGATCGATTAAGGTTATCGTCCGGAAAACCGGCGCCGATTCCTTCTTGTCTCAGGTGATTGAACTTGTCCGTCAGGCGCAGGCCAGCAAATCCAAGACGCAAGACCTGGCCGACCGGGCGGCGGTTTGGCTGACAGTCGTCGCCCTCGGCGGTGGCGCGTTGACACTGGCTGTTTGGACCCTGATAGTCGGAGCCAAATTCGATTTCTCGCTGGAACGGACCGTGACCGTTATGATTATCGCCTGCCCGCACGCCCTCGGCCTGGCCGTCCCTCTGGTTGTGGCCGTATCCACAGCCATCGCCGCCGCCAACGGTTTCCTTATCCGCAGCCGGAGCGCTTTTGAAACGGCCCGAAATATCGACGCCGTTATCTTTGACAAAACCGGGACTCTGACCGAAGGCCGCTTCGGCGTTACGGACATATTCATCCTGGACAAGAACTTTTCGGAAGACGACATCAAGCGATTGGCGGCCGGAGTCGAAGCAAGGTCGGAACACCCGATCGCTCAAGGCGTCGTCAAATCATATGATGGCCAACCGCCGGCAGCGGAGGCGTTTCAAGCTCTGGCCGGCAAGGGAGCGATGGCTACCGTGGAAGGCCGCGCGGTCAAAGTCGTCAGCCCCGGCTATCTCACCGAGGCCGGTCTGGCGGTCGAGAACGACGCTGTTGATAAGACGCGCCAGCAGGGCAAAACGGTCGTTTTTGTCGTCGTCGACGGAAATATAGCCGGCGCTCTGGCCTTGGCCGATATCATCCGCCCGGAATCCAAGGACGCGGTCGCGCGTCTCAAGGAGATGGACGTCAAGTGTCTGATGCTAACGGGCGACAGCCACACGGTCGCCGCCTGGGTGGCTGCGGAACTGGGCTTGGACGATTTCTTCGCGGAAGTCTTGCCAGCTGATAAAGCGGCTAAGGTCCGGGAGGTACAGGCTGGCGGTTTGACGGTCGCCATGACGGGTGACGGCGTGAACGACGCGCCCGCTCTGGCCCAGGCCGATGTTGGCGTAGCCATAGGAGCGGGAACGGATATCGCGGTCGAGACCGCTGATATCATCCTGGTCCGCAGCGACCCGCGGGACATTCCGGCCGTTATAGAATTATCCCGCGCCACTTACAGGAAAATGATTCAAAACCTGGCTTGGGCGACAGGATATAACGCGGTCGCGATACCTCTGGCCGCGGGCGTGTTATTCAAAGCGGGGCTTACGTTGACTCCAGCCATGGGTGCTGTTTTTATGTCGTTATCAACAGTCATCGTGGCAATAAACGCCCGCCTGCTAAAGCTTTAAGTAATCTCGGCTTTAGCTGAGCACGGACAGATCGTTCACTTGCAGCCTCCCGGCGCATAGTAGCTCTTAATCCGACCGGAATTTTGGAAATATCTTCTTGACTTTTTCTACTTAAGCATATTAGATACTATTATAACTCATATAAGTTAAATTTATGGCTTTAACTAGGAGGACTACAATGCGGTCTAAAGAGGAAATACTTAGGGATTTGGCCAAAGGCGTTGTCGAGATGGACGAAGCGGGAGTCATCAAGACGGCGGAAGAGGCTCTCGCGGCCGACATCGACGCCTATGAGGCGATCATCGATGGTTTGACGGTCGGAATGCAGGAGGTAAACCAGAAATACGAAGAGGAAGAGTACTTCGTTCCGGAGGTGTTGGTTTGTTCCGACGCGATGTATGCCGGTCTCGATGTCTTGCGGCCCCATTTAAAGACCGAGGAGATGTCCGAGCCGGTCAAGGTAGTTATAGGCGTCGTGCAGGGCGACACTCATGACATCGGGAAGAACCTGGTCAAGATGATGATGGAAACCAGCGGCATGGAGGTTTTCGACCTCGGGCGCGACGTTCCGTTGAACAATTTCGTTGAGAAGGCTGAAGAAATTGGCGCTCGAATCATCTGCCTGTCGACTCTAATGACGACAACGATGGATGGAATGAAACAAGTCATCGATATGCTGAAAGGCAAAGGCATCCGCGATAACTACTTGGTTATGATCGGAGGAGGCCCTATATCCCAATCCTTCGCCGACCAAATCGGCGCCGACGGATATGCGCCTAACGCTTCTGCGGCTCTTAAGAAAGCTAAAGAATTGATTGCCGGAGTTGTTGCCGCATGAGCTCGATTCCGTGCGACAAAATGACCCCGAAAGAACGCTTCGGCGCGTTTCTAGGCGGCCAACCTATGGACAGGCTGCTGGCCAGCCCCATCCTCACGCCTAACCACGCCTCACGCATTGCGGGATTAAAGATTAACGAAGTGAACAACAACGGCAAAGCCATGGCCGCGGCCTCCGTAGCCGCCTTCAAAAAATACCGGCACGACGCCGTATACATCTTCTCCACGACCTCGACCGTGGCCGAAGCCATGGGCACGACCATGAAGTTTCCCGAGGACGACGCGCCCCAATTTGTCAAGGCGGCCGTTGAAACTCGAGAGGACGTAAAGAAGCTGAAACCTGCCGATCCAAAGAAGGACGGGCGGCTTCCCGTCTATATCGAGGCGACCGAGCGTTGTGTCCAGGAAATCGGCGACGAGGTCTTTATGGTGCCGATCGTCGGCGCGCCCTTCACAACGGCTGCGGCTCTGCGCGGCACGGAGGATTTCGTCCGCGATCTCTATCGAGATCCCGAGTTCGTCCACGAACTTCTGCAGGTCTCCCTGCAGTCGGTCTTAAACGCCATCGACGCGCTGGTCGCGGCCGGCGGAGTTCCAGTCACCGTCGAGCCGATCGCTACCGGCAGTTTAATCAGTGAAAAACATTTCCGGGAATTCGCGCTGCCCTATCTGAAGCCCGTATACGAACGTATCCACTCCCACGGATTGCCGGGCGTCTTGCATATATGCGGCAAGGTAAAGCGTGTTATTTCCGCGATGGCCGAGTCCGGCGCCGACGTCCTTAGCATTGACGACATCGACATGGAAGATGCAAAGAACCTGGTCGGCGACAAAGTCACGCTGATGGGGAACGTTAAGCCCGCAGAGGTCTTTTACCAGGGTACGCCGAAGCTGATGGACGCGGAAACCAAGGATTGCATCCGCAAATCATATGACAGCCCCAAAAGCGTCATCGTCTCTAGTGGATGCGAGCTGCCGATAAACACGCCGCCCGAGAACGTCTTCGCCTTTATGGACGCGGTGCGGAAATACGGCAGTTTCCCGATAAACCTTTAACCGCGCCGGTTATTTGCCGGGAAAAGTCATGGCCTTAACAAAGCGCTGTTCGAATTCTGGGTGAGAAGCCAAGTCGACCGTGTCGACTTGGCTTCTCATTTCTTCAAGCTCGCCGCGAAATTCCTTGCTCGTCAAGGCGAGCTTAGCGCCCGCCAGCGAGGAATTCCCGACAAATGTGAACCTCTCGGACATTGTTTTTGACAGCACCCCGATGCGTGCCAAACTGGACGGATTAAGATGGTACCCGAAAGCGCCCGCGATATAAACCTCGGTCAAGTCGCTGTCACGCAATCCCAGGCTGTCCAGCAAAAGACCGATTCCCGTTACCACTGCGGCCTTAGCCAGTTGGACCTGGCGGATATCACTCTGGGTTAAAGCGATCTCGCGGCTGTCGGGAGAATCTCCAGCAGCAATATAACGCCGCGTTTTTCCTTCACCATTGGCAAGCGCTCCGCTTAATCGCCCGCTCGCTTCGATAGCCCCGGCCGATAAGAGAGCCGCGGTCAGATCGATCAAACCGGTTCCGCAGATTCCGGACGCCGGTTTTCCATCCACAGTATGGATCTGGATGCGCCCGTCGTGGCCGAGTGAGACCCTGTCGATCGCCCCCGGCTCCGCTCTGCAGCCGCAGGAGATATTCATGCCCTCGAAGGCCGGGCCGGCAGCCGTCGAGCAAACCGCTATCCGGCCGTCGGCGATAACCGCCATCTCTCCGTTCGTCCCAAGGTCGGCAAACAGGGCCGGACCTGTCTTTCGATAAAACTCCGTCGCCGCCAGACCGGCCGAAATATCCGACCCGACAAAAGGCGATATCGACGGCAGAAGGTAGACGTCGCCTTCCGGAGCAATGTCTAAGCCGATACCGGCTGAGCCGATAGTACGGCCTTCGTTGAATACGGACCGGTAAGGCGCGCGGCCTAACGGATACGGATCAACACCGGCGAAAATATGCAGCATACACGTATTAGCGGCCACCGTGACTTCACGTATGTCCGCCTTCGAAATCCCATTCCGCCCGCAAAGGTCCCCGATCGTTTTGTTGACTGCTTCGACCGCCGCGCGCTGCATTTGTTCGGTCCCTCCGGCGGTGCGCGAAGCGTAGTGTACGCGCGTTAGAACATCATGTCCGTATGCGACCTGCGGGTTCAAGCAACCTGTAATTGCGACTTCATGGCCGCTATGCAGATTGACCAACGACACAGCCATATTGGTCGTACCCAAATCCAAGGCTGCGCCGAAGCTGCCGGCCTCTGACTTAATGTCGATTTTCTCCGGAACGGGCTCGGCGGTGCGGTGGCCTTCGCTGGGAACCGCCACAGTTATATTTCCTTGAATCAAAGTCCGGCAAGCCAGTCGCACACCCTGATCGATTTCCGCCGGGGATAGCAGTTCTTTTTCGGTGTCGTCCGCCGGCGATACCGGCCCTTGGATGATTGCCTTGCATTTTCCGCACGTTCCGTTCCCGCTGCAGGGGCTGTCGAAAAACACGCCGGCCAACCGCGCGGCCTCCAAAACAGTAATATCCTCGCCGATATCCAGCACGTGCCGCGTGCCAAGGAAGCTTACGCTGCGTTTATTGTTCTCGTCCATGCCGTTCTCCCACGACCGCGGCGGCAGCGTCATATGCGGCCAAGACCGGTTCCAGCGGAACCTCCGGATACAGACCGGTCGTCGACCCGAAAATATACCGGTTGGACGCGTTATCCCGAATAAGCGCCGCCGTCTCCGCGGCAATTTCCTCGGGTGATTTCCAGCCGGACACATCTGTTAAATCCAGCCCGCCCCACAGCGCCAACCCTTCTTCCGCCGCCGCGCGCATACCGGCCATATCCATCCGCTTGACCGGTTGGAAATGATAAGCCGAAAATCCGATGCGAAAAAGATCTTTGAATAGCGTCGTTGTGTTGCCGTCCGAATGGAAAACAACCGGCCGGCCGAGGCGCCGCAGTTCGTCAACCGACTCCGATAGAACAGGTATTATCGTCTGCCGCATCGCCCCGGGTGAAATCAAAGGGCCATCGTCACCGGCCAAATCATCGAGAATCAAGATTCCGTGGGCGCCGGCCTCCAAACAACGGCTCGCCTGTTCAATATGGCGATTCATGGCCAGCTTTGCCTGAGCGCGGGCGCTGTCCGGGTTGCGAATAGCCAAGCGGCAGAATTCCTCCCATCCTAAGTTTTCGATAATTGCCCATAAAGGTCCGGAAATCAGCGCCAGTACAAACAAGTCGCTCTCCTTGCGCCAATAGTCCACCGTCCCGCCCTCTGCCTCAGCGACGACAATATCGGCGCCTAGCCGGTCAAGAAGTCGGTGCAACTCATTCGGATCCGTTCCATCGCCGCCCGAGAATTTGCCGACAAATTCAGACCAGATAAATAATTCTCCACGGGCCGGCCCGTCCGTCGAACGGCCGTCCAATACCCGCTCGACGCGCGTTATCTTATTCAAACGATTTCTCCTTAGCCGCACGGGTCATGGCTAGAATGTTGGATAACGGCGTGCGTGTACTCAAACCGCAAGCCGGGGCAAGGATATCTATCCGGGCAGCCAGAACGTATTTTACGGCCGCGGTTATTTCTCGCGGCGAGCCCTTATGCAGGAGCAGCGTGCTGATGTTTCCCATCAGGGGGATATCCGCCAAGGCGTCACGGACCGTGGAAATATTGACACCGGAATCAAAACTTACCGCGTTTGCTCCAATCGAAGCAATCTCAGGCAAAACCGGCGTGATATCGCCGCAGATATGGACGATCGTCTTGGCCCCGGCGTGCTTGATAGATGCGACAAGTTCCCGCAGCGACGGCGCTACAAATTCCCTAAAAGCCGCTTTGCCAAGTATGTCGCCTGTCGCCGACGGGTCGGCAATAGCGATAACGTCCGCGCCGCGCTCAGTTTGGCCGACGGCAAATGAAACGCAGCAGCTTAAGGCGACATCCAGCAAGCTGTTTAGGCCTTCCGGGTCTTTGCGCACCATTCTGTAGACGGACAACGGATCTAGCACCGAGGCAACCAAGCTCATCGGTCCCACGACATTGCCGATTATGGGTGTATCGTTAATCGCCGGCTTCAATGCGGTGATGGCATCCAGCACGACCGGCATCCTTCCGGTTTTTTCCGGGTCAAAGGCTTCTACCGCCGCCGACTTGATTTCGTCCGCGTACACAGTCATGTGCGGCTCAACCGATGCCGAACCGTAGTCCACGCCGCCGCCAAGAGCCTCCGCTTCAATCGTCATGCAGAAAGGAAGCCCGACGTTTTCAATATCCGTCAGTTCTCGGGTCGCGACGGCTAGTTTTGCCATCAACCCCGGATTTGTATGGGCATCCGGCCAGCCATACCCGGCCGTCTCCATAACCTCAACGACTGCGGCATTCATCATCCCGCCGGGCATTACGACGGGCGGCCTATCGACCGGTCTGCCGGCCAAGACTGCTAATAACCGCTCTTTCTCAGTCGTCATCTTCGTCTCCCCATGGTTTTGCAGACTATTAATTATTATTATATCTGATATAAGACTTTTTTGGGGGAGGGCAAACGGTGGCCGCTATGTAATTTCAGCTGTGGCGTTCGGATCGAAGGGATTTGTGCGGACAGCCATGGCGAAAAGATACGGATACGACCTTTTCAAGTGCTTCATATAGTCCACCCAGGCCGCTAAAACGGCGACATAGGCCCGCTTGGTATCCGTCGCTATATGATTGTAGTCGGCCGTTGACAGTTCTGTTACGTCGGCTCTCGCCTCCAACTCCTCCGTCAGGTGGAAGACAGACCACAAAACGTTACTAAAATCCTCGTGCTCCAGCAGGTTCGGGTTTTCCAGAAGCCGCAGCATAAACTCCCGTTTGCCAACCATGAATTCCTTTAGGTCCGGCAGGTCCGGGTCGGTCACCCTGATCTTGTATTCATAATTCGCGACGCTGTGTCTGGTCGCGTCGAACATCTTGTCCGTCCAATCCGGCGTAACCAGAAAATGGCGGCGGTTCTTTTCGAATTCCGCGTCCAGGCTGAAAACCAGTCTCATAAAATCCGTGCCTACTTCGCTGAAAAACGCCCCGATGACCATGTTGAGCTTGTTGAGCATGGCGCGTTTCTCGCTCGCCTCTAATAACCGATCGATAACCAACGTTACCAGCAGTACTTCGATTGGCAGAAAGGCCAGATCGCCTAAGGCATAGATAATGATGTGGTGAAAATCGCGAAAAACAAGAAAATGAAAACCGTAGATCACCATAGAGGCCGCAATCAAAGATACGGCCAAAACAATCATCCTCTTTTTCTTAAGCATTTGCCGCCTCCTCAAGACCGGACGCCAAGCCGAGTTTGCGGAACATCCAGGGTCCGCCAAAAGTAATCCACAAACCGATCGCGACATAATTCATATAATGCAGCGGGTCGGAAAAAGCCGCCAAGTTCATTCGCCCCGCCAGTCCGCTCCCGGCAAATATGCGCGGGACCACATATAAGACGGCCACAACAATGTCTCCCGCCGCGAAACGCAAGGCTTTTTGCCAAACCGGACCGCCGGCGCTGAACGACACATACCTGTTCAAGAGGGCAAGCCCCAGGCAAAAACCCGACAGCACCGACATAATAAGTATAACGTCGCTGGTTGGATGACTGATTGCCAAAACCGCCGGTACAATCAAGGACAAAATAACCTGCCAATGGAAATCCAGTTCCTTCAGCCACTTTTCAAGAGCAGCACCGCCCGACGCGTATAGCCACAAGGCAAGCACTCCAAGGATGAATCCGGCCAGAACGTCGGTCGGAAAATGAACGCCGAGATAGATCCTGGAGAAGCCGATCAGGGCCATCATGGCCAAGGCGACCACCCATAACCATTTCTTTTTGTACCACATAGCGAACATGCCCCACATGATTGTCGCCTCCATGGTATGAAAGCTCGGCAAGCCGTAACCGGAGGCGTCGTCCAGTTTAACCGAGAAATCAAAATGGTAGGGACGAGGCTGCCGGAAAAGGTCTTTAAGACCGTTGGCAACATAGCTGGTGGACAAGAAAAGCAAGCCGGCGTGGGCTCCCAAGCCTACGTCCACGCACCAAAAAAAGAACGGCAGCGCGATAACGTACACGGTCGCGTCCCCCAGGGAGGTTATCGCCCTGAAGAAAGCGTCGAGGATGGGACCATGGATTTGCTGGACAGCGATTATGATGTCTACGCCGCCTTGAAGGACCGGATTGCTCATGGCACTTTATTCTAGGTTTTATTGAAGGTTTTGGCAAATCGCAAAATGTTTATTGCCTGGGGTAAGCTGATAGTATATGCTGTAAGCAAGTCGCGTCCTTGTAACATATGTGAGAGCGCATATTGGGAGGTAGCAATGGGTCTGAGAAAGTCTGTAACATTAGTAACACTCGCCCTGCTCGTGGCTTTGATGTCGCTTGCGGTAGGCTGCTCCGGCAGCGCGGAGACCACCGAAGTTCTGGAAGCTGACGCCGCCAAAGGCGTCAAAATCGCAGTTGGCGAGCAATTCGATCTTGTGCTTGAGTCCAACGCCACGACCGGTTTTGAATGGCGCCTGGTCGAGCCGACAACAGAAGAAACCGTCAAGAAGATAAAGAATGAATACCAAGAACCGAATACCGGAACTGTCGGCGCGGGCGGTACGGATCATTGGACTTTTGAGGGCGCCAGAGCCGGAGAGGCGACGATCAAACTTGAATACATCCGTCCCTGGGAGCCCAACGCGCCGCCTGACAGGACTATTACTTTAAAGGTTACCGTAACGGAATAATCAGTTCGCTTCTACAGCCGATTTTAATGAGGCTGCCACCCGGTTCCGACCGGAGTGTTTCGCCTCGTAAAGCGCCCTATCTGCCAGCTTTATCAGCTCGACGCTGTTAGAAGCGTCTTCGGGATACGAAGCAATCCCGAGCGATAACGTAATCCGGCCGTTGGGCTGGTTTTCCTCGCCAACAATCGCTTGCGATTCTACTGCTTTCCGAATGCGTTCGGCCACTTCCAGCGCTTCGTGTTTCTCGGTTTCCGGAAGGATCAGGCTGAACTCCTCCCCTCCATACCGGAAAGCCATGTCGACGCTACGACTTGAGCTGATAATGGAGCGAGCCACTAGGCGCAGGACTTCGTTCCCCTCTTGATGGCCGAAACGATCGTTATAATGCTTGAAATAGTCTATGTCGGACATAACGAAAGCGAACTTGTGACCGAACCGTTTTGACCTTTTAATCTCGTCATGAAGGGCCATCTTCAGTTTGCGAATGTTATAAAGACTGGTTAATTCATCAACAAGGCTTAACTGTTCAGTGCGCTCGTGTAGTTTGGCGGTCTCCTCCGCCACCGCCGCCTGTCCAGCCAACGCCGATAGAAAGCCGATATCATCGTCCGTGAAACTCCTTGGTGATGTGCTGTACACCGTTAATACGCCTATTGTCCGTAAGCCGGATGTCATAGGCACAGACAAGAGTGAACTAATGTGCGTTCCCCGCAGACCATGACAACGTTCGTCGTCATCCGTATTGCTAACATGCAACGGCTCTCCAGCCATGGCGACCCAGCCGGCCGGTCCCTCACCAACTCTTAGGTCATTCACGGACTCTACTGCCCTTTTAGACAACCCGTTGCTGGAAGCGACTATCAGAAGATCGGTGGTATCGCCGAACAGGTGGACGGTGGACGCGGTTACTTCAAGAGACTCAACCGCGTCGTGAACGGCTATTTGCAGGACCGATTTTACTTCCAGTTTCGAACCGATTTTCTTGCTAACGTTAAAAAGAGCCTCCATCTGCTTGGCTTTAGAATCGAGCATACCGGTTAATTCGATAAGCCGGTTCTTTTCCTCGCTGATTCGGACTCTGGCTGAAACCAGGTAGTACGTTGTGTAAGCCGCGGTGAAATAAACTGGAACCCGGATTATTAAAAAGTCTCTGAAACTATCGCGCATTTCTCCGTAGAACACCGTGTGAGAGACATACCCTAGACAGACCAGGGTGGCTATGGCGGCAACGTGCCGGCCCTTTTCGGCAGTCGCGCCGGCCAAAATCAACAAGAGGAAAAACAGCGGAAAGAAGTCACTTCTCGGTCCACCGGTAAAAACGACCAGCAGGGAAACCCAAACCGTCGCTGCCGCGCACCAAACCAGTGTCCAAGGAGACGACCGAAATCGTTCGGAGACTTTGCATAAGGCGGCGAAAGCTAAAATGGCGACAACGATTAAAAGACCGACAGCCAGACGGTTAACTGGAACACCCCGAGGAACAAAAGTTGATAAGAAAACAGCTAGGGATACAACAGAGCCGGCGATAAATATCTCGCGGCTTAGTTTGTCTGAGATGACCGGGGTTCGGTTTGTTTGATTTTCTGTCATATAAGCGCCTCTTGGGAAACTGCCAAATATTGTAACACATGCAATTGATATTGTGAAGTATGGCACATAATAAGTTATGGCTTCATCTGCCAATTCGGTCTGTGATACTATATTCGCATGGACTTTACCGAACTCGTTCAAGCCAGACGCAGCGTCCGCACGTTTAGCGACAAAGAGGTTTCTGAGAAGATAATCAAACAAGTCGTTGAATGCGCCCGTTTGGCCCCCAGTTGGAAAAACCAGCAGTGCTGGCATTTTATCGTCATTCGGGACAAGGAGAGAATCGCTGAACTTGTATCCGACGGCATGGTTCTCGGCAATTCCTGGCTTAAGAAAGCGCCTGTCCTAATAGTCGCTTGCGGCGATCCCGCCAGAAGCGGCCAGCGGGGCGGTGTTCCCTATTATGCCGTCGATGTGGCTATCGCCATGCAGCACCTTGTCCTAGGAGCGACCGAACTCGGCTTGGGCACGTGCTGGATAGGGGTGTTCGACGAGCCCAAGCTTATTGGCGCGCTAGATATCCCTAAGAACATGAAGATAGTAGGCTTAACGCCGCTCGGCTATCCCGCCGACAATATGAGCGTTCGGGAACGTTTGACGAAAACCGCCGTTGGCAGCAAGCGCCGGAAACCGCTGGCGGAAATCCTTCATTACGAAAACTGGTAGATGATTGTTACCGAAGGTGACCGACGAGGCGTTCTTCAGGAACATGATTGCCGCAAGACTTACGCACGCTTGACATAACTATAGTTTGCTCTTACAATTGTTGTATAAGAGAAATTATATCAGAGGAGATTTCCAGATGGCTAAGACGGTTGAACTTTCCCTTTTTACGTCAGAGCTACAGAGGCTTGTACAGACACTGATCAGAACCTATGAGAAGTGTGATCACGGATGTGTAAAGCGCCTCGGGGTAACTGCGTCACAAGGTTCATCACTGCTTTTCTTTCAGGAAGAAGGCGACCTGACTATGAAAGAACTAAGCGAGTTGATGGGCTTGGCCGAAAGCACGATGACTCGAGTGGTCGATCAATTGGTCAGCAAGGATCTGGTAAGAAGGGACGTCGACGCCAACGATCGCAGAGTAGTCCGTGTCAGTCTCACGCAAGACGGAAGAACAAAAAGAACCGCTCTGGAGAAGTCACTTAATGAGCTTTTTGCCCAGGGCCTGGGAGGTCTTGGGAAAGAGGACAGGAAGACGATCTTGGCTAGTTTAAGGAAGCTAGTATCAGCGGTTGAAGCAATTTGTAAAAAGCAGTGTTGGCGATAAAAATTTTGCCTTAATACTTCGCAGTTACAATAACTGTAGAACACAATGAAAGGAGGACATAGAAATGATACGAGGGTTGAATAGGAAAAAATCAAAGGTAGGAGTGGTTATCGTCTCCGGCAGCTGTTGTATTCCGGGCATGGCTCCGTTCGATGAAGCGGCGCAACGCATTGTTGAGCAGGCAGTCTCTGAAACAGGTGTGGCGGCTCTCGTACGTGTAGTTCCGGCGAGTAATGCTATGTTTGGCGGTGTGCCCATGAAAGTGACGGCTCAGCTGATGAGTGAAGCCAATAATGGACGCATGCCGATACCGGCCATTCTGATCAACGGAGAAGTCGTCTCTTATGGGGTCCCCAGCTTAGAAGAGATGAAAAAGGCGCTTCTTGGGAGTGCAGAGAAAACACCTATCAAGGAGGAACAGTCAAATGAATAATGATTTTAAGAATCTTATGTTGCCCAACGAATCAACAAAGTACCTTTTCTTTGGCGGCAAAGGCGGTGTCGGCAAGACAACCTTGGCCACCGCGACCGCCGTGTGGTTTGCAGACCATGACTACAGAACAACAATTGTCTCAACCGATCCCACGGTAAGTCTGTCGGCTATGTTTAGTCAGAAGATCGGCGGTGAAGCCCGAGTACCCGTCCGCCATGTGCCCAACCTTTGTGGGCTGAATATCAACCCCAAGGACGCTAAAGGCGTTTTTCAGCAGCGCCTAAACAGCGTGGTGGGGCAAATGCTGGGCACCTTTGGCGGCGATGTCGTCAGCACTCCATGCGCTGAAGAGATGGCGACCTTCGACCAGTTCGTTACCTTTTTGGAGGAGCCGGACAGCGATGTGATAATCTTTGACACTGCTCCCACCGGCAAGACATTACGAGAGCTCGCCATGCCGTTCGACTGGGCAGGTTTCTTACAGAAACAGATCCAGGAGGGTAAGAAGCTGGCTGAAGTAATGAATATGGACGGTAATTCATTCGAAGGCCTGGAGCAAGACAAGCAACGATATGAAAACGCCCTAAGCGTTTTGCGCGATCGCACGTCCACTTCATTCAGCCTGGTTCTGCTGCCGGAAAGGCTGCCGATCGAGGAAACAGAGAGCGCCATTAGCGGCCTGGACCACCTTGGCATACCGGTTCAGGCACTGGTGGTGAACCAGTGTATTCTGCCTGAAGTTATTGAGGGCAACCGGTTCCTGGCGGCGCGGGCAAACTTACAGGCTCGCTACCTCGATGAGATTGAAACACGCTTCGCTGAACTCACCCGGGTAAGTCTGCCTCTGCTGGACCGCGATGTGTCTGACATATCTACATTACGCCAGGTCGGAGAGATACTATATTGACAGGCCGCTTGCGAGTCATTGTATTATGGGGAAAACCTTTCTTGAGCGGAATTTGCAGGAGAGACAGCCTAATATGTCTTGGGACGGACGACTTTCTTGGTTTTCGTGTGACAGGACTGGCAGCGCTCCGCGCCATGGCACTTAGCGCATCCTTCTTTGCGATCCGTGGTTATTAATCCCTGATGGTTGGTCGACCAGGTCTTATCGTGGCTTCTCGGCTTTACCTTGTGGCACTCGTTGCAGTAGTCGGTAACCCAGCCGTGACAGTCCTGACAGTATTCCGGATTCTGGGCCTGCACGTCATTGTGAGTTTGCAGCCAGTCAGCGGCCCGATGATCTTGCGGCAGGGCTTTCTCTGTATGACAAGCGCTGCACTGGTTAGGCGCTGTGACACCATCATGACATTTGTAGCAGCCGACCATGTCAGGTTTGTTGCCCAGTTTTGCCTTCGCGCTATGCACAAGTTGCGCGTGACAGTCGACGCACATCAATTTACGCAGCTTCGTATGGGAGGCGTGAGGAATAACCAGATCGCCGGCCGGTGTGATATCCCGCTTTAGCTTGTGGCAGACATCACAGTCCTTATCCATAGGCTTAGCGTCAAACCCCGTGATGTTCCGATTGCCGCGGCTTAGACCTACCTTGATGATCAACTTATCCATGATTCCGATTCTTGCTTTTAGCGCTTGCCAGGTGTCTCTTTGGATATGACAGTCAGTACAGGTGACCTTCTTATGAGTCGCCTGCAACCATTTATCATATTGGTCGGGGTGACAAGTTCGGCAGAATCCTGGCGAGAAAGCGACCAGGCTGGGTAGGATTACAACGGCAAAGACAACCAGGACTACGAGGCCAATCCGACTGGTAATCCTGACGACGCGCCTCATACGAGGATGGCCGCGGTCGTCTGGCGGCTGTGCTTCGTTGATGGGGTTCTCTGGTTCTATCACGTGAAAATTATATCACGGAAACAGTTCCCAACCGGCAATCCAGCATTGACTGTAGGTCTATCTGGTGACCAATAAATACCAGACCAGCAGGAATGTCTCCATCCACCAACTTACGTAAGATATTATCAGGCTGACGGCAAGCGGAAGCCGGAAAGGTCTAGCGCCATGTGTATCCATCCTTGGTCTGATGACAAACCACATATAGGCGCTGTTAATCGCGATAATTATGGCGATAATGAACTGGAGGAAGCCTACGCCCGTAAACGCGCTATCCCTGTATAACACCAACGCCCCAAGCGTCGCGATCAGGAAGCCAAGCCACATTACGGACGCTGTCGCTTTAATGGTCATCATGGCAGCGTTTGCCCACTCCTCGGACTTTCTGCCGCGCCAGGCTTCCAGGCTGACAACCATGACCGAACCCAACGCGCAGACTATTCCGCCTATCATCGCGAACAGCGCCAGTAAGTCCAGCCACGGTATACTCCAGCCGCCTACTAGCCTCATTTTGATCAAGAATGTCCTGCTAAGAACACTGGGTATACTTGCGGCTGGGAAGCTTTCCCGGTCTCCGATAGCCAATGAATAGTCGCCCGTATAGTCTTTGGGGTCGTAAACGATAAAATAGTAGGTGTTGCCTTTCTTGGCGTTGATTTTTACAGGATTGCCCGAGTATAGTAGCTCCCCGCTGAAAGGTTCGAAAATAGCGTTACGGGTTGTCGGCGGTGAAATCAATTTAGATCCCATACTTTTAGGTAGTGGGACCGGCGATTTCTTCGCGTGTCCGATAATGTTCTTGCCAACCACTATGACCGCAGGCGCAAACCTCTCGTTCGAGTGACGCACGGGGACAAGCGCCTCGACCGGAATTACGGCGTCCTTGCCTACTTTGAAATAGTAGATGTCCGTTTGTCCGGGAACGGTAATCGCGCCGTAAACAGCCTGGCTGTCAATCGTCGCGTCGTCGATTTTAATGGCCATTCCAAACTCTTCGGTCGCCTCTTCGTCGGCTGGACTCTCTATGATCGGCTGATGCGCCAGGGCAGACGCGCCAAGCAATAGAAACATTATGATTGTTGCAGCCATAAGTTTGTCTTTTTTTGTCATCTTTATCCTTTTTTAGTCAGAGTTTAATATATATCTTGCGGTCAGATTTCCATATATGTAGAGATTATGTTTACCAGCAGAAATAGTCAAGATTTGACATCCCCGGATACGCGTGATAATCTTCATACCTAGATACCCTAGGTATGAAGATTGGAGCAGCAATGACTGAGCTTACTAAGGGGAACACGACGACAATAATTCTAGCGTTGTTGCGGATGGAGTCTATGTACGGTTACCAGATAGTCAAACAAATGAATGACCGGCACATGGATATTATGCAGATGAATGAAGGGACTGTCTATCCACTGCTCCATAATCTTGAGCGGCAGGGTCTGGTGACAGGCAAATGGCGGAGAGTAGAACACCAAAGAGCCCGAAAATATTATGAGTTGACCGCCGATGGCGAGAAAGTCCTGGAGAGAAGCATTTCGCGGTGGCGTCGGTTTTCATCAGCCCTCGATAGCTTGATCGGGAGCACACCATGAGGATCAATGAACGAATCGACCAAATTGTCAAAGGGTTGGGTATAGAGCCACAAGCAGAGGAATCCCTTCGGCTAGAACTTTCATCGCACTTTAAAGAGTCCATCGATCAGTATAGGGAAGAAGGTCTTTCTGAAGATTGCGCGGTCGAGCAAGCGCTTAGAGATTTTGGCCAACCGGATAAGATCCGCCGGCAGCTAAAACAAACCTACTCGGAGGTGTATTTGATGTCAACCATAGGCAGAGTCATTTACAGCAAACCCGCGGTTGGGACCGGCATGGTTCTGGCTACACTGGCGGCCTTGGTTTTTGTGATTTGGGGCGGCTCCGGTGTATACCAGTTGACAAAACTACCGCCAAGCCCGACCGCTTGGCACGACGCGGACTCGACGCCGTTGTTTATGGTGGCGTTTGCCATCCCGATGCTGGTCCTTTTCGGCGGAACGATTGTGCGCTGGATAAGGACAAAAGTTATGCCGGACAGACTTCTTATTTGGACCGCCGGCTTAATGGTCTTCCTGTTTATACTGGCCGACCTGGCCGTCAAATAGGCATTAGGTAAAATCCAAATATGGCGAGTATTCCCTAAGGCGCTTTCTCTTCTGTTTGAAGTCAGGCACCGTCTTCTCCAAGAGCGACCAGAATCTTGGTGAATGGTCGGGCTGTTTAAGATGGTATAACTCGTGGACAACGACGTAATCTAGCATGTCAGGCGGCAACATAACCAGCCGCCAGTTAAAATTAACCGAACCCTTTCGCGAGCAGCTTCCCCATCGTGACCGTTGGTTCCTTATCCGTACAGATAACGGAGCTTTGCCTATTACTTGGGACCAACGCTCGACCGCCTGGCCGATTTCTGCCTCAGCTTGCCGGCGATACCATTTGTCGAGAGCTTTCTTTACTAGATCGGATTGAACCTCATCATCGGATTGTTTTATTTCGACTACGAAACGCTGGTCTGATAGAACACACTTGGGCCGCGCGCTCCTCCCGGAGACAACTACAGTAAGCAAGTAATTTTGTCCAAGGTATGGGAAAAGCTCTCCGCCGGCGTAGTATTTAGGCAACTTGAGGCGACAATAATCTGTGGCCAGTTTCGCAAGGCGCTTTTCCGCCCAGTCTTGACGGTCGTTGACCATTTCTTCAAGTTTGTTTTTCATGAGGCTCCGCGGTGCAGAAACAATCAGAATGTCCGGCCATTTAACCGAAAATCCGACGCTGTTTTTACGCTTGGAGTGAACCACCTCAACGTTAAGACCCATTGTCCTAAGATAACACGGATGAATGCCTAGATTATCTAGGCATGTCTTATTTGGGCTAGCGGTCGTCTGAATACCATACTGAACCGTGCTGCTTCTTATGTCATAATTGGGTCATGTTGACTGCGGCGACATATGGATTAATCGGAGGCGCGGCGCTTCTCCTAGGCGCTTTTGTCGGCCTCTATACTAATATTCCGCAACGAGTTGTCGGCGCTATCATGGCCTTCGGATCCGGCGTCCTAATATCCGCCTTGACCTTTGACCTTATGGCCAAAGCCTACGAGTCAGGTGGTTTTGATTCCACTAGCATCGGCTTTGTCGTGGGAGCCGTTCTTTATGTCGGCGGCGATTATCTGATTGACAGGTTCGACGGTCATATTCATAAAAGGAGCCATCGAAAGAAGATGATGGCTAAGGCAGAAAGCGGCAAACCGGCCACTCCGATTGTTTCCGGTTCAGCGATTTTCTTGGGCGCCATGCTGGATGGAATCCCTGAATCAGCAGCTATCGGCGTCGGCCTGGCCGCGGGACAAGGTTTCGGCTTAATCATGTTGGTCGCCGTGTTTATAAGTAACTTGCCGGAGGGCATTTCCGGAGCCATCGGCATGAAGCAGGCCGGCAAAACCCATGCTTATGTAATGGGTGTCTGGTCATCGGTTGTCATTACGGCCGGGATCAGCGCTGTGCTGGGTTATCGGTTTCTCGCCTCATCAACCCCTGACATTTTGGCCGCCGGTTTGGCTGTAGCCGCCGGCGCAATCCTTGCCATGCTGGCGGATACTATGATGCCTGAGGCCTTTGAGGAGGGCGGGCGGCTTATCGCGCTGGTAACCGTGCTGGGTTTCCTGTTAGCTTTCGTGGTTTCCCGTTTGGCCGGATAAACCAACAGCGCCGGATTTTTGCCGGCGCTGTTAGCTACTGCTTCGATGTGTATCCCTTTGACTATTGATTGCCGCTTAAGTTCTTGTCCACGTGAAACTTATCGGCCTTGTCTTTTAACGCCTTCGCGTCCGCTTGTAGCTTCTCCGCTTGTTTGTTGAGCGCGTCAACCTCGGCGTCGGATGCGGTCGCGAGGGCTAGGGCATCCCCGCCGGCGATAATATCGTCAGCCAGCTTAATCCTGTTGGCCGTACCCGTCTGGAAGATCGCGTTTACTTCCTTCTGCTTCTTCGTATGGTCGATCAGCATCTGGAAATATGTCTTCATATCCGCCGAAATGTATAACTTTCTGGCGTTTTCATACTCGGTAATCATTTTGTCGAGAAGCGAGGCTTGTTCCACAATCTGCTTTTGGATCTCCAACAAAACCGTCTTTCTCTGTTGCATGCCGGGTATGTCGGCCGGCATCGCGTCGACGCGATCCCAACTCTTATTGATCTCTGCCTGAAGATTATTGTAGTCGTCGAGGAAAGAATTGGCCAGGTCAATCGACTTGTTGGCCTTGTCCGTTTCGTATGTCTTAACCGATCCGCCACAGGCCAGCATAAAGAATGCCAGCAACGCTACGACTACCGCCCCGACCGCTACCTTCCGCCACGTTCCGCCCATAAGTGCCTCCTTAGCTTGTGATTATTCGCAAGTCAATTGTCGGCATAACAGGCGGTTTAATCAAGCGTTTTGGTTGACTTAAATCCGGCATAAGAATATAAGTTAGGTATGAAGATGCTAAGTCGTTTCTTCACGATGATTGTACTGGTTGCGCTCTTCTCTCTCCTCTCCGTAGCGCCCGCAGCCGCCGAGACAGTTTCCTTAAATCCATCGGCTGACGTCCCTGTTATAAGTATTCACCCTAATACTCAATATGACGATTATCCGATGCTGTATTTGTTCCATACACCAGAGGGTGAAAGACACTCTTTCTTTATACACTTTGATTTGTCTAGCGTTCCTGTGGGTTCAACAATCGACAGCGCTACATTGCGTCTATATGTTTTGGGTCGCGATGCCTCCAATCTTATGATTCCGGTTTACAGATGTACCGAACCTTGGCCAACGCCTTTGACTTATAATAATCAACCAAGTGTGAGTTCAAGTCCTGTTGTAGAAACCGCCTTCACGGCAGCTACGGCCTCATGGCAGACCTTCGACTTGACAGGCCTCGTCCAAGGTTGGGTAAATGCTGAGTATCCAAACAACGGTATCAAGGTAGGTCTTCCTAGATTTATGAAGAATACCGTCCGGTTCATGTGGACATTACCCAGTAGCGATAATGAAGGTTCGGATATTTGGCCAGCGCTGGTGGTCAACTATACAATCCCGGCTGCCCCTGAATCAGAAACAGGGATAACTTCTCCATCAACATCAGAGACACCGGCCGGTTCGACGGAACCGACGCCGACATCAAGCGCCCAAGCTACGGGATCTCAAATTACAAAGGTCAAAGCCGATAGAATCAAGACGAGTTCCGCGTACATAACGTGGACGACCGACGCTGATTCAAACAGTTACGTCGAATATGGCGAGACGACTGCATACGGTAAGACTTCCGGAAAAGACGATAAGCTAAAGACTCACTCTGTCCAGTTAATCGAGCTTAAAACAGATAAGACATATCACTTCCGGGTAAAAAGCACGAACGCAGACGGACACCAGGTGGTCTCCAAGGATTATACTTTCCGGACGGTAAAAGAGATAATCCCGGCTGAAACGAAAAAACCCGAAGAGAAAAGTCATGTTTTGTTCTGGGTCGCCATCGGCGTACTTAGTCTGCTAGTTCTAATCCTTGCGGGTATCCTTGTCTTCCTCTACATCCGCAACCGCAATAAGTCCTAATTATTCCGCAATCAGCATTTGGATTTCGGTGAGGTAGTTGTCCGGGTTGCCCTTAAGGATCATCCCCGGCCCTTTTACATAAATCTCACGCGTAGGCAGCTGGACCTTATACCCATTCTCTTTTACGTAGTTTGAGATCTTTTCGTAGCTCCGCGACAAAGTCTCGTACGGGCCTTTATGTATCAATGAAACCCCCTTGCCGCCGGGAAGTTCGTGCACCTTGACGTCGCCCTTGTCCTCGCCTTTTCTGACCGGGATGCATGTTTCAATATCGGCGTCAGTCTCTTTATAATCTTCGTCAAAATAAAGGTTCATCGGGTTGCCGGCCATATTGCGTCCCGCAACCCTCATGACGGCGCCGAGCTTCTCTCCGACCTCGTCATACCGGCCTTTATACCGGATTCCGGCGACGAGCATCGTCTCCAGATTCTTCTCCTCGACCTCGAAACTTCCGTTTTGAGCTGTCATGACGGCCTCCTTTTTACTATCGATAATCTCCTTGCGTAATTAGGGTGTCTGAAGTGCTCTCAATTGTAATACTAGGGTCTGCCCTAAGGGTAGAGTCAAGAAGAATCTTCAAGGTTTTTTCAGCTTAATCCAAATTTAACAAACCGTAATGGAGGCATAACAGTCAAGTCCGAAGATAAACTCGGATACTAACTCAAGACCAACGTAAGGAGGTGTTGAGAATGGCAGAAGCCAAAGAAAGTCTCTCTGCGCTCTAAGGTCAGCGGTTACAAAATCAGGCCTTCGGCCGCACCATGATTAGTGTCCTGGTCATACTGTAACTGTTCTTGGGTACAAGCATTTATGATAATGCCCTGGGCGTGAATGGCGCCGATTCGCTCCTCGAGTTCTTTACAGGAGCTGTAATCGTCTATCTTCCTAATCTCGGCGATAAACTGCTGGCCGTATTTCACGACAATGTCTTTGTGATGCTCTTCATGCCTCTTAAGCCGCAGCTCGTAGGCATCCCACCTGGCTTGCAGCTCAGCCGGGGCTTCGTTCTTGTCAACCCATCGAGGAAAAATGTACTGAATCCAAGCGATGACTTGAACCGGCTCACAACTATCGCCTTTAGGAATCGGGTAAGCCCAATCAATTGCCCAGTTGGCCTTGGCAAACCAATTACCATCGCTATCTCTCGGTCCCAATTCCGACATTTGTTGGAAAAGCTCTTCCGCCGTCGTCCCGCGGATGTCGTAGTATTCGACGTGTATGTCTTCGCGAACTTCGTCCATAATGAGCGGCTTATTGAAGCCGCTGTCGGCTTGTTTGGTTTGTGTTTGACGATTTAGTGTGGCCGACGCGCTACAGCTAAGGGACGTTAGAGCCAGACAGGCAATTAGGAAGAGAGTGGCCCGGTGAGAAGGAAGACTATGCATAGCATAATCATATACACGTAGCAGATGATTGGGTAGCCCGTCTTCACCAAGGCTGGCCTCGCGGCAATATCCAGGCAACGTAATGAAGCGCGAGATTAGAAAATCGAGATTAGACCGATTAGAAATCTACTCTCGACTCTCCAATTTCTAATCTCCGCTTCTTTGAAAACGCCCGCGTTTTCTAAGGAAGCTGGTGGGCCCAGGTGGACTCGAACCACCGACCTCACCCTTATCAGATATTAAATATCGGTAATGACGGGAATCTTCTTTGGTTTTAATCGGACGGATAAGTGGCTTGACGAGCCGTTAGCACACTTCTGCTCGCCCAACGTTGCACAATGAGCCCCGCCAGTTTACAATCGTTTTGCACTTAATATGCATTTAAATCTTGGAGTCACGTGCGAGCGATTATCGGGAACACCCTTATTTCCAGTCTTAAGCCGGCGGCCAAACCCTATGAAGTCAGGGATTCTCGAGTCACCGGTTTCATCGTCCGCGTACAACCGACCGGACGGATGGTGTACGTCGTACAGTATCACCGGAACCGTCGAATGACAATAGGCAGAGTCGGTGTTTTAGCGCCCGCCCAAGCGCGAGAGCGGGCCCGTGAGGTTCTTTCAGACGTGGCGCGGGGCATCGACCCTCGGCCCAAGAAAAACGACCAGGAGCCGCGTTTGGCCGCTTATATCGAACATACGTACGCGCCCTGGGTGTCTAGTCATTTCAGAAGTATGACGACCCTGGATTGCCTTCGGTCGAACTTCATCCCGGAGTTCGGGAATAAGCGTCTGTCGGAGATCTCGGCGCTCTCGATCGAGCGATGGCGGACGGTCCGCTTGAAAAAGATAAAACCTTCTTCGGCGAATAGAGCCGTCGGTACGCTCAAGGCCGCGCTGAATCGGGCGGTCGAATGGGATATCATCCCGGCCAATCCTTTGGCTTCCGTCAAGGCGCTTAAGGTCGACCGGTCCGTAAATATCCGGTACTTGTCGGAAGACGAAGAGAAGCGACTGAGGGCCGCGCTCGTCGATCGCGAGGGCGAAGCAAGGCGCGGCCGCGAGAGCGCTAACGAATGGCGACGGGTGCGGGGATATAATACGCTGCCTGCGCTGGATGACCATTATGACGGACTCAAGCCGGCGGTCATCGTCAGTCTGAATACGGGGTTACGCCGTGGCGAGCTCCTGAATCTCAAATGGAGCGACATAGATAGCGATCGGGCGATGCTTACGGTCCGTGGATCCGGCGCCAAGAGCGGTCAGACAAGGCACGTTCCGTTGAATACGGAAGCGCTTGGGGCTCTCGAGGACTGGCGGCCATATTCTAAAGGATCCTTCGTCTTTGACGGCGATATGCGGACTGCTTGGCGTGGCGCCTTGAGGGCGGCCGGCATCAAAGATTTCCGCTGGCATGACATGAGACACCACTTCGCCAGCAGGCTAGTCATGGCTGGCGTAGATCTGAATACGGTCCGGGAACTACTCGGGCACGGCGATATCAAGATGACGCTTAGGTACGCTCACCTATCACCAGAGGTCAAGGCAGAGGCTGTGGCCAGGTTGGTTAGGCTAAATAGATCCGAGTAGTTTAAGAAACTCTTTCTTTGTCAGCCCTGCCTGGCGTAACATACAGGACAAATTACCCGGGGTGACATCCTTAATGGGATACTGCACGGTCACAAGACGGGGCGGACTATGATGTGTGAATTGCTTGTGGCTACTGGTTTGCCTTTTTTCCTTGAAGCCCAAAGAGGTTAGAACGCGGATAAAGTCGGCTGATGAAATACTGGGTGTGCCCATTAGGCAGCGAATGCCAGGGGCGCCCTAAATGTCTTTTCTTTATCAACGGTCTGTAGCTTGCGTCTCCGGACCATATCGCGAAGAGTAAGCCATGAGAAAGTACACCAGTATGAGATTGGCGCCGGCCGCCAGCAATCTTCAAGGCTTTTGCCTTCGTCATAACATGCGTCAAGATAGGCGTGTGCGGCCTCGATGTTGTTTTCAATAGCAATGAGCGGGTTCTCGCCCTGCGAGGAGACATCGTATTGTAGGCAAAGCGAAGTCCACTGATTGCCTTCTTTGAATACTAGACCTGAGATGAAGATTTGGTCATCGTATTTCGCCGACATATCACTGCCCTCCCTTTCGTCCTTCAACAGGAATATCGACTTATCTATCCGTATGCTTTAGGAAGCACACTATATATCTAAGTATACTCTTTTGTCAATGATTTTGCGGGCGGGCACGTCTGGTAAAACCTTAACCTTTATTGACGATCTTCTCTAGTTTCTGTATCTCGTCGAGCAGGATACACAAATCAGGATTCAAGCTGCCTTTTGTGCCTAGTTCAATTCCTGCATGGACACAACCGTCAACCTTATTTGCCAGCTCAAATATATATCTCAGCTGGCCACTATCTACCTTTTTTATCATATGATTCTCCTTTATTTAACAAGCGTCTCTAGGTAGTCGACGATCTCCTGCTGTTGGCTGGCGGTCAATGCGAGACGATTATTACTGAAGCGTTATAAGCGTTTCGCTTCCCCAAAATGGCTTGAAGACGAGCTTTAGTCCAGTATCGCTGGCGGGAACTTGAAATGGGAGGACGCCGGCAGTCTTTCCTCCGGGGGCGACTTCGCCAGAATGTAGTTGATTTTGGACGCTCGGGACGAAAGCTATATTTAATCGCGTGCCGCTCGAATCCTGCATTTTGAAATCGTATGGATTAAAAGAGACGGCTTCACTGCCTTTGTTCTCTATTGTCACAGCGATTGTGACCCATTCTTTGCCTTCATCGGGATTAAGGTAGCCATCGGGATCAGTCACGTTTCGTACAGGAGCCTCAACAGTAAGTACCCTATCGCCCAGCTTGATTTGATCCCCGACTTTAAATGTCGTCGGTTTGGCTGGAGTGGTCGACGTCCCTGTTGTGCCGACCTTTGTCGCCGGATCACTAGAGCAGGCAAGCATAAGCCCTGCCAGCAATCCGATGCATCCTAGTACCATGACGATCTTCTTCATTCTGCCCCCTTTTTGTTACTCCCTTAAACCCTTATGCCAACAACTACAATCAAGAAGCGTGAGATTTCTTCTCAGGATTGTTTTTTCGACGGAAGCTCGCAACGGTTTGTTTAACAATCTCTTTGTCCGGACCATTTAGTCCGCGTAGACTAACGGCTTCTTTTGAAGGCGATAAAACATCACAAACATCGATTCCGTAAAACTCACATAGCTTCAGAAGCCGGCCAACGCTGATGTTGCGCATGTCTCTTTCGTAGAGAGCCAATATCGGTATCCGGAATTCCTTATTACTTAGACGCTCAACATCGGTTCGCGAAAAACCGAGTTCTTCTCTTATTCTTTGCAGCGCTTGTCCTACGGTCTCGTATGTCACAGCAATAGTATACATAGAGTTATACCCACAGTAAAGCGAGCGAGCGGCCGCGCCTTTAACTTAAAGTTAACAGAAAGTATTTAACCGCCAACAGGTTAGATTTGTTGTAGATGCATTGTGACCTGCATTACTATCTTACATAAATTCTTTAAATATTTCTTGACATATAACTCTCCGTATACTATCTTGTGACTATGAGTTTACATGAAACGAACAATCTAGAGAAAGCCAGGCTTAAAAGAGAGTATTCGGTCAGTGACTTATGTGAACTAGTCGCTATAACTCCGAGTCATTGGTCACAGCTCATATCCGGACAGCGGATGCCAGGCTTTCCGCTCGCTTGTTCACTATCGCTTCTTTTGCGCGAGCCGATCGACTCTCTATTTAATGTTACGAATATCGCGCTCCGGTATTTCTCTGCTCAAGAAGCGGACCTATTCACTCAAAAAAAGAAGGGGTAACTAATGCCGCGTGAACGAATTGTTGCTAAACCCGAGTTTGCTGATGCGAGGTGCCGAGCGGGTTTCAACAAAGTAGAACTGGCTCGGGAAATCGGGCTCGGGAGAGGCCAGGTTCAACTTCTTGAGAATGGCCTGCGCGGGACAACAAGCAAAACGGCCAAAAAGATTATCCATGTTTTAGGTGTTCCCTTCGATGATATTTTCAAAATCGAGCGCAATGAGGAGGTTAAAACCGATGCCCGCTAATCCTGAAATCGGCCCCGTAGGCCCTCCCGCCGTCCTATGCGAAAGAGACGCCGCTATATACATCTGTATGTCAAAATCCTGGCTTGCTCAAGCGCGGTGCGACGGCAATCTTCCCGGAAGGACACCGGCCCCGCCGCATCTGAAACTCGGGGCCCGGCGCATCGGATATCTTGTCAAGGATTTAGACCAATGGCTGGAAGAGAGGCGGGTTGTAGATGGCTCCTTATGATTACGAAAAGGAAAACACACGCGGTCCCTGGCCGACGGCTAAGGCGGAACGCGCCTTGAATCTAAGCGCTGGGATGATCCTAACGGACAAGGAAATAGAGCGGGCTCAAGATCGTTTCCGTATGGGCCGAGAGTTAGCCATCTTAGAGCGGATAGATTACATCTACTGGTGGCTTGAATTCATGGAGTGGTACGACGGGGAATTCCCAGACCGTAAACAAGGCGAGGTTTGATGGCATCGGACACCGGCCCTTCATGTCTCGGGTGTCCTTATCTAAGTGAGAAACAGAACTGCTGTCTAGCAAGTCAATGTATTAGATCAGGAGACGACACTGAAAATCACGAATGAGTTAGGCTATCCAGCCCCGCTTATGTCAATCATCCTGAATGACGAGTACGACAAAGGGAAAGCCGACTATTCATGCACGGAGCTCATTATGAGCCCGCGGCGCCGGCAATTACAGATCCGGCACGACGATGAGATTGTTGTCGATGCCCGGAGAATGCTATATCTGGTCCGCGGAAAATTAACACATATGATCCTCGAGGGCGGCGATCAGATTAACGCCCTCCATGAATACCGATCCTACCTCATCCTTCCAAACGGGCTTATAGTGACCGGCAAGATCGACCGGACGGAAGAAACGAACATCATCGACTGGAAAGACACGAGCGTCTGGTCCTTCATGCTCGGCGAGAAGTACGAATGGGACGCGCAATGCAGCATGTACGCCTATCTAATGGAGCAAGAAGGCTTCGACATCCTCACTGCGGAGATCAATGCGCTCTTACGCGACTGGATGTGGCGTCGCGCGAAGTACGACCCGGATTATCCGCAATCGGGATTCGTCAATAAACAGATCGCACTATGGTCCAAAGAAAAGACTCTCGATTATATGCTTGAGCGCTGCCGGCTACATGAAGAGGCGGCCGATATCCCCGATGACGCCCTGCCGCTCTGTACGGACCTCGAGATGTGGGCTAAGCCCATGAGTTACGCTGTCATCAAGAGCGGTCGGTCTCGGGCGGATAAGGTCGCTCCGTCAAAGGATGAAGCCCTTAAATGGCTCGAGCGGAAGTTCTGCGTCGACCGGAAGTATCTGAAAGTCGTCGCCGGCAAGACATATCGGATCGAAGAGCGCCCGAGTGAACGGATCCGGTGTGAGGAATTCTGCTTTGCGGCGCCGTTTTGTAACCAGTACCAAGAATACCTATTAAGGGAAGCCTCGTGAGTCGGGCGATAAATCAGGATCTACTGTATGCCGTCCGGGCTCATCTGAGAACCTATGCATTCGGCCGGGAGAATACCAAAAGCAAGAAGGCGCTAACTATCGCCGTTTTAGGCACCGACGAAGACGGTAGGGTTCGAGACAGCGATGTCCGGAAGGCCCGGGAGACAGTCGCCGCGCTCATTATCGATTACGGATGTCCTATCTGTTCATCCTCGAGCGGTACCAATGGTGGCTACTGGTGGTTTAACCCCGAAGACGATCCAGCGGCCTTTGATGAGGCCTACCACACGGATATTTCCTATGCCCGGGCGATAGAGACCAAGGCCCGGCATCTTAAAGACAACGTCGAGCGTGCCAGGGTCGACTACCTCCGGAAGAAAGCCGAAGAGGAGAAGCCCATAGAAGAACCCCTGCAGGAACAGATCTCTTTATATAGAAAGGCCGCCAATGGCTAATTCCTCCCCCGCCTTCCAATTCTACCCAGCTGATTTTGTCGGAGATCCTAACGTTATGGCTATGTCGACGACAGAAGCCGGCGCCTACATCTTTTTAATCTGTGCCGCATGGGAAGAGAAGCCTACGGGAACGCTCCCGGACGACGATTCACGCCTGGCACGTATAGCGAGACTCAGATTATCGGACTGGAAACGAATTAAAGCTAACGTAATGGCTGCTTTTGTCTATGACGATGAGTTGAAGCGTTGGAAACAAAAGAGATTGATACGAGAAGCCGCGCATCAAGAGGCACGCCGTGACCAGGCTAAAAATGCGTCAGCTAAGCGTTGGGAAAGCGGAAGCAATGCGGACGGAAAGCGGAAGCAATGCGGACGGAAAGCGGAAGCAATGCGGACGGAAAGCGGAAGCAATGCGGGGGCAATGCTTCCGGAATGCACTACAGCTACACCTTCTTTAAGTACTGCTGCTACTACTACTGGTGAATTACACCCCGATTTCAAGGCCGCCTGTGATCTCTGGCAGGCCGAAATAGGTTTAACCTCGCCTCTTATCACTGATTGGATCAATCAAGAACTTAAGGCCGGGGTACCTCTTGAATGGATCAATCATGCAGTCTCGGAAGCTGCGCTGCATGAAGGCCGGAATCTCGCATACGTCAAATCGATTATCGAGAGACGGAAGAAAGGCGGTAAACATAAGGATGCCAAGGGTAAGAAAGGAGGTCACCATGGGGCTAAGACAAAACCAAGTGGAAATGGTAAGTACAAGCACCTTGAAGAGTGAGTGCGTCGACTGCCACAAGGAATTCAACGCCAAGGTAATCGTCCTTTTTGGGAAACCGAAGATACCGGAAGAGCCGCGTTGTCCGGGTTGTCAAAAGGCTTACGAAGAGAAATTGGAAGAGCAACTTCAGCAAGAGCAAAGACGCGCTGATGAGCTACGGATCAAGAACACAGTCGTCAACAAGTGCGGATTGAAATACGTTGCCGCATCATTCGATTCTTTCAAGCCCCTAACGGCAAAACATCGGCGGATGCTCGAGATATCCAAGGAATTTGTCGCGGCGCCGGCCGGATCCCTTTTCTTCTATGGGCTCGCCGGCCGCGGGAAGACATATCTGGCCGTGGCTATCTATCGGGAGCTAATCAACGACGCTGATTTCTGGCCGGTCCCGGATCTGCTTTTACATCTACGCAGCGAGCTCAGGATAAAAGGCGAAGAGGAAGCCATACGACCGCTCAAAGAAGCCCGGGTCCTCATCCTTGATGATATCGGAATCGAGAAAGTGACCGATTGGGTCCGTCAGGCGTTATACGTCGTCATCGCATACAGGGAGCGCAACCTGATGCCTACGGTTTTTACTTCGAACCTGGATCTTGATGACCTCGAAGAGCGTATCGGCGATGAAAGGATCGTCTCAAGGATTGCCGGCATGAGTCGGATCATTCAAATCGATGGGCCGGACCGACGGAATTTAAAGGAGCAAAAGCAGTGATTGAAAAGGCGATTACCGAGCGCTATATAGGAAACTCTGTTGCCCCGATTGGTTCAATCATGGGCTATCACACCCGCAACGGAACGATTCACGCCGATGTTGGCAAACGACCGGGGAAAGTAACGATACGCACGTTCGGTTTGGCGCGGGATTCCGCGATTGATTTAGATCTGACATGGAAGGACGCCGCAGATTTTGCTAATGAACTCCTGGAATTATGCAAGATGGCGGCCCTCAAAGAAAAGGGAGCAGTGGAATGAAAATAACGAAGGCCTGGCTAAAGGAATACAACGCTTGTCCAGAGGGCGTGAGGTGGTTCTTCACTCAGACAGAAACCGACAGCATCAAAGTGATCAAAAAGCTGGTGGTTGAGAATCATTTTGATTGGGCGAACTGGACGATCGTTAGATTGATGAACAAGAAACAAAAAGTTCAGTATGCAGTGTTCGCCGCGGAGCAGGTTATTGAGATTTACGAAAAGAAATATCCGAACGACAGCCGGCCGAGAGATGCGATAGAGGCGGCCAAAATATATATAAACTCTCCAACAGCAAAAAACAAAAATGCTGCTTATGCTGCTTATGCTGCTTATGCTGCTTATGCTGCTTATGCTGCTGATGCTGCTGCTGCTTATGCTGCTTATGCTGCTGCTGCTTATGCTGCTTATGCTGCTTATGCTGCTGCTTATGCTGCTTATGCTGCTGATTATGCTGCTGCTTATGCTTATGCTTATGCTCGGTCAAAACTCCGAAAGCAAATCATCGAGTACGGAATAAGTTTATTGGGAGGCTCAGAATGACCAAGAAAAAAGAAGATATAGCAGGCTTCGACCTAATACCGGTAGACAAGATAGACCCGAATCCGGACCAGCCGCGGACCGGCAATATAGGCATCCCAACGCTTACAAGGAGCGTTAAGGAGCTTGGGGTTATGGTACCGATCGTCACGGTCAAGAATGGCGATCGTTATCAACTCGTCGCCGGCCATAGGAGATTGCAGGCCGCGAAAAACAACTCACACGAGACCATACCGTCGCTTGTGTTCGATACTCTTGACCGTGCCGGGCAAGTATCCAGGCTTATGGCAGAGAATACGGTCCGCGAAGACTTTACAGCCCTTGAAGAGTGCCGTGGATTTCAGACGATGCTTGATTTAGGCATCGACGTAAAGGCCGTGGCTACGTTCACCGGACGTGACCAAGCGCTCATTGAACTTGCCAGGATCGTCGCGCCGGCGGCCGACAAGCTTTACGAGGACCTTAAGGGGCAGCAAGTCACGATCGAAGAGGCCGCCGCGCTCGTCGAATTCCAGGACGACAAAAAGACCTACAAAAAGCTCGTAGGCATGGCCGGCAGTGACAGCTTCAAGCACTTTTTGAGCCAGCTTAGGTTTTCTCGGGACATGAAGATCAATGTCCAAGAAACCATAGATGAGCTGACGGCCGCCGGTGTCAAAATCTCTAAGGAAAGCTACATAACCGGGGCCAAGAGGCTTTCTTTTATGGAAGTTGACGACAAGCCCATGACTCCGGAAGAACACGCGTCATGTCCCGGGCACATCGCCTATGTCAGTCCTTACGACGCGAGTGTCGAGTATTGGTGTACGACACCCGAAGTTCATGGTTGTGTTGAGAAAGAATACAAGCCTACGCCTGAGCAGATTGCGGAGAATAAAGCGCGCGAAGAGCATAAGGCAGCTTTTAAAGCAGCTGAAGTTGTGCGCGTTGAGCATCTGAAAGAGCTAATCGGGAAAACGGAGAAACTCGAGGGAACCATTCTTGATTTTATCGCCAGTGTGGTATGGCAGGACGGTATCGAGCCGGCTGAAAGTTATGGTCAAATTGATGAATCGCTTGCCTCGCTAGGTATTTCTGCACCGAATTCCCTGCAAAAGCTGTTTGTTTTAGCCATTCTCGGAGCGGATGCATACGTCGACGGCAACGCTTCTTATCTTCCGGATGGGTTCCCGTCCTGGAAGGGACAAGACGAGCTGGGAGGTCTTGTTTCCTATTACATGTTCTTAATCGACACGGGCTACACGGTGGCTGATTGTGAGCAGAGACTTATCGCGGCAGCTCAAGAGCGGATAGCAGAAGAGGCAGCGATCGCAGAATCTGACGAGGATCCGAGGGATTAGCCATGATAAGACACCTTCGTTTTACCGAAGAAGAAAGGCAAGCGATGCTGGATGAAAGCCTGGACAAAATCACGCTCAACGAGATATGGCAGGGCAAGCAGGGCGATACGATAATCGCGCATACGGGGTTTGCCAGTAAGGGATTCGCGCGGCTCAAAGTAACCAAGGTTTTCTACGAAGGTTGTCCGACATATACCGTTGTTCATTTCAAAACGGAGGCGGTCTCATGAGAAGAAATCCTTTAAGAGGTCCAAATTGGCTTATTTGGTTGGCAATCATCGTGTTCATCATCGTTTTTTTAGGTATGACCTATGCGAAGGCGGCAATCGATAAAGCAGCAGAGGCCGACAACATCAGCCGGCTGAAACGTCTCGAGCAGAAGTTCGACAAGGTGCTCAAGAAGAGCGAGGGCGAACAGCAAAAACTCGAGGAAGACAACAAGAAAAAGCAGATGACGATAGACCAGCTTCAGCAGGAGAACGCAAGGTACCGGGAAGAGGTCGGCCGGATCGAGGCCATCAGAGACTACCTGGCTTCATACAGTTCGCCGCTCGCCGATTACGCCGGGCCCATATACCGCGCCTGCAAAAAGCACGGCGTCAAGCCGGCGGTAATCCTGGCAATTGCCGGCAAGGAGAGCACGTTCGGCCGGGCTAATGGGATCGCGGCCGCCTGGGCCCTGTTCGGTTGGTCCGGGAGATTGGACGAATCGTCTCCGGAGGCGCTTATAGACTCATACGTCCGCGCGATCGCTAACGAATACCCGCGCTTGGCCCAGGGCGATATCTACTCGGCAACGTCTTACTGCGTGCCGCCGGATGACTGGATGCGGGCTGTGTCGAGTTTCTACAACGAGGCGGAGGCGAGGGGCGTATGAGCAGCCTAACCTGTCCTAAATGCTCGGCTCGCCTGAAAGAACTCGACATACAAATCGAAGTCGAGGGCATGATCGGCGGGACGTTCAACGTCGAGACGGGCGAGATTACCGACTACGATTCCTGGGATATCGAAATAACCAAGAATAACATCGTTGACTATGAATGTCCGAAATGTCATGCGGAGATATCATTCGACGAACTCAGCGAGAACGGGGTTGACGTCTGCCTGCATCGGCGGACTCAAATAGTCCCCTATCTGGACGGCTCGGCGATGCTCAAATGCGTGGACTGCCATCTTCACGTTGAGTTTATCGAGGCGGCAGTCGCATGAGCACTAAGATTGAATGGTGTGACGAAACAATAAATCCCCTCGGCTGGGGTTGCTATGGGCCGGGCGGCTATAAGGAAACTCCTCGGCCCTGCTCGTATTGCTACGCTCGCGAGTTCGCCGCCAGGAACCTAAGGGGCTGTGAGCTATGCCATCAGTTCATCCCTCATTGGCATCAGGAGCAGCTTGAGAAACCAGCCCATTGGCGGAAACCCCGGACGATATTCGTACAGAGCATGGGGGACCTGTTCCACGCCGAAACGCCGAAGGCTCATATAGACGCGACCCTGGCCGCTTGTCATGCGACTCCTCGTCACACCTACATGTTCCTGACGAAGAATCCAGGGCGATATAAGTTGTTTGATTTTTCCGATAACTGTCGGCTAGGTACGACGATAACAAACAACGACGATGCCTACCGAGCGCAGGAGCTATGGGAAGCGACAAGCGGCGTCAATGCTTTCGTTTCATTAGAACCGCTACTTGGACTGGTTGATAGGGTGGAATGGCTTGAGGCTTTTGACCTCCTTATTGTCGGCGCCATGACAGGCGACCCCAAAAAGATCATCAAGCCCGAAAAGGCCTGGCTGGAAAGCGTCATCGCCACCGGACACCCGAACATCCTGTGGAAGAAAAACGTCCGGCCGTTCCTTGAAGAGTATGGGCTGGTGGTCTGATGCTACCGGCCAATCGTCTTGAAATAAGGTTTGTAAAAACATGTTATTACGATGCGTTTGTACTGGTTCTATGTCGGAGTGATCGCGCAAGAGCGAGAAGAGTTGAGCGTTTTGACACTTTCGAGGAAGCCGTTGAGTGGGCGCGGCAAGTCCAAAAGAGTACGCCCCTGGGGCTTGCTGGAAACAAGGACAAATTCCCGCTTTATTATAACGGGCTGGTGGTTTAGATGGTACGGCCAAACCCGATTGAGGAAGTCTATTTTAGCGAAGACGGCGGCTCGTGCTTTGTCCCTACGTGTCAAGCAAGAACCCTTAAGAAGGCTATCGAGCTCGCCCGAAACTATGATTTTGAGTTTTGGCCGAATGAAGATATTTGGGGAAAGCGCAAGGTCAAGATATACAATGGCGAAGTTGGGGACGAAAGCGTATATGCCGGAGAACTGATGTGCTGGACGTTGGGCGAATGACAGCCACTAGCCATCACCGCGGACACCCGACATATTACGACGAACAGACGGAAACATGGCGGTATCAAGACACCGACGAGCCGACTTCGATAGAACGCCCCTGCAAAAGGTGTGGGAGGTTGCCGACCCCCGAAGGGCATGACGCTTGTATCGGTCATGTAAACGGCCTGTCGAGCGCCTGTTGCGGGCACGGGGTGAAGGAGCCGGTATTCGTGCTTGAGGGCTCTTATCTGGATGCTGTTAAGCGACTCAACAAGGCATGGACGGTCTTCTGTTCAGAATGGGCTAAGGCATTTAAGCCGGTTATTGAAAAGCTGGTCGAATTCCTCGGGGATTCCAAAGAGGAGGCTAAGCCGAGATGACCATCGCATTCCCTAACGTTATCGAGATATATCTGATTGAGCAGCGTCCTGGTTTTCTTATTCTTTGGACGGAAAATTGCGAGGCTAAGATTCTTGATAGTTCCGATTTAATGTTTGGGGTAGAGGCAATATATGAAGATGGTTGTTTCGTCGGACTAACTCATCGGGGTATTTTCTACAAAACAAATCCGATTCCTATGAATAGCACAGGACAGATTTTATTCACGTTTGGAGTGACAAATGACTCCTACTCTTAGGATGATCCGGATTGTCATCATAATCGTGTTCGCTGGCGTGACATTCGTAGCCGTGAATGCGCTCCTCTCTAATGCCCTCCTCGTCAAGGATTTACGTGCAACGATCCGGGCCCGCGAGAATACGATAGCCAAGCTCAAAAAGGCCCAAAAGGAAGAACTGGACATGCGGGATACGCAGTTCGAAATACTGAAAAACAAGATCACCCTAGATGAGAAGAACCGCGAGATCGACAAGATCGTATTGGACTTCATCGTGGCCGAACAGGCACGGATAAGCAAAAGGCAGGAAGAGATCATGGGAGGCGCGAAGTGATACCAGTTAAGGAATATAAGGAGTACAAGGCAGATAAAACGCTTGTTGGGGCGGGCTGCGGTGAACTGCCTTGCGGATGTGCTGAAAGCGCACATGGCGGGAATGTCTACATTTCCGTTTGGCAATTATCGTGGCGTGAGCGGTTAAGCGTTCTGTTCAGGGGCGTTGTCGCATTATGGGTGTGGGGTCAGACGCATCCGCCGGTCGCTGTTGAAACCTACAATGGCGGGAAGTTCAGCAAAGACGAGGAGGTACCTAAATGATCATCGATGTAGAAAAGGCCATGATAGAGGGCAAAGTAGAACACGGGAACGCCTTAGACCACATCACCGGCTTGGCGCCTAACACCATTCGGCTCGTCACCGATTTTGAAGCATCCCGACTTAGGGGCCTGCAATCGATCATTGCGGACGATCAGCCGGTGACGATCAACCTGATCGATACCGAAACCAAACAGCCCATGAGCCGGCGTGTGACACATATCAGCTTGCACGGGCCGATTCTCGGACATTGGATCGCCAACATCAACTGGCGGCATATGAGCTTGGAGGGCGGGGAGTGAAGCGTCTATCGGAGTTTTGGGCTCAGCGAAAAACTAAGCGTCTGATGAATAGGATTAAGCGGGACTGGAAAGAGTTCGATCGCTTTCTGGTCAAAACAGGATGGCCGCGGCAAAAGAGGCGGCAACTCCGGCGGGATCTGATAGGCGGGACCGGCAACGTTCTGGTTGAAATGGAAGGAACGATATTGGGACATGGTGAAGAGGAATGAGCTGGCTAAAATTCTTTAATTCTTCGGTTACCCGGGCAATACGGACCAATCATCCTGGAAGCAAACCATATAAGTATCGGGATGACGTTAAAGCGGCAAGAAAACGGGAACGGCAGAATAAGAAACATGGGAGGAAACGATAATGCTAAAGCAGATGAAACCAGGCAGGAACTACTTCATCATTAAAATCGACGAACCTTATGCCTGGAAGGTTTTTGATGTACTTAAAGCCGGCCAGATTAAAAAAGGCGAGTGGCCGGAGGGGGATATTACGTTCGAGGAATGGATTGACAAGACGTTTAGCAAGGCGCCGTCCCATACCGACGTTATTGTCAAGATAATCGCCGACACGAGCGCCCTTGATGCCTCCTTGGCAAAAATCCAAAAAGCAATTGCCGGGGTAGAATCCGTTTATTGCGAAGACTGCCGGTATTGGTTTGGCCCCGGCGGCTACTTCACCCCGCCTTGCACAAAAGCAAACGGGCATATCAGCACATACAGGAGCAAGAAGCCTACCTACCTAATTCCTGAAATCGCAAATAAGCACAACGATTGCGGCAGCTATGAAAAAAAGAAGCTGATTGAGGTAAATCCAGCCGAGGTTAAGCCAGCACGGAATAAAGGTTGGCGCGGGCTTTTGTTTGGTAGATTCCCGATTGGAGGACGATCAGCATCAGGACAACGAAAGGAGGGCTGAAAGTATGACCGACCGACTCCCCGAAATGATACGTCAACGCCTTGAGAAAGTGATCATGACAGTACCGGGCCCCGCCCTCAAGGAACTCTGTGAATGGCTGGAAGAGGTCAAAGAGGGCGGAGCGGACAGAGGATTTGACTCGCTGACTTTCAGGGCATATCGGGGAGAGGTCAGTAAGAGTACGGAACGGACGAGGAAGTAAGAGCTACAAGAACCGATTGACAGTAATACCGAATCGAATACAGGGCTAGATGGAAAAACCGGAGGCCAGTTTCGCTCTTGAAGACCCAAGAGTCGAGGCTGGCCTTTCGGGCTTAAGGAGGGAGATATGGGTAAGAACCGTTTCAAGGAAAGCGTAAAAGCCGAGGATCTACCCGATCGCGACTGCGCTAAGTGCGACGAGCCGGTGAGCAAATACGACACGGTCGGCGATTATTGCCCGGATTGCACGAGGGAGATACGCGAGGGCTTTTTGGCGAGGGCTAGGGCACTCACGATTTTCAATGCGGACGAGAGGCGTAAGCTGTTCGAGTTCATCCTACGCGCCGAGGCGTGGACGGTAGAACGTGTGAAAAAAGTCGAAGAGGCTGTCAAGGCACAGGAGGACGCGCCGGTAGTCAAACTCACTCTGCCGGAATCTAAGAACAAACCAACGGACGATAAGCCATATCCTCTGAGACGTTGGCCGCGAGCCGATAAACCCCAGGTCGCTAAAGTGCCATCTGCTGAAACTTCGCACCCCAAAGACGTCCCGACGTCTAAAGAGGCAATCCCCGAAATCTGTGATTACTGCTTGGACGATTACATACCGGAACGCGCGAATCAGGCAACGTGCGGCAAGCCCGAATGCGCTATGGCACATAGACGCTTAATAAAGAAAAGGGGAAACGACGCCTATCGTGCGAAATATCGGCATCTGAAACCTCCCAGCAAGCGCCGGCAAAACTTCGATGTTGTGCGCGTGAAGTTCCGCACTGCCGACGGCCGCGTATTCGAGGCCAAGGGTGAGCTCAAACTGGTCTTGTCTTACCGGGAAGGCGACTTAAACGAGGTCAACCCCTAATGCCGTCGATCGCGGAGATCCTTCGCAAACACACCCGGAAACGATTGGTCAAGGCGGGCTTGATCACGCATAAGCGACTGGAAAGACTGGCCGCCGGCAAAGATTTTGTCAGCGGATTAGAAGCGGAAGTGAACAAGAAGCTGGTTGAGGACGAGCTCAAACATATGACCGACAAGGACTTCGACAGGCTGATGCGGCAGGCGCCGGGAGCGGACAGATATAAGGGCAGGAGGTAGGCGGTGGATATCAAAAAAATAGCTGATGAATACGAGAAGATGAACCCGAACGATTACGGGTCAAGCCTCCTTAGGCGAACAGTGGACTTGCTTGTTCTCATAACCGAGCTCACGTCCAGCGAGCAAGAGTTGCGAGACTCTACCTATGGAGGGAGTGGCACCGGTAGGTCATGGCCAGGACCGAACGACGGGCAGGGTCAGAAGCAGTCCAGCAGGAAGCAATATAGGGAAGAAGAAGGCATTTACATAAAGAAAGAACGGTACTTTGGCATATCTAAGCAGGTTGATTACAAGAGGCGTAACGCTGTTGAGGATGTGAACGGGGCTATTTCGAAGGTTGAAGATGCGATTGGCCTCTTAGCTAGAACCTTGAGAAAGCCAAAACAACAGGAACAGCAGAAATGATGAATGAAAATAAACAATACAAGGTCAGAGCGGTCTTGACAGATATGGTATTCTTAAGATGTAGATTTGTCTCCACAATACGGCTCGGACTTCTTGTCCGGGCTTTTTTAATTCCATGACCCACTATTGCGAGATCTGTGGCAAGACGCCGGCAGAGAAACATCATTTCTTGACACGCAAACGCTGGGGTGCAGCTGCCTTGTGTCCGGAGAACGAGATATACCTTTGTTCGCGTGTTCCGTATTGGCATCATTCCGAGAGTCATAATCTCGGCCAGAAATCTTTTGCTGCAAAGTACGGACTTACTCAACGATTTGAATTAGCTCAGGAGACGGTATGGGAAAGGGCGCGTCATGGCTGACAATATCGATATAAGCGGAGATTCGGAAGCTGAGCCGATAGATGATGACTATGCAAGGCATAACCGTCAATACGTAAAAACCAATATGCCGACGGTTGATTATTCGCAGCCTCAGCCTTGCTATATCTATGGTCCGGACGGGCGTGTCATAAAGCGCGTCGAGCCTGTTGAGCCACCGTTTGGATTCAATCGATGAGCAAAGAGGGCGAGAGAACTTACAGCTTTGTAGCGTTCCCGCCTCCGAGTGGAAACATGATAGTGGGTGATGGGCAAGGTTCCTGTAAATTTACGGTCAGTGTCCCTGAGGCAGAGATGATCAAAGCGAACGAGGCTTACCTGGCGCTAATCGGTAAGGCATTCTTGGTGACTCTAACACCTGTTGATGTATCCAAGGGCGGCTTATCACAAGGCACCGGGCAGAACAATCATCTCGCGGCTTTGGTTGAGGACAACGCTGACCCGTTAGTCGAGTAGATATGCCAAACAAACTGAAGAAGCCATGCCGGCAGCCGGGTTGTCCTAACCTGACACACGACGGCTACTGCGAAGATCATAAGGATCAAGGCAGACAATACGACAGAGACCGCGGCGGATCCACAGAGCGCGGTTATGGGTCACGCTGGCAACGATACAGACGCTGGTATCTGAGGCACAACCCGATATGTGTTAGGTGTGAGCATCCAGCAACGGTTGTAGACCATATCATCCCTTTTAGACCTGGTGATGCTTTCTACGATCCAACTAATCACCAGGCTTTATGTACTACCTGTCATAACAGGAAGACGGCAACGGAGGATAGGCGATGAGTAAACTCGTTATCAAAGGTAAATCACTTACGGCGAACGGTCTTACATTTGAACTGGATGGCGTGCCTTTGAAACATTTAAGGGAACTGGACTTATCTATGAGTACTGAAGATGTGAATACTGTGACCCTAAAGATCCTTATAGACGAAATAGATTTTGATGCCGAGGCGCTTATTACCTTGCAAGCGTTGGTTGAAAAGAAGATGAAAGCCGATGAGGTTGTTAAGGTTTTCGGCATCAAGAAGCCATGAGTGATCTGGAGATTCGATTGGAAGCAAGAGTGAGACGCATGTGGTTAGTCCAGACGTTGATGTCTGTGGCTGTTGTTGTAAAACCATTTCTCAACAAATGTCAGACAACGTGGTTGGTCAATCGGATTGTAAATCTATTAGTAATGGAGATAAGAACAGGTAATACATGGAAGAGGCTAGACAGGCAATGAGCAAGCTGGAGATATTTAATAGAATCTTTCAAATAACAAGCTTCCGTTTATTCAAAGGCTGGAACGATGGCGCTCCTGACAGGATTGTCGTTTGGGGATTACAAGGGCCAGTGGTTCCAGGTACCGGTTGGACAAATGATTATTGTCCAATCTTTGGGCTACCAATAAAGCAGTACATCATATGGAAAAGCAAAGATGTTCTTCTCACACCATAACCAACAGGCGCTAGTCGCCTTAGAGATATAGAGAGTAACAAAGGATATAAGGAGCTGTAGCAATAACGGGTTAGGACAAACCTAAAGGTCACGTAATATAGGGGGGCGGGTAAAATACCTCCTGACCTGCTAACCCTAGACCGTTGGGCAGCTTCGCGCACTAAATCGGGAAATTGAAGTTTCTGAAAGGGATAGAATGAAGGGTCGCAAACCACTACCTACCAAGCTTCATGTGATTAATGGGAATCCATCAAAACTAAAGCTCAAAGAGCGAGAAGAACCAAAACCGGATACTACGATCCCGGCATGCCCGAGGTTCTTGTCAGGACCCGCAAAGTGGGAGTGGAAACGGATAGTACCTGAACTTGTTCGTTTGGGTTTACTTACGCAGGTAGACAAGGCCGCACTCGCCGCATATTGCGAGTCATGGGCTGTATGGAAGAAAGCAACAGATTACCTGGTCAAGAAGAAATGTCAAACGTACCCCATTTATGACGAGTTTGGTCAAGTTAAAGCCTTAAAGCCTTTGCCACAGGTTAAGATCGCCAACGATGCTCTTAAACAACTCCGCGCATTTTGTACTGAATTTGGATTAACTCCTTCAGCCAGAACAAGGCTCGGAACGTTCAACCCGCAGGAAGGAGTCGACCCGCTGGAAGAACTTATGAAGCGAAAGAGGGCGAAGCAATGAGATGCAGTATCCCTATCAAGATGACCCTCGTTACGACAAGGAAGTCGCGGACCATGCTGTCGACTTCATATCTTGCCTGACCCACACGAAGGGCCAATGGGCGGGTAAGCCGTTCAGGCTTCTCGACTGGCAAGAGCATTGTGTCATAAGACCTTTATTCGGGATTCTGAAGTCAGACGGGTTTCGACAATATCGAAAAGTCTATATCGAGATTCCTAAGAAACAAGGCAAAACTGAATTAGGCTCCGCCATCGCTCTTTACTTGTTGGCTGGTGATGGCGAAGAGGGTGCAGAGGTTTATTCCGCGGCCGCGGATCGAGAACAAGCGAGTCTGGTGTTCCGGCCGGCAGCTAAGATGGTGCGGAATTCGCGGTATCTTTCAAAACAGCTAAAGGTCCTTGATTCGCAACGGCGCATTGTTTATTACGGTGCCGATTCGTACTACCAGGTGCTGAGTTCGGATGTTAGGACAAAGCACGGTTTTAATGTCCACGGCTGCGTCTTTGATGAACTTCACGCCCAGCCGAACCGGGATCTGTATGACGTCCTGAGTGACGGGGCCGGCGACGCAAGACGACAGCCGGTGATGGTCTATCTCACTACGGCCGGGTATGACAAGAATTCGGTGTGTTGGGAAGTCCACGATTATGCGATTAAGGTCCGCGACGGGATTATTGATGATTCTGAATTCTTACCCGTCATATTCTCCGCCGGCGAACAAGACGATTGGTCGACTATTGACTGGACCGATGAAGAGATCTGGAAAAAGGCAAATCCGTCTTTAGGGCGCACGTTTGACATTGAGCGTTTAAGGGTCGCGTGCGAAGAGGCTAAGCAGGTCCCTTCGAAAGAAAACATATTCAAGAGGCTTCGTTTGAACATTTGGACCAGCCAAGAGACGAAATGGCTACCGATGAAACTGTGGGATGAGGCGGCCGGGGAGATAGATCTCGATAAGCTGAAAGGGCGGACGTGTTATGGAGGTCTTGATCTCGCATCGAGCATCGACATCGCCGCTTTCGTCCTGGATTTCCCGCTCGATGAGAACAAACATGCATGGCTACCGTTCTTTTGGATCCCGGCTGACAATATCGCGGACCGGGTCAAGAAAGACAAGGTCCCATATGACCAGTGGGTCAAGCGCGGATTTATCAAAGCAACCCCTGGCAACGTCATCAATTACGACACTATCGAAGCTGACATAGCGAAAATCGGCGAATTATACAAGATCAAAGAGATACCTTTCGACCGCTGGGGCGCTACGCAGATCAGTCAGCACTTAGACGATGCAGGATTCACGATGGTCCCGATGGGACAAGGGTTCGCGAGTATGGCTTCGCCAACCAAAGAAGTTGAGACGATGGTCATGCAGAAGCGTCTCATCCACGGCGGTCACCCGGTTCTGCGCTGGATGGCGTCGAACGTGGCCATAAAACAGGACCCGGCGGGGAACATGAAGCCCGACAAGAGCAGATCGAGAGAGCGGATAGATGGTATCGTGGCCGGCATCATGGCGGTCGACCGGGCACTCAGGCACAAGAACAAGAAGAGCGTCTATGACACGCGAGGCGTAAGGAGTATTGGGTGAGAATACAGGTCGGAAGATTCAGTCTCGAGATGCGCAGCCATCCGAGCAACCCGGATGCTAGGCTCTTGGAAATATTAGGATACGCACCATCCGCGTCCGGCAAATCAGTAACCGTCTCGAGCGCGATGGCTCATGCTGCTTTTTCTGCGGGCATCCGGGTTCTCTCCGAAGACATAGCGAGCTTGCCTGTCATAACCTATCGCCGACTCAAGCCTCGAGGCAAAGAACGCGCCTATGACCATCCGCTATATCCAATTCTGCATGATCAGCCGAACCCGGAGATGGACGCGTTCGTATTTCAGCAATTAAAGATTACGCACCTCAACCTTTGGGGCAATTTCTACGCTCAGATTATATGGGGCCGGGACGGATACCCGGCGCAGCTCTGGCCCTTGATGCCTGACCGGATGGAAGTCCGGCGAATCGGTGGGGAACTGACCTATTTCTATCAAAAAGACCCGGCGACAACGACCTATGTTGATCCGAGGACGGGCGAGAAGGTAATAGCTGACCCAAAGACCAGTATTGTTCCGCTACCAGCTGCGAATGTCTTCCACGTGAAGGGGCTGTCTTACAACGGGCTTATCGGGATAAGTCCGATCGGCTTGGCGCGTGAAGCGCTAGGACTGAGCATAGCGGCCGAGGAATACGGGGCGCGTTTCTTCGCCAATGACGCAAGACCCGGCGGTTATCTTGAAACCCCTGAAGCTTTATCTGACGAGGCCTATGAGAGATTGAAAAAAAGCTGGAAGGAGAGCCACGAGGGTTCGGAGAAAGCGCATACCTTCGACATTCTTGAAGAGGGCACAAAATTTCAAGAGGTCGGGATGCCCCCCGGGGATGCCCAGTTTATCGACACACGGCGTTTTCAACTTGAAGAGATCGCTCGGATACTCCGCATCCCGCCTCATCTCTTGCAGGATTTAGAAAGGGCGACCTTCAGTAATATCGAACACCAATCAATAAACTATGTAGTCTATAGCATCCGACCCTGGGCGCGGCGCGACGAGATGGCTATCCTGACCCAGTTGGTGCCGAAAGAACAGCGGACACAGATATTCGCCGAGCTCCTGGTCGATGGGCTCTTGCGCGGCGATACGGTAAGCCGCTATACCGCCTATGCACAAGCTAGGAATGCTGGTTGGATGAGTGCGGACGATATTTGCGAGATCGAGAATAGGAACCCGCTGCCGGATGGCCAGGGGAATATTTATCTCGTGCCGCTCAATATGGTATCGGCTGCCGATCTAGCGAATCCTCCGCCTCCGAAAGCGTCACCCAGTGCCGGGAGGGATGTCCGGAACATCCGAGCTATGACGCCCGATGACTGGGAGGAGCAATATAAAGAGGGAGCTGCTCATTGGGCTACTGATTTGACGCCATCCCTTTTCGCGCAAGAGTATGTCGAAAAGCTAAAAGACGAAGGTGTTAACGGCAAACTCCTGGAAATCGGCTGTGGCAATGGACGCGACTCTATTTTCTTTGCTCGGGCTGGATTCACGGTTACGGCCATCGATGTGGCGCCCAGTGCCATAAAGCTGGCAAAAGACAACGCGAAAGAGGCTGAAGTGGATATAAACTTCCAGGCAGCCAACGCGGAGGACCTGCCATTCGAGGACGGTTCCTTCAATGCTTTGTTCAGTTTGTCTACCTTACATGCCTCGAATTTGGCCAGGAGCATACCGGAAACGGCCCGGGTTCTGGTGAACGGTGGCCTGATGCTGGTTTATATCTACGGTAATACTGAGTCCGTTGACAGTAGTATTGAATTTTATACCACCGCTGACGATTTCATTAACCTGCTAAAGGCTTCCGGCTATGAAATCCTGGACTTCTATTCCGAGCAGGAAGACGAGTACGATGAGGCTGGCGAGAAGCATCAAATCCTGGTCGCACTAGTCAGAAAGGCGGGAGCCTGATGGGTCAATTCTGCAAGCCCAAAAAGGTTGATGGCCGTTACGTCTGCCAGGCGAAAAAGTGTCCGCACCGCATCCAAGACGGGGGCTGCTCGTTGGGCAAGGTATCCTTAAGCTGCGATAACGATTGGTGTAAATGGAACTTTGAGATTGCGCCCGGCAGGGGCGCCTGCCGGTCTATGGTTGCCCATCTCGACGCAGACGGCAAATGCCTGGGGGCCGAGCATTGAACCTGAGGAAAGCAACAGCCCAATTAAGGGTTGCCCGGATGAGTCGTAGGTCGGACACGGCAACCAGAGCCGAGAAGAGAAGTCGCGGCGCGCGCACGCGGTTGCGAAGTGCTTACAAGCCGATGTTCGTTGATGCGGTTACTCGTATTATCAGCCGCGAGGTAAAAGACCTTCGGGGTCTGGCCAAGAAACATCTGTTAAGAGGGAATATCGACGAATTCGACAAAGCATTGAGTCCCTACTATGACGATTTCCGCTCTCATATCGTCAAAGTCATGCTACCGGTCATGAGTTCTTATGGCGAAGCGATCCACGTGGAGGCGTCGGACGAGATAAATTCCGGCGTGAACCAGGGCGAAATCAACACTTTTGTCAGCAAGTATGCGGACATGTATGCGTCTCGTCATGTCGGTCGAAGTATCAAGAAAATACGGACGATACTGGACGATCATAGGAGTATTAGGGCTTCGGTCGATGACCTGAGTGCGATATCAGACGAGCTTGATGGCGAATTCGACGATTGGGAAGAAGAGCGGCCAGACCAAGACGCGATGAACGAGACAGTCCGCGAAGACAACGCCATCGCTAAAGAGACATTCGTCTTGGGCGGGATAACCACACTTGTCTGGCAGGCGAATGCTAACGCTTGTCCGATATGCCAGGAGATGGACGGGAAAGTCGTCGGTATCGACATGAATTTCTTAAGCGCCGGCGACGAGATGGATGTACCCGGCCTGGATTCACCGTTCGCGATAGAGAGTGACGCGGGTCATCCTCCTTTGCATGGAGGTTGTGTTTGTGAAATTTCTCCTGCTTAGAGCAGGGTATCTAGTATCAAAAACCACATAAAAGTCGCTTAGGAGCGATTCTGAAGCGAGTTAAAACGGCCTCTTATCAGGCCGTTTTTATTTTGCCAGGTCAGACAAGGAGGCAGATATGCCTGAATCAAGAAAAGCATCACCAAAAGGACAGATTGAGCGTCGGTTCTTGCCAGCGACTGAAGCCAGGCTTGTCACCGATGACGGTGGCAAGAAGATTATGGGTTATGCGGCCGTATTCAATCAGCTTTCAGAAGGTTTATATGGCTTCAAGGAAAAAATCACTCCCGGAGCATTCGCCAAGACCATCCAGGAAGCCGATATACGCGCCCTTTGGAATCACAATTCCGACAAAGTCCTGGGCCGGAACAAATCGGGGACATTACGGCTGGGCGAGAATGCTCACGGGCTTGCCATCGAAATTAACCCGCCCGAATCCGCTGCGGGCTATGTCGAGTCTATCGAGCGCGGCGATGTTTCACAGATGAGTTTCGGGTTCAGGGCGGTCAATGAGAGCTGGGAGGGTGATCAAGATGAGACGACCCGAACACTTCTTGAGGTCGAATTGTTCGATGTTTCTCCTGTCACTTACCCAGCCTACCCGCAGACGGACGTTGCTGTCCGTAGCAATCTGAAAGAAGTCGGCATCGATCCCTCGATGTTGTCCGGCATAATCTTCCGGGCCGAGAAAGGTTTGGAACTAAGCGATACCGACCACGACATCATCCAGGCTTCGATCGATGTCTTATCCCGCTATGTCAGGCACGAGCCGGGGAGGACTCCACTCGTACCCTTGAGCGTATTGCGGAAGAAGCTCGATTTGATCGAGCTAGACGTCTAGGTCGAGGCAATGATCATGAAAGACAAACAATAAGGAGGAACGATGGACGTAAAAGAATTAAGACGGAAGCGCGCCGGTCTCGTAATCGAGGCTAGGAAACTACTCGACTTGGCCGAGACAGAGAAGCGGGAACTGACCGCTGAGGAAACCGGCAGCTACGACAAGATCATGGCCGACGTGGGTACTATGCGTGCCAAGATCGACCAGGAAGAGAAACTTGCAGATGCCGAGCGTAGCATCGAAGGCATCGATGACAGGCAACCCGCCGTGAAGCCAGACCCGGAGGGTCGGGATGCTGACGGTAAAGGTGAGGTCGAGATGCGGGCGAAAGCCTTGCGCGGTTTCTTCCGTGGCGGCCTCCCGGTACTAAGTTCCGACGAACGTCGGGCGTTAGAGGCCGGTTCCGACCCGGCGGGTGGATATATCGTCACACCGCAACAGTTCATGACCACGCTGATCAAGGCGGTCGACGATGCAGTGCAGGTTCGCTCTCTGGCGACGGTCTATCCGCTCGCAAATGCTGAGAGCCTGGGCGTCCCTACATTGGATGCCGATCCGGCTGACGCGGACTGGACGACAGAGCTCGCAACGGGGTCTGAGGACTCCACGATGTCTTTCGGTAAGCGGGAACTCAAGCCGCATCCGATGGCCAAGCGCATCAAGATCAGCAACAGGCTGCTTAACGTAGCTGCACTGCCGGTCGAGAATATCGTAAGAGACCGGATCGCCTATAAGGTCGGTATCACCCAGGAGAAAGCGTTCATGACCGGGACTGGCGTCAGTCAGCCTTTGGGTCTGTTCACAGCATCGGCTGACGGCATCACGACCGCTCGTGACGTTTCTACAGGCAATACGGCGACTTCGATTCAGGCGGACGGGCTGATCGAGGCCAAATTCAAGGTCAAGGCGGCCTATCATCCGAAAGCGACCTGGCTGTTCCATCCTGACGCGGTCAAGCAGATCACGAAGCTCAAGGACGGAGACGGAGCTTATATCTGGCAGCCGGGGCTTCAGAACGCCCAGCCTGACGTGATCCTGGGACGTCCGTATGTCATGAGCGAATACGCGCCTAACACGTTCACGACCGGTCTGTATGTCGGACTGTTCGGCGACTTCTCTAACTACTGGATCGTCGATGCTCTGAACATGCAGATTCAGCGTCTGATCGAGCTCTACGCCGAAGCCAACCAGGTCGGCTTCATCGCTCGTTACGAGGGTGACGGTATGCCGGTTCTGGCCGAGGCATTTGCCCGCGTCAAGCTGGCATAAACGAACACCCCCTAAAGGAGGGAAAAGAAGATGGAACTTCACGACAATGTAAAAATCCTAAGGGCTATCAGCCCCGTATCCGGTGGTGCCAATGACACGGCATCTGTTAGTCAGGTTATCGACCGGGCCGGGTATGACGGGCTTGAGTTTGTTATTGCTCTCGGTTCACTGGCTGATGTCGACGCGACGTTTACAGTGCTCATCGAAGATGGGGCGACAACGGGTGTCACCGATGGCGCGGTCGCGGATGCATACCTGCTCGGCACAGAAGCCGGAGCCGGTTTTACGTTTGCAGACGATGACGGTGTCCGCAAGATCGGCTACAAGGGCAACAAGCGGTACGTCCGGCTGACGATCACCCCGGCTACTAACACCGGCGCGTGGCTACATTCGGCGGTCGCTGTTCTGTCCGAGCCGAGGAAGGCTCCTATCACGAGTCAGTCATAGTCCGTGCTCAAATGAGCTAGGCGGGGGCGGGGTTTGCCATAACCTCGCCTTCGCTGCAACCAACGGGAGGTAATAAAAATGGCGGATCCAACATATCAACCGAAAGTCTACCGCACCAACAACGGAGACAGGCAGGTCATCGCCAGCGGCGGCGAGCTTAAGGTCGAGACCGGCGGTAAGGTCGTCCCGAACTCGGGGACTCAAGCATCTCATGTTGCGGATGCGAGTGTGGCTCACGCTCTTAATGTGACCTTCAGCGATACTGAGGTCGAAGCGGCTCTCAATGCTCTGGGAACGAACATCAACTTTATCCTGGCTGCTCTTGAGGGCGCCGGCATCTTAGCGTCGAGTTAGGAGTCATCATGACAGTCCAGATAATAGCTAGTCAGCACCGACAGGTCGCAGTCGATATCGTCGAGCCAGCCGCCCAAACAAGCGCGAATGCTTATGCCGCGATCACTGGTGGCGATGTTGACGCCAGGATGTGGAGATCGGTCGCTATGACTGTCTTGGTCGCGACCAACACCATCAAGTGGACGGTCTACGGCGCTAATGCGTCCAACTTTTCTGATGAGGTCGTTGTTCAGGCCGAAGCGGTAGTGGCGGTCGGCGCCGCGGGAACTTACGCGGTAGCACAGGCTCCGTATTCCTACTATAGGGCGAAGATCGCGAGTAATGTCGCTGATACCCACGGCGTTGTGACTTATCGCGCAATCCTGAAAGGATGATGTGAAGTGAAAGTAAAAATGAGGACATTGGCTGCCGGGCCGGACGGTGTCAGACCGGCTGGTTCTGTGATAGATGTCACAGGAGCTGAAGGCCAGTCGCTTATAGATGGCGGCTACGCCGAAGCTCTGAACAAGGTAGTCGAGACCGCAACGGTATCGGCGCCAGAGAACCAGGACCTGCTCGACAAGCTGGAGAAGATGCGGGGCGGCTACTACAAGCTGCCTAACGGCGAGAAAGTGCATGGCAAGCGCAAGGCACTAGAGGTTTTGAGCGACATGGAAGCCGAATCGGTAGAGGAACCAGCCGAGCCGGAAGACGCTGAGGGCGAATAAACAAGTGCAGAGGTAATCGGGAGGGGGCCTAAGGCCCCTTTCCTTTTGGAGGCGATATGCGGATTAAAATGCTGACTACCGGCCCGAACGGTAATTATCGAAAGGGTCAGATAGTCGAGGTCGATGATAAACGAGCGGCTGTCCTGGTCAAGGCGAAGGCCGCAAAATATCTGGACGAGGATAATGAAGCCGACGGCAAGTAGGCTTATCACCGCGCCGACGATCGAGCCGGTCACGCTGATAGAAGCTAAAGCACATCTGCGAGTCACTACGACTGACGATGATACTTATATTTCCAGCCTGATCTCTAGCGTGAGAAGCTACGTCGAGACGACCGCGATCCGCCGCGCTCTTATCACTCAGACATGGGAAGCATATTTCGACGATTTCGACGATGAACTCCTTCTGCCATATCCGAGGTTGCAGAGCGTCACGTCTGTCAAATACAAAGACACCGCCGGTGTCGAAACGACTCTGGCTGCCACCGAATATATCGCTGATATACTTACGGAACCCGGGCGGGTCGTACTTGCTTATGGCAAGAGCTGGCCGAGCACATCGCTCTATCCGGTCAATCCGATCACCATACGATACGTGGCCGGATACGGTGTTGCTGCTACTGCCGTCCCGGAAGAGATCGAGCTGGCCATCAAGATCATGGTCGCCCATTTCTACGAGGCGAGAGAACTCTTTGCGGTCGGGACGATAGTCAGCAAGATCCCATTCTCGGCCAGGAATCTACTGGCGCCCTATAGGATACCGTCGTGAGAGCAGGGCAACTACGTCATAAAATCGTCATCCAGCAAGTGCTCTTATCACAAGACGCCTACGGGGCTTCGGTCGAGACGCTATCTACATTCGCTACAGTCTGGACTTCGATCGAGCCGATAAGCGGACGGGAGTATTTCGATTCCGCGAAGCTGAATGCCGAGATAACGCACCGCATAAGAATCCGTTATACGGCGGGCATCACTCCTGACATGAAAGTCCTTTTCGGAAGCCGGACATTCGACATCCTTAGTATCATCGACCGCGAGGAGCGGAACCGCGAGATGGAACTGATGTGCGCGGAGGTCGTCAAATGAGCACCCAGGTGATAGGCGAAGAGAAGCTGCTTGCTCAGCTGGCGGATATCGCGAAAGCTGTTCAGGGTGACGACTTAGAAGAGGCCGCTCAAGCAGGCGCCGATGTCGTCGAGGCGGGGGCTAAGGGACGTGTACAAGAACGGACAAGAAGGTTGAAAGACAGTATCCACACAGAAGTCTCGAAAAAGACGGAAACGCTCGTCGAGGTCGATGTAGCGCCAGACAAAAAAGAATTCTACGGCCAGTTCGTCGAGTTCGGCACGTCGAAGATGGGGGCCAAGCCTTTCATGCGCCCGGCCATCGACGAAAACGAGGATAAGGTCGCGGAGGCCGTCAAGACCACGCTTAAAAGCAAGATAGACGGCATAGGTGAAGGTTCATGAGCATCGAAGAGACACTTTTTACTCGTTTATCCACACACGCCGGTCTGATCGCGTTGGTGGCTGCGCGCATCTATCCGCTCGTCGCACCCGAGGGCGTAGCAGCCCCATTCGTCATCTACCAGCGGATATCTACCAGGGTTGTCCATGCGATGAGCACCGATCCCTCATTAGAATCTCCGCGCTTTCAGGTGTCGGCACGCGGGTCTAGCTACGCGAGTGCCAAAACGGTTGAGACACAGATACTTGCAGCCCTCAGAGACTACACGGATGCGACTATCCAGCGGGCGTTCTATGAGAATAAGGCTGATCTATACGAGCCGGATACGAAACTCTACCATATCCCGGTTGATTTTATTATTTGGCATATCTGAGAGGAGGTTAGTTAAGTATGGGTTCACCATACGTCCTAAAGAATTGTAAGCTTTATGTCGGCGGATTCAACCTGAGCGGCGACATGAGCAAGATGGCCGTTTCGTCGGGCCGTGATGCAAAAGACAAGACGGTTTTCACTCTCTCGACGAAGATCAGTGAGCCGGGCCTGTTCGAGAACGGTTTCTCGCACGAGGGATTCTGGCAGGCAGGCGACAACCCAGACCTGATAGACCACATTTTGTGGGACAAGATGGGTCTGGCCGACCAGGTCATGACCGTCTGCCCGACGGACGGTGCGCAGGGAGACCCGGCTTTCGTCATGAAGACGCTCCAGGCTCAATATGCTCCGGGTGCATCGGTCGGTGAGATGTTCAACTTCAAGGTGGCCGGTAAAGGCGACGACCTGGTCCGGGCGACTGTTATGGAGACCGGAGCCAAGACAGTCACCGGGAACGGTACGGCCCGGAATCTTGGAGCGGTATCGGCAAGCCAAAAGCTTTATTGTGCGATGCACGTCACGGCGGTATCCGGGACAACTCCGACGCTGAATGTGGTTATCGAATCCGATGACGCGGAGGCATTTACGACACCGATAACACGGGCAACATTCACGCAGGTAACAGCAATAAGCGCCGAGATGTTGGCGGCTGTAGTCGGGCCGATTACGGACACCTGGTTTAGAGCAAAATGCACCATCGCCGGCACGACTCCGAGCTTTACTGTGTTAATCACCGTCGGTATCCAGTAGCCCGAAATAGAACAGGACAAAAGAATACAAGCCAAAGGCACCTGATGGTGTCTTTTTTATTACACAAAAACGAGATGAGGAGGTAAGGAAATGCCAAGTCCATTCGTACTAAAAGACGCGAGCGTAGTCCTCAACGGCGTGGACTTAAGTGACCACGTAAAGCAGGTGGAGACACCTTACGAGGTAGCGGCGCAAGACGCTACCGCGATGGGCAGTAGTACCAAGAAGTCCATCCCCGGGCTCAAGGACGCGAAAGTCTCCCTCACGTTCCTGCAGGATTTCGCCACGGCCAAAGTAGATGCGACTATATGGCCGCTCTACAACGCTGGTACGTCCTTTGTGCTGGTCATCAAACCGACCAGCGCAGCGGTCTCTGCGACCAACCCGAGCTACACGCAGACCGTGTTCGTCAAGAATTACAACCCGATTTCGGGCGCGGTCGGCAGTATAGCCGATGTCAAGATTGATTTCGAGATTTCAAGCGGCGATGTCGTCCGGGCAACCACTTAAGGAGTGAGTGAATATGGCAAAGGTGAAATATCTCACCCGTGAGGATATCCTGGCGGCTGATGACATTCAGATCGAGGAAGTTATTATCCCCGAATGGGGCGGGAAGGTCAGGGTACGCGGGCTTTCCGGTACGGAGCGGGATGCTTTCGAGGCGACAATCCTGGACAACAAATGCAACGTGACAAAGAAGAACATAGAGAATCTTCGCGCGAAACTCGTCTCTCTCTCGGTAGTAGACGAAGCGGGGAATCGCTTGTTCTCCGATAACGACATCGTCGCATTAGGGGCAAAGAGTGCTCGTCCCGTCCAGCGCGTATTCAATATAGCGCAAAAACTCTCAGGGATATCGGAAGAGGATATCGAGGAACTGACAAAAAACTCCGAGAGCGACCAGAACGTATCTTCTATTTCCGACTCGCCAAAGAAATCGGATGCACAGTAGCGGAGCTTCTTGGTCGCATAAGCAGCCGTGAACTCACGGAATGGATAGCGTATCTCAAGCTCGAAGATGAATTAAGGGAAGATGCCGAACAGGACGCACGCCTGAAAATGGAAGCTGAACGGAACGCGAGAGGATAAGTGACTTAAAATCGCCACGTTGGCTACGCTAATTGTGAGGATAGCAGCAGATTCATCGGCATTTCAAACCCAGATGGCTAGCGTCGCCTCGACGACGAAGGCCGTCAGCGCGGGTTTTGCGACCGCCGGCGGTACCATGACCAAGCTTTTCACAGTGCCTCTAATAGCGGTCGGAGCGGTAGCTCTTGCCTCTGCTGTCGATATCGACAAAGCCAACGACATAATCCGCATAGCCACCGGCGCGACCGGGAACGACCTGAAGAAATTGGAGGACTCTTTCAAGACTGTCTTCAAGGGCGTGCCTAATGAGGCCGAGGCGGTAGGTCGCGCCATAGGGGACTTAAGTGTCCGGACGGGACTGACCGGCACCGCACTCGAAGGCATGGCGACACAGATGCTGAACCTGGCTACTATCACCGGGACTGACGTGAACACACTCATCCCGTTGACGACCCGCCTGTTCGGTGACTGGTCAATCGCTACCGAAGACCAATCCAAGACCCTTGACATGCTCTATAAGACCAGCCAGCAGACCGGCATCGGCGTGGCCTCTCTTGCCGAGACGGTCGTGCAGTTCGGTGCGCCTTTGCGCCAGCTTGGGTTCACCATAGAGCAGTCCACGGCGATGCTCGGCAAATGGGAGAAAGAGGGCGTCAATGTATCGACGGTGCTGACCGGTATGAAATTCGCATTGAAGACGTTTGCTAGAGAGGGTATAGACGCGCAAGAGGGCATGAAAAAATATACGCAGGCCATCAAGGATGCCGCGACCCCCGCCGAGGCTACGGGTATCGCCATGAAGATATTCGGGATGCGCGCCGGGCCGGACATGGCGGCGGCCATCCGCGAGGGGCGGTTTGCGACCGACGACCTGATTAAAAGCATAGCCGCCAGCCCGGATACGATAAACAAAGCGGCCTGGGCGACCTTCGATTTCGGCGAGAAGTTCGCAATCCTTAAACATAAGGCAGAGGTGGCCTTAGAACCGATCGGGAAGAAGCTTATGGATGTGCTGGCGTCTCTCGCACCGAAGCTCGAGAAGGCGGCTAAAGGGCTAGAGGGTATCATCGATGCGTTCTCCAAGATGAGTCCGAAGACACAGAACACTATCCTGGCAATCCTCGGAGCGGTGGCTGCTTTTGGGCCGCTTCTTGTGATAATCGGCAAGGTAGCTGGTGGAGTCAGTGTTCTATCGACTATTATCGGGGCCCTGTCGGGTCCAATCGGTTGGGTCATTCTAGCGATTGCTGCTTTGGTCGCAGTGGGTGTTCTCCTTTACAAGAACTGGGACAAGGTCAAGGAAGCGTTAAAGCCGGTCATCGACATGTTCAAGACGTATGTCCTGCCGGTACTCCAGCAGGTATGGGCTGTGATAAAGGGAAGTCTGTTGGCGGCCCTGGACAATCTGAAAAAAGCCTGGCATGACCTACAACCGGCATTGAAGCCATTGTTGCCGGTCCTGAAAGCCATTGCGATTGCCATCGGTATCGGACTGGTAGCTCCCATAGCGATCGGTATCGCCGCCATCATAGCGATCGTCGTGGTGTTTGCGAAGATCGTCGAAGCGGTCACCTGGGTCATTGCTCAGGTCACATATTTCTGTACACATTTCAGTGAGATCATGAATAGCCTGCCAGGGCTGATCGGCGAAGCTCTCGGTAACCTCGTAAGATTCATCATAGAGAAATTCACAGAGTTCGTGGCCGGCGCGATAAATATAGTCAGAAATCTACCGGGCCAGTTCAGCGATTTTATAAACCAGCTTCCTGGTATGGCAAGAGATGCCGGTAGCCAGCTCGTCGAAGGGTTTATGAGCTTTATCTCCTCTCTACCCGACAAGATAAGCGGCATTTGGAGCGGGATTGTGGATACCATTTCTGGCTGGGGTTCGGCTTTGTGGGATTTAGCTAAAGATGTCGCTAGCTCGTTTTGGGAGGGTTTTAAGAGCGGCCTCTATGGCTCACCAAAGACCAAGATCGAGTATGCACTCATCGATATGATCAAGAACAGCGGCAATCTTCTCGAGGGCTTCAAGGCGGACATGACAACGCGCTTTGTAGACTTGAACTTCCCGACTCCGGCATATGCTGGCGGGACCTCGACTATTCGGACTGACCGCGAGATCACTCGTGAGACATTCCCTGTAGACATATCTCTTGAAGTCGATGGGCGGGTGGTCTTGCAAAAACAGGTACAGCGGGCCGACCTCTTAAGGCGGGTGGGTTACCGTGGCTAACCAATATCTGAAACTCGGAGCCATCGACCTGACCCCTTTTATCGACGCTGATAACGGTATCTCATTCCCGGAACCGCCAAAAGTCGTCAACCGTTTTAAATACATCGACGCGCCCGGAAGTAAGGTCGTGAGTTGGTCTTACGACAATGCCGTCCGACAAATCAAGCTCATCCTCTCCGCCAATAGTTCCACGGCACTACTGACTCTCATCCGCTCGATCCTCATTGAGCTTGAAAAAGAGACGACGACATTATACTTCCGCCCGCAAGGGGCAACGGACAGCTACCAGACGACTGTCTATGGTTCTTCGACCTCGATGACTCGATACGATTATTTCTTTGTCAAGGCGAACCTAACTAAGATGGACTTGGTTCTCGAGACCGAACCGTTCTGGCAGATCCCCGATTCCTGGGAGACCCTCCACCCCGATCTCGTAGTACTAGGCGACTTCGAGGCCGGATATGGGTTTGCTCCGTTCGGCTGGAGCAGTTACGGTGCAGGCAACCCCTCGGAGAGGATCCAGACGAGCGGGGCGAAATACGGGGATTATTGCATGAAGATGACCTGGGTCGCGCAGACCGCCGAGAACGGGATGCAGCCGCAGATACAGATCCCCGCCACGAATAATTTTGCCGTCGGTGACACGCTCCGACTCTCCGGGTGGATCCATACGAACGGACTCTCGAACATCAAGGTCGTCCTCTATGTCCTTTTCGACAACCCTGGTGCGACGCGTGCCTACGCCGCGAACATCACGGCCAACGTGGCCGACTGGACTCAATACTCGGTCGATGTCGTAGTCCCGACCGGGGCTACGGTCGTGGATGTGCGCTGGGGCATGGAGCCCAACCCGACCAATGCCAGTGGCACCGCCTATTTCGACCGGGTAAAACTCATCAATCTGACCCAGAACTACTGGCGCTTCGACGACTCGCCGGCGCAGATCAATCTTAAGGACCTGACCGGGGACGGTGACTCATTCCCCTTGGTCCGTATATGGATAAAACCAAGGACCGGGCAGGGCAGCGTCTGGAAGGTCGGGACAAGGTCTGTTTTCAACGATGCTTTTCAAGGAGTCCTGAACAAGAGCATGACCTCAAGCGGGGTCGTAACCGATGTCACCTGCCATAGCGACGACAAGGTCGGCTACGGCGTGTTCGGGGACACTGTCGTGCCTAACACCGGGTTCGTCACCGTCTTCGACGCGAACCCGGATTATGTCTCCGACCGTTTCGGGCTCGAGACGCTGAAAAGCGTCTATCATGTATATGCCCGTCTCAGGTCCGCCGACACGGACCCGGACGGCGTGACCGTGAGATTGCAGCATCATTATAATCTCGACGCGTCGAACTATCTACCCAGCTCGGCGGGGAAACTGCTGGCGAACACGAACGAATGGCAGATCGTCTATCTCGGCCAGGTGGGCCTGCCGACCCCGGAGGGCCCGGTCACCGACAAGATGTGGGATGACTACTACCTGTGCCTCGAGGCCAAAGGCAGCGCGTTAGGGGCGGCGGGCACCTTTTATACGGATTACTTGCTTCTGATGCCGGATGACCGCTCATACCTCGAAGCCGCGCATGTCCTGGTCGCCGCCGGGCGGGCCGTACTGATCGATTCTCAGACCGCCAAGGCATACGACGTGAGCAATCTCGGCATGAACGACGGCACGGCCAAACCCATCGTCGTCGGGAACTTCCCCGATATGGGGCAGCAGGATGCCCACGTCATCATCCAGAGCTACGCCGCCGAGACCGCCGTACATGGGATCGACGTGATGATCAAAGTGGCCCGGCGCTTTGTCGGATTCAAGGGCGTGATCTAGGTGGCCCTGTCTGTCCAGGTCACAGGCATAGATGGGCGGGTATATCGCTGGGAGGAAGAGATATCGACCCTGAATTTCAGCAAGGGCGTCCCCGGCGGCTGCCTGACCGTCACGGCCGACCTACCTATCGCCAAACTTGCGAGACGTGATGATGCCCGCCTGTTCCAGGAGCTCAAGATATCCGAGGGAGCCGATTCCGTCTGGGAGGGCCGGATAGAGGGCGTGCCCCGGACATCATCGGCCGAGAACAGGAACATCACGGTGAACGCGCTCGGCTGGTGGGCGCACGCGAAAGACGAGATGGCGCCGAAGCGATACCTCGACGCGGATCTCGAGCACTGGGAGGACACCGGCTATGCGTCGGACTATTTCGGGGTCGACAAGGGCGACGACGACGACCCGATGCTGAAGATATGGCTGAACGGCGGTGTCACACCTCCGAACCTGTCAGCCCGGTCATACCGCTATCAGATGCCGAAATATTACTACAGCGACACGTTCCCTTCAGAGGAATGGCCGCGGTCCATCTCGTTCGACTACGTGACTAATTACGACAACGCACGGGTGACACTCCGTCTGATCGCTCTCCGCCCCGGTTATTTCTCGACGGAGGTCTGGCGTAACAACGTCTACGGGTCCTCGTCGGGGTCGGCCACGGTCGCCCTGCCGGATCACACGCGCCAGATCTGGGTGGAGTTCTTTGTCCACAGTGGCTCGTTCTTGTACCCGTATCCAACGGGCGAATGGTACGGGCTCATCAAGAACGTCAAGGTATGCGGCCTGACTACGGGTGCGACGACAACAGTCTCCAACGTCATCTCGAACCTTCTGGCGCTGTGCCCGAAATGGTCGACCGACTACTCGAAGATCGCGAACATAACCCGCGTGGTGAACAACCTCGTCTTCGACGACCCGAAGTACGCCCAGGATATGATCCTGGAGACTATCGGGCTGGACAAGGGCATGTGGAACATCGGTATATGGAAAGATAAGATGTTGGAAGTCGCGCTGCATGACCAGTTGACGGTCCATTACAACATCACGACCGCCGAGGCTGAAATAAGCGACACCGGCGAGAGCTCGGAGCAGACGTACAATAAAGCCTACTGCTCCTTCGAGCATCCACTTTTCGGCAAGGTCTACGCCAAGGCGACGCAGGCACAGCCCGACCTGGATACGCACTCAACGACCCGGGCGGGCATGATATCCAGCTCCTCTCACCTGGCCAGCGAGGTCGCGACCGACTTAGCGACGTTCCTGGCCAATCACAACAGACCCCGCTTCATGGGAGATATCAGCGTCCCCGGGGTGCGAGACGCGAACAACAACTGGGTGCCGTTCTCGAGAATCGAGGTCGGTAGGAACATCAGGATAACCGATCTGGACATACCCGAACCGACCGCGACAAGCGTGCTGGATGGGAAGACGACGTTCCGTATCGTGTTCGCTGAATACGACTATGTGAATCGACGTGTAAAACTCTCACTAGATACTCCGCCGCGATTAGGCATGGGGTTCGCGCCTGTCGCGCCGGACCCGTGGCAAGAGAAACAGGGGTGGCCGTGGTGGTTGTTGTAGATGGCTGATTATATCCATAAGGGTCTTACGATAACGCCGCTGGGCGGGCTGAAAGCCCACATCGAAGCGGGCCGGGTCGTCATCGGCGGCACGGGCTACGATACGGCGGTCGTCCGCGATAAAGTCTTTACCGCGAGCAAAGACATCTATGTCGATGTCGGGACTGATTCGGTCATCGACTACAACGAGGTCGTCAACAATGCGGCTGCGCCGTCGCTTGCTGCGAACCATATCCGCATAGCCAGGGTCGTCACGGGTGCGGACGCGATAACCTTAGGCGGGGTCGTCTATCTTGCGGTGTTGGCCACTGAAGCCTGGATAGCCCCGACACTTACAAACCTCTGGGTTAATTATGGTGGTGGGTTTGCTCCCGCAGGGTTTTATAAAGATGGTTTCGAGAGAGTTTACCTTAGGGGATTGCTAAAAGCCGGGACTCTTGGCCAGGCCGCCCTCACTCTACCTGCTGGTTGCAGGCCGGCCTATGACGAGATTTTAATGGGAGTGTCTGATACTGGCGCGACAGTCGGCTACGGTGAGGTCAGGATTTATACCACAGGTGCCGTTGTCCCGCAGTCAGGGATGGGGAATACCTGGTTTTCGTTAAGTGGCATAACTTTCAGGGCGGCGTAATAACAATAGTCGGGATGGTCATAACGACCGACGCATAAGGGAGGCATCGGATGGCAGAATTCGCAACGATAGCAAATCTAGGTAGTGCCGGCGTCCTGGCTGTCATCTGTTGGATACTCGTCAACGCGAGCATCAAGCGCGAGGGGCGGTTGCAGGAACAGGTGGACATAGCGCAGAAACAGAATGCCGTTCTGCAGGCGACCAACGCCACACAGGTCACCGAGTTCAAGGCGTTCATGGCAGAGCAGTTGGCCGTCACGCGGGAGATGACGGACAAGGTAAGCAAACTCGCGACCTGCATAGATAAGTTGGAGCGCAAGATGAGCAGGGTGGCCTGATGTACCCGCCAGTCACCGTAGCGGTAGACGCTCGATATCTCGCAGAGGTCAACGGCTTCGACAGTAATGGCCGTTCCGACCACGGTGACGGCTATTCTTATGGGCCAATCGAGGACAGGCGGGGCCACGAGGTCTATATCAAAGGCGGGGACGCGCTAGACGTTTATGTTCCGGCTGGTACATTCATTCAATCCGCCATATCCGGCGTCGTCTCAAGCATTGGCATCGACCGCTACGGGACTATGTATATCATCATCGCCGGAGACGAAGGCGAGACGGTCGACGCGCATCTTATGAATCTTACGGTGAACCAGGGCGACACAGTTACCGCCGGTCAGATAATCGGCCAGGTGTCCGGAAAGCTGAACAATCCGCACGACCATGCGGAACGGTTTATAAATGGGCGGTCGCTGATGGCCGCAGAGATATTGGCAAATATAGGAGGAGGAGGAGGAGGAGGAGGAGGAGACATGCCTATTGGCGAAGCAACAATCCGAGCGTTAGCGCGGGAGGAAGTCGACAAGTTCCTCGACGAACCGAACCTCGAGATGCCAAGGAACCCCGATGGCTCTTACAGGAGCATCCGGCAGACAATCAACGATATTCACAATTTCCTCGGTGGCTTGGTTCAGCAGGATAAGAACTTGGCGAAACTCATCGCCGAGGCCGCGGCAAGTCCCGGCACGGTAGACACGGCGGCTATCGCAAAACTCGTCGCCCCGCAAGTGGCGCCGGATGTGCTCTCACTCATCATTAAAAAACTCGGGGTTTAAACCCTCATGGAAAGCGAGGGCGAGATCGATGTCATTATCATCACTTGCCCCGCTTGCGGCTCGAAACTGTTCCGCGAGGTAAGCCCTAGAGATTCCCGCGTCAAGACTTACTATTGCGTCAAATGTATGGAGCTCAACAACCAGCAACGCACATTCCATTTAACGACCGTCGACCCGGAGGACGAGGCCTATGGTCTACCATTGCAAAAAACACGACCAAAGGATAGGTGACGATAAGGCAATTCCGTACTGTACAGTGACGAGAGGATGTCCAGAATTAAGAAAACGTCCCTGGTCACAGAAAGGAAAATGGGGCGATAAGTCTCATCTGAAAAGGAGGTAAAACCATGACCAATGTACAAGCATGGGCGTTCATCGTGGGCTTTGTGTTGCCCTACGTGATCGTGTTCCTCAATCAGGCCGGCTGGTCGAAATGGGCCAACTTCGGCGTGACACTCGTCGCGTGTGTTCTAGCTGGTTTGGGGACCGTGTACTTCGCCGGATCCTTGAGCCTGGCACATCCTGATGTCGGGACTATCGTGCAGACGATCGTTATTGTTCTAACCGCCTCGCAAGCGGTCTACAAAATGTATTTTAAGAATGCCGTCGATTCCTGGCTCAATGTGCCGACGTCGTTTATCAAACCGCCCGGATAGAACATAGATTATCAACGAATCGCGCCCGTCTTTGGTTTCGGCCAGCGGCGGGCGCTTTTTGCGTTTTGAGGCCGCCTTGCATTTACATTGCACTTAAGTTAGTGGCTTCATCGAGGCCTCTATCTTACTTTATGGCCTCTGAAGTGGTGGGCCCAGGTGGACTCGAACCACCGACCTCACCCTTATCAGGGGTGCGCTCTAGCCAACTGAGCTATGGGCCCGCAAGGCAAGATTATAGCATATGGAGTGGGGATTAGGCCTATCTTGCAAGCGGCACCCTCCCTATGTTCCCTCCCCTCAAGGGAGGGAGATTTCTTTATTTCTGTTATTCGAACTTCAGGCGCCAGGCTCCGAGAGAGAGAAACACAGCGGTAAAACCGAGCAGAACGGCAATGGGTAGAAGGACCGCGTCCCAACTATGGCCGCGGATAATCAAATCAACCAAGCCTTGCATGACCCAACCCGTCGGAAGCAACTTCGCGGCGGTTTGCATAAACGGAGGCGTAATCTCGACCGGCCAATAGCAGCCGCCGACCATGGCCATGCTTATGATCAAGATCGGCGCGATGCTCTGCAGTTGCGCATTTGTCCTGACGATTGAGGCTATGAAAACGCCTAGCGCGGCGCCGCAGAGCAAGTAGACGGCCATCAGCGCGATCAACGGCAGGGGCTCTCTGCCCCAGTTGACCCCGAACAGAAAAACGCCCGCGGCGATGAGTATCGTCGCTTGAATAACCCCCGACAAATATATTCCAGTTATCTTGCCGCCAAGAATCGTATATTTGCCGGTCGGCGTGGATAATAGCCTGTAGAGCGTGTTCTTGTGCCGTTCTTCCAGAATCGAAGCACCGCCTTCCACGAGCAAGAAGAGTAGGAACGTCACGGCAAAACCGAGCGACGCCTGGCGAAACCCGAAACCCAGGGTTTTCTTACCGCGCACTCCCGACGCCTTAAGTTCTTTGGCGACGACTTCGACCGGAGGGGGATCCCATTTCTTATCGGCTTCGGTGAACACCTCTCCCCAGGTCTTATCGGCCGAACCCGGCGCAAGCCGGCCGTAATTGTCGAGCTGTTTAACCGTAAGTGAGGCCGCCGCGCTGTCGGTATTATAACGGTTGGCCAAACCGCCGATGATCTCTTGCAACGCCGGGCCGTTCGTGTCTCCCGCGACACTGATTACTTCGATTTTGGTTTTCCCACCGTCGCGAAGAGTTTGTCCGTATGCATTCGGGATTATGACGGCGGCCGTTACCTTGCTGGTCTTTACTAAATCTCTGGCTGGCGCCTCTTCGTACGACTTTATCGAAAAGGATTTCTCCTCCTTGAATTTATCGACGAATTGTTCCGAATACGTCGATTTATCCAGGTCGGCCAGGGCTAGTTTTACTTTGGGCTGAGTCGTACTTCCGCCGAACGCGGCGCCCATGATAAAAGTCAATCCTATCGGCAGAAGTATCAGAGACAACCAGGTTGACCGGTCCCTGGCCATTTCAATCATGAAAACCTTAGCGACGGCGAAGGCCTTACTCATACGTAAACCTCCAGACGCCCAAGGCCATAAAAACGGCCGCGATGATTATTAGAATCAGCGCGGGCTGAACAATCGACTCAAAGCCTTTACCCAGCATCAGGTCGCGGAAACCCGAAATCGCCCAGTAGTTTATCGTGAACTTGCTAACCGTCTGCAGCCAGGGCGGGAAGGCAATCAGGGGAATCATGCTGCCACCCAAAACGGCCATCGGCTGGATGATGAGTTGCGAGATGCCGGCGACGGCGCCTTGCGTCTTGCCGATCGTCGATATGAATATGGCCAATCCGGTTGTCGCCAAGACCGTCGCCGCCATTAATGTCGCAACCTCCGGTAAAGGCCCCCATTTGACGCCGTAGATAACCCTGGTAATCAGAACAAGGACTGAAAACTGAAGAACGCCGATCAAGAAAATGCCGGCCAGCTTGCCTCCCAAAATCGTCAACCGGCTTGTCGGCGTAGACATCAACCGCATCAAGGTGAATTGCCGCCGTTCATCCAATAGGCTAAAAGCGCCGTACATACTGCCGAACATAAGGAACATCACGCTCATGCCGGCGGAATAATACTCGATCGCGGTTAGCTCGCGCTCTCGAGACAGTGAGCCTTTGGCGACGGTGATTTGAGGATTTTCCGACGCTTTCCTGGCCTCCGTAGCCAGCTCCTGGCCGAGGGCGACGGCTCGGTCGGGAGGGACCGCGCCGGCTTGGATCAACGCCCCGACCGGTACGGACGCGCCGATCATTACGGAAGAAAGGCGGCTCGCGTAAGCGTTGGCGATGCTTCGTATGATTCCTGCCCGAACCTCCTGGCCGGGGTCGCCGAACACCTCCATAGTGGCGTTCTGGCCGCTCATAACCTTCTTGGTGAATCCTTCCGGGATTATGACAGCCGCCGCCAAGTCGCCGCTTTCTATCTTGGTGCGCGCCTCCGATTCCGAAACCTCGCTGACGTTAAGCATCTTGGCCATGTCTGGAGACTTAAGTACGTCCGTGATGAAAACCTTGGCGAGCTCTCCTTTGTCCGCATTAACCACGCCAACGTCGAACTTCGAGATGCCCGACTCGCCGGCCCAAACGCTACCTAAGGCCATGCCGAGCAAGCTGATCAATATAAACGGCATCGCGAGCAGGATGGCCAAAGCCTTCCAGTCACGGATAAGGACTTTCGTGTCTTTGATGGCAATGGAAAAGAGTTTCATTATCTGCTTAGTCTCGCAGGCTGCGGCCGGTCAGATGAAGGAACACGCTTTCTAGGTCCGGCTCTTGTACTTCGACGGACGCGATTTTGACGTTGTCGTCGTTCAGCACGGATATCACGTCCGCTAAAACCTTCCGGCCATGCGCGCTTACGATGTCGACTTCCTCTTTCTTCACGACCACGCTGTCAATGTCGCTGAGTTTCTTAACCTTATCGGCGACTGACTGTGAGACTTCAGGCGCCGATACCCGGATCGTATCCTTATTGCCGACAAGCAAACGCAGTTCCTCTTGCGTGCCTTCGGCGATGACTTTTCCATGGTCGACAATGGCGATCCGGTCACAGAGAAACTCGACCTCTTCCATGTAGTGGCTGGTGTAGATAATCGTTAATCCATCCGCGTTAAGCTTCTTCACCATTTCCAGGATGTGGTTGCGGCTTTGCGGATCGATGCCGACGGTCGGTTCGTCCATAAAGAGAACCTTGGGGCTATGCAGCAAACCCGCGGCGATGTTTATCCGTCTTTTCATCCCGCCGGAATAGGTCTCTATCTTCTCGTTCGCCCTGTCGGTCAAGCCCACTATATCCAGGACAGCCGCTTCCCTTTTCTTGATTTCCGAAGGCGACAAGCCATACATAGAGCCCCAGAATCCTAGGTTTTCGCGGGCGGTAAGCGTAGGGTAGAGGGCGATTTCCTGCGGGACGACGCCGATGACCTTCTTGACGACCATCGGTTCTTTGATGGCACTATGGCCGTCTATCATAACGTCGCCCGAAGTGGGCGTAAGCAGGGTTGAAATCATGCCGATCAGGGTTGATTTGCCGGCGCCGTTCGGTCCGAGGAGGCCGAAGACCTCTCCGGCTTCGACCGAGAAACTGACGCCGTCAACGGCTCTATTGGTATCGAAAACTTTTACGAGGTTCTTGACTTCGACAATGGACATGATTGCCTCCGGGACTTCTCGACTCGCTTTACTCGCTCGAAGAATAAAAGGATATATGGAGAGTTTACCGAAACAAAGCCTAAATCACTAGCTGTCTTTAGCTATCCACAAATCATTTTCACTATTCACTTCAACTGTTCACTAATCACTTTTCACTATTCACTGTCAGATTACATATATCGCTATTGCCAGGAAATGAAGCAGGCTTCCCATAAAAACAAAGCCGTGCCAGACTGCGTGAAGATAGGGTACTCGCTTGGACATATAAGCAAGCGTTCCGATCGTGTACGAGAGTCCGCCGGCGATCAGGAGCCAGATTGCCTGCGGGGCAGCCAGGGCCAGCATCGGCTTGATCATGACAACTGATATCCATCCCATGCCCAAGTAGATAATAACGCTCAACCATCTGGGGCGGTTTGCCCACAAGACCTCGGAGAGGATACCCGCAATGGCGATCGTCCACAACAAGGCACACATCCATTCGCCGCCTGAACCGCGCAAAGTAACCAGAGCAAAGGGCGTATAGGAACCGGCTATGAGGACGTAGATTGCGGCATGATCTAAGGTTTGAAAAACAGCTTTGACGCGAGGCCAGGTGAAACTATGATAGAGCGTAGAAATCGTGTAGAGGAGTACGAGCGACGAACCGTATACGATACTGGTAGCCACTCGCCAAGGGTCGCCTGAGGAAACGGCTTTAATAATCAGGTAGATCAGACCGCCGAGGAAGAATATCGCGCCGGCGCCATGGGTTATGGCATGCGCGACTTCCTCGCCGACTGAGTATGCTCGTTTATGAGCCATGGTCTATTCGTATCGTAAAGCTTCTATCGGGTCAAGACGGGCGGCTTTCCAAGCCGGATAAACGCCGAAGAAGATGCCGACGCCGGCCGAGAAAAAGAACGCCAGAGAGACTGACCAGGCGGTAATCTGGGCCGGCAACCAGTTGTTCAATATTAAAGCGATGCCGATGCCCAGCGCGATTCCTACCAGTCCGCCCAAAGCGCTGAGCATGACCGCTTCGATGATGAATTGAATCATGATATCGGTCGTTCTGGCGCCGACTGCTTTCCTGATCCCGATCTCGCGTGTTCGTTCGGTGACGGATACCAGCATGATGTTCATGATCCCTATCCCGCCGACCAGCAACGAGATACTGGCGAGGCCCGCCAGCATTAGTGTCATGACATTGAGGATGTTCTTTAGAAGCGACAGCGTTTCCCCCTGGGTGAATACCGTAAAATCGTCCTTAGTGAATTTCTTTAGCAATATGTTCTCTATTTCTTTCTTGGTTTCGTCGACCCTGTCCGGGTCACTGGCTTTCACAACGATCTCGCTTATTCTTTCATGGCCGACCAATGTATTGGCCAGTGTTATCGGCACCCAAACACCGTCGTCAAAGTCCTGGCCCATCATCATACCTTTGGTAGACATAACCCCGATTACTACGAATTTCTGGTCGCCGACTTTTATCTGCTTTCCAATCGGGCTGGTGCTGCCGAATAGCGCGTTGGCCGTGGTCTTGCCAAGAACAGCGACGCGCCGCCCTGCTTCCAGTTGGGACTTGGTAAAGAAGCGTCCTTCCGCCAAGGGCCTTTCCATGACGATCGGATAAGTTTCGTTGGTGCAAACGCCAATTGTCCGCCGGTTACGGTTCTTGTATGTTACTTTCGTCGGCGCCTCGACAATCCCGATAACGCCGGCCGCAAGGGTGGCTCGTTTCTTGACAATTTCGACGTCCGCCGGCCGCAGTTTGTAGGTCGGTATACCGTTGCCGCCGCCGGAATCACTGGCTGTAAAATCAAAGCGTCCCGGCATAACGAATAGAAGGTTTGAGCCCAGGCCGGAGACTTGGCCCGTTATGTCCTCCTTAACGCCCTGACCCATGCTTATCAGCAAGATAACGGCCATGACCCCGATAATAACTCCGAGCATTGTCAACAGAGCCCGCATTTTGTTGGCCACCAAGGCGTCGAAAGCCAGCCGGAAACTTTCCAGGATACTCATTCGCGCTGCCCGTTCTTCGTTAACGAGTCTTCAACGATTTGACCGTCCAGGAGCCGGATAACACGATCTGTGTAGTCCGCGATATATGGCTCGTGTGTGACCAGAATAATCGTCTTGCCCTGTTTATTAAACCCGGCCAGAATGCCCATGATCTCGTCGCCGCTTTTACTGTCCAGGGCTCCCGTAGGCTCGTCGGCCAGGATAAGAGACGGATTTACTGACAGAGCTCTCGCTATGGCCACGCGTTGCTGTTGTCCGCCGGAAAGCTGATTGGGCCGGTGGTGCAGACGGTCTTCCAAGCCAACGGAGACCAAAGAGGCCTCGGCCCGTTCTCGACGCTCATGCGGCGAGACTCCGGCGTACACTAACGGCAATTCGACATTCTTAAGCGCCGAAGCGCGAGACAGAAGATTGAAATTCTGAAAAACGAAACCGATTTTTTCGTTTCGAACCTTGGCTAGCTGGTTATCGTTTAGATCAGAGGTGAATTGCCCATCCAGAATAATCGCTCCGGCTGTCGGCCGGTCAAGGCAGCCGATTAGATTCATAAGGGTGGATTTGCCGCTGCCCGACTGGCCCATTACTGCCACGAAGTCGCCGTCGCCTACCCGGAAAGAAACTCCGCGGAGCGCTTCGACGTCGATTCCTTCAAGCCGGTAGGTTTTTATCAGGTTGTCTACGACAAGCATTTAGGCTAGGTGCGCTTGGCCTTGACGTCGGCTTTTGTTCTGCCTTTCAGCAGGTCCAATCCTTTAACAACGACCTCATCGCCTTCGGTTAACCCGCCGAGGACCTCATAGTATTCCCCGGACAACAAACCGAGCTTGACGGTCGTCTTCTCCGCGACGTTGTTCTTAACGACGTAAACGATGTCTTTGCCATTATCGGTCGTTACCGCCGTAACCGGCACGCGTAGCGCGTCCTCCTTGGTTTCGACTATGACCTCGACATCAGCGCTCATGCCTAAACGAAGATCGACGTTCTTGGCCTGAGTAACCTGGATTTTTACGGGGAAAGCGGTGCCTCCGGTCGCGGTAGTTGTGGCCACGACGCCGATTTCCTTGATATCGCCTTTCAGTTTCTTGGTAGGATAAGCGTCCAGGACCATTTCCGCTTTCTGCGCGACCTTGATCTTAGAGATATCGGTCTCATCCACGCTGGCGATAACATACGTTGGGTTCATATCGGCAATCGTCATCAATACGGTCGCTACTTGGGTTTGCGCTTGTGCTTGAGTGATCGTTGTCGACGGAGTCGTTGTTGCCGGGGTTTGCGTCTGATCGGTCGGGGTTGTGGTCGTTGGCGCCGTCGGCGTTGTTGGCGTTGTTGGCGTCGGAGTTATGACTGGCGGCGTCGTCCCCCTTACCTCGTCATTGACTTTTACGGTGACATTCACGACCCGGCCGGCAATGGGCGCCGTGACAAAACCGTTGGTCGTCAACTTGACCAGGTTTTGTCCGGCTGTGACCTCGTCGCCTTCGGCTACCAGAACCTCGATGACGGTGTCGTTCTTGACCGGCGTAACCGGAGTCATTTTATTCGCTTCGACCTTCCCGGTGGCGCTGACGACATCCTTAATCTCGCCCCGCAACGACATAGTCGTCGACACTGCGATCGGCTTGTTCTTCAGATAGATATAATATCCGATACCGCCGCCGATAAGCCCGGCCAGAAGGATCAAAGGGATGAGTATCCCGAAAATTCTCTTCCAGGGTATTCTTCGTTTCGGTTTGATGACAACGGGGCCGATATCGGCAAATTCGTCGTGGGCAATTTCTTCCGGCGGAGTGGCGCCCTCATCGGGTTCAACGATATTGAACTCGTCTTTTAATAGATCATCTTGCGTAGCCTGTTCCAGCGATGCCTCGACCGCTTCGATTCCCGGCTCGACTGGCTCGTCTGGCGGCAGCTCGTCGGGCGGCAGCGCTTCCGGTATCAGGTCATCCGCTAGCGGCTCGTTTATCTCTTCTTTCTGCTGCTCGAGCTCGCCATCTTTAGGTTCTTCCTTGCTTTTTCCCTTAGCCATGCTTTCACCTTTCTTAGTTCAAGAAAAATGCAGTTTTGCCAGAGAGATTCATGACCCCCTCTGGCAAAAACCTTACTATCCAGCCAATATTTTATTTTAACATACGAGCTAGCCTTTATTAAGCTGGCCGACTAGTTCAGCGTAAAGATCCGCGGGAATCCTTATCCCTCTTTTCGTAAAACCCTCGAAGGAATCAGCCTTCAGATACTCGCGAATATCGACGAAACTCTTACCCATGAATTCCCCGCGCCGAATGACAATATCGACTTGGTCGTCACGTTTGACGCGTCCTATTTCTAAAGCATTATCCATTAACTCACCTCCCATGTATGATTTTTTTGGACAGCCATACCCCGCCTGACAATATCAAGGCAAGCAGGATGGCCGGCGGTAAATAAGGAAGGAATGCGGCGCCGGTTTGGCCGCCTGATGCGCCTTTTTTTGACGCCGATTCCTTCCCGTAGGCCACCACGTTCCGTTCAATCGTCTGAAAATCACGGTTGTGGTTGACGGCCATTTCTTGCGCGGCTTTGGCCCATACTCTCTCTTGGTCATTCAGCTCGTTCGCCTTCCCCATTTCCGAAACAGCCAGCCGCACGGATTCCTTGGTTATCTTGCCCCGGCCGATCAATCGCGCACGCTCGGAAAGTTTCATGATGAAACTGAAATATGAGCCGCGGTCGCCTGAGTTGTCGTCCGCAGCCAGGGCGGTAGCCGCAGGTAAAAACAATGAGGAAAACCGATCGAGGATATTCGCGAGTTGTCGGCTGGAAGACAACGCGCCGCTCGCAAGTTCGCCGCCAGCCAGCGCGACAGATCTATCAAAAAGGGGACGATAGTCTAGATATTCGTTTTTGACCCCGTCGAACCAAGGTTCATCCCGCATCAATTCCGCTAGATATAGGTTTGTTATCAACCAACCTTCCCATTTCGCGGTCAGGGTTTCCGCGAGCCGGCAACTTATTATGGCGCGCCGCGGAATTCGGCCGCCGGCCGAATTGAAACAGTCAACCGAGGTTTCATGAATCAGCCTGCTCTTATCAGGATTATAGAAATCCGTCTGTCCGCCGAATTCTTCACCGAGAACAATCGCGTCGACGATCAATTCGGTCGCGCCGTGGCCCAGATCGGCGCGATACCTATCCGGTAAGCCGCTGAAGACCGTCTTTGTTACCGAGTAACCTCCCGATCCGTGAACCACGCTGTCGGCCAATTGATGCGCCAGCCAGCCGCGGCCAAAATCCCCGCCTTCTCGGGAAGCCATCAGCTGACCGAACGCGCCCACCGGACCGTTTAGATTGTGCGCGTAATCATAAGCGTCGCTCCCTGTCGTAACGCTGTTTAGCGCAATCATGTCCGGCGAATGGCCGCCCGCTTGAAACTCGGCAGAGGAACTGACATGACGACAAATGGCGACGTGGGTTATGGAACCCCAAGCTTGGGCTTGAGGAGGGCGTATTAGGAGTACAGGGATTACAAGAAGCAAGCAGATGAAGATACGGCACGATGAGATTGCTTCGTCAGAAAAAATCTTCCTCGCAAAGGCAGGTTTCATGTTTCTTATTTTTGATTTCTTATTTATTAGAGGTGCCATCGGACCTCCGCAAGGATGGTGCGAGTGTCACCATCGACGGACCTTATCATGATGCTATAGAGACCGGGTTTAACGATCCGTCCGCTATTGTCGTCGCCGGACCAGTAAACTCCGCCGGCAGGCTGGCTCCATCCCTCAAGCCGTCTTACTAAAACCGCGTTATCGTTGTAGATGTCGATCATTAGCGCGGTCCGGCTGTCCGCCAGTGATATATAGAGACAATTATCGGGGTCGGTGCGGTCGCCGCTCGGATCAAAAACGACTATCTGTCCCGTCCCGATGGTAAGCGGACGACGAAAACCCGAGGTAAACGCGCGGAGAAATGACGGCAGCCGCCATGCCGTCATCCCGCCGCCGAAGCCGCCTATTCCTTTTTTGCCAAACCGCAAGCCCGTTTGGAGCAGGAAGTCAGCCTGGTTCTTTAAAAACGAACCCGTCTTGCCCAAAAAACCCCAAAACCTGGAAAACAGATCGGCGCCGCCGTTTAAAAACCCGACGATCACTGAGATAAAAGGCCAAGTCGATGACTTGCCGGCCGCCGCAAATCCCGAAACATCGCCGACGGGAGGAATGTTGCCGCGCCTTATCAACTTGGTAAGATCCGCTTTATAGTCGCCTGCCAGCAGCGACTCAGGGTCGATATACTCACCGGCAAAGATCGCGCCTAAATGCAGGTGAGAAGCTGAATACGACATGTCGCCTTCGGCCGCGGTCGTTCCAATGGTTTGACCTTGAACCACGGCCTCGCCTCTCGACACTTTGACGGATTCCAGCGGCAAATATGTCGTTTTTATTCCGTTCTTGTGCAGAATGGCGACACACAAGCCGATCGGCGTTTTACCAGCGAAGGTGACTTTACCGTCCGCGGCCGCTTTGACGCGTAATCCGGCCGCGGCTGCGATGTCTATGCCATGATGCGTCCTGGTTTTTCCGGCCGCGTTGTCTCGATACCGGGCGGCGAAACGCACGACAACCGCGCCGGTGACCGGTTTTAGATAATCCAAGCCGGCCGCTGAAGCGCTACCGGCAGCTGCCATTCCGAAAATAATAAAGGACATGACAAGCCAAACAGCGCCGGCCTGATTAAGTTTAGTAATCAAGGCCGGCGACATTTTTCAACTCCGCTTTGCCCTGTCCGCGAACCGGACCTATTTTTATCCCGAACTTGTCGACAAAGGTTAACCGGCAATCAACGGAAGCGGTAATCGTGACCGATTCTTGTTCTAAAACCAAGCCAGCAACATCCGCTCCGTTAAGGCCCGCGTATTTCGCGGCCGCAGCCGAGGGATTGCCGCCGCTGACAAGTTCCTGGGCCGCCGCCAGCGCAGCCGCGTCGGCCGCGTTATGGGCTTTTGCCCTGGCCATGACAACGGCGCCCATATCGATAACAGCAGGGACCATGATCAAAAGTATCGTCATCGCGGCTACGGCTAAAACGCTGGCGCTGCCGGACTCCCTCATGTCCGGTCCTTTTCCAGGCGCATGGTCGTCGCTTCCGATAAACGAAAGCCTTGCGGATAGACAGAAGTCAAACCGGGAAAGAGACAAGGAACTTCGTACGATGCCGTTACCGTTACGGGATTGCCTGCCCGCCAACCATCCGACGCCGTATAGCTAATTGACAACGAGTCGCTATCGATACCGCCCGCGGCACGGCGTGCCGCCCTTTCAATCTCACCATAGTTGTCCGAAGTCGTCGCCTGGCGCGCGCCCTCCCTGGCGGCCTGGGTGACCAGGACGTTTGCCCTCGCGACTATGCCAGCCTGTAGAACAGCCAGCAGAACCAGACAGAATAACGGCATTGTCAAAGCGAATTCTACCGTCATCGAGCCGCGTTCAGCCGCATAGCCGCGCCGTGTCACTTGACGCCCGCCGCGAGTTTGGCGAATACGCCGCTAAGGAATTCCGTCATGCCCTTAACGCCGACCGTGCTCAACACGCCCGCTAAGGCCACGACGGCCAACAAAACTAAGGCGTATTCCGTAGTGCTCTGTCCGATTTCACTCTTTACAAGCTTCTTGAACCTATCCATGTTTGCCACCCTCCCGGGGCGCCCCCTTTACCGGTCAGGGAGCGCCCCCAGCTATATATCTCTTTGGTTTTCCCAAAATATCAAAAGATTTCCAATATGTCAATATATATTTGGCAATATTTGAAAATAAATGAAAAGATTCGTCGGAATCTTTAACTGTTATAATTGTGGGTATGTCTGAACATGAACACCTGAAATGGCAAAACTTCTGGGACGAACAAGCCAAGGTCGACGATTCCTACCAGGCGGTGCGAGGGGACAAGATTATACCCGACGCCGTCCAGGAGTATCACGACCGGAAACTTGTCGAGATGCTTAATCCCGAACCTGGCGACAAGGTTCTGGACGCGGGCTGCGGAGTAGGCGATCAAACCATGCTGATCGCGGGGTTTGTCAATCAGGTTACGGCGATCGACTTCTCCCCCGTCATGGCCGAGCGCTGCGGCGCGCGTTTGAAGCAGGCGGGCGCAACCAACGCGACAACGGCAACAGCCGACGTAACTTCCCTTCCCTACGCGGACAACACTTTTGACAAGACCATGTGTATCGCGGTCCTTGCCTATCTGAATCCTGAAGAAGTGGACCAGGCTATCGCTGAGCTGGCCAGAGTCACCAAGCCGGACGGTTTGCTTGTCCTTCACATCAAAGACCTGTGGTCGGGAACTGGTATAATCGTGACCTTCGGCCGTTTCTTAAGGGCTCTTATTAAAGGTCGCCCGGAGCTTGAATATCAATACCGCACGCATTGGTGGTACAAAAAGAAGTTACGTCTTTATGGGATGATAGAAGAGTCGTATGCTTACGGTACCTGGACGCCGTTCATGCCAAAGAAAATGATGTCGTGGATCGCGTCCATGGAAGTCAGACACCGGTTCTTCCAGAAGCGCTGGCCGCATGGCAAAGAGTATTTTATCCGCACGCGGATTAAAAACGGAGGTTGATTTACATGGTCGTAAAGAAACCGAAAGCCAACGACGAAGCCCCTGACCTTAAGGAAATCGGCGAACAGCTGAAAGCGTTGGGTCAGCGGCTCCTTAAAGCTGTTGACAAAGCAGGGAAAAGTGAAAAGGCCAAACAAATAAATAAAGACGTCGCCGACGCGTATGAAACTTTGAAAACAAGTGTGAAAAGCGGCGAGATGAGCGACAGCGTCAAGCGCGAAGTCAAAGACGCGCTCGTTTTCTTCAACGCCAAACTCGACGAATTCCTCAAAGAAGAGAACGGCAAGAAGAAATAGATAATCACTGAATTTAAATTGACGAAGACCGTTTAACAAGCTAATATATCAACATATGTTGATACAACAGAAGTCGATATGAAAACTGTTGCCGCGTCACAGGAAGACACCGAATTAGCTGACTTCCTAAAAGCCGCCGGCGATCCGCATCGGCTGCAAATTCTCCGCATGCTCCAAAATGGAGAACGGTGCGTTTGTGAAATACACGAACCGTTGTGTCTGCCGCAGAATCTTGCCTCTCATCACCTGAAAGCCTTGAGAGATGCCCGCTTGGTAAAAACCCGAAGAGACGGCCGAAAAATCATCTATTCCTTGAACGCCGCCAGATTCAAGATCATTGCGAAATTGATTGACGACATGGCAAAATGCGAAGGAACCGACTGATGAAGAACCTTGTCATGGAATGGCGGCATTTGGATCTGGAAGGAAAAACATGCGTCCGCTGCTCGGCGACCGGAAAGACTTTGCTTGATGTCGTAGATGAGCTGGCGACGGAGTTAAGGCCGCTCGGCATTAACGTCAGCTTGAAAGAAGTCTTGCTTTCTGAAGAAAAGCTGAACGAGTCAAACATGATCCTTATAAATGGAATTCCGCTGGAGAAGTTGTTGCCGGACGCGGGAACGTCTGAGACCTGTTGCGATTCGTGTTCTTGTTTGACGGGATCAGACGTATATTGCCGCACCGTGGAGTACGGCGGCGTCTCCTACGAGGAGATTCCCGAGTCACTTATCCGGCAGGCAGTCAAGCAAGCGCTAGAGAAAGAGTCAAATGGCTAATAAACAATTGTCTTTTCTCGACCGGTTTCTAACAGTTTGGATATTCTCGGCCATGGCTATCGGCGTGGCCGCTGGCTACTTCTTCAAGGGCGTTCCGTCGCTCATCAATTCATTCCAGGTCGGAACGACCAATATCCCAATTGCCATCGGTCTTATTTTGATGATGTATCCTCCGCTGGCGAAGGTGAAATACGAGGAATTGGGCGAGGTCTTCCGGAACAAGAAAGTTTTGACACTCTCGCTCGTTCAAAACTGGATTGTCGGGCCGATTCTGATGTTTATTCTGGCCATTGTATTTTTGCGAGGTTACCCCGCATATATGGTCGGGTTGATTATGATCGGCTTGGCCCGTTGCATCGCCATGGTTATCGTCTGGAACGATTTGGCTTGCGGAGACAGAGAATACGCGGCCGGACTGGTCGCTTTTAATTCAATCTTCCAGGTTCTTTTCTTTTCAATATATGCCTATGTCTTTATTACGGTCCTGCCTCCGCTGGTCGGTTTGAAGGGCATGGCAGTAAACATCACCGTCTGGCAGATAGCCCAAAGCGTATTGATCTATCTTGGCATACCGTTTTTCGCCGGGATGATGACGCGATTCGCTTTGGTTAAGGCAAAAGGCAAAGACTGGTACGACAACGTTTTCGCGCCGAAAATAAGCCCGTTGACGCTGGTCTTTTTACTTTTTACCATCGTTGTAATGTTCGCGTTAAAGGGTGAATACATCGTCAAACTGCCGCTGGATGTCATACGAATCGCCGTACCCCTGCTTATATATTTCGTCACGATGTTCCTTATCTCTTTCTATATGAGCAAGAAGGTCGGCGCGAATTATGAACAATCGGCAACATTGTCATTTACCGCGGCCAGCAACAACTTCGAGCTGGCCATAGCTGTCGCTGTTGCTGTCTTCGGCATCAGTTCGGGGCAAGCTTTTGCCGCGGTCATCGGCCCTTTGGTGGAAGTACCGGTCTTAATCGGATTGGTCAACGTATCTTTATTCTTCAGGAGGCGATACTTCCCGGCAGATATTTGTGAGATTGAAGAGATTGACGCTGCGCAGGCTTGAGCTGACCATTGCGGCCGACAAAACAAGGGAGAGATGATATGAGAGTTGAGATCTACGACCCGGCAATGTGCTGTTCGTCAGGGCTGTGCGGACCTGGCGTTGATCCTATATTAGTAAAAGTCTACGACACCATGCTGGCGTTAAAAGAACAAGGTGTTGAGATAACGCGGTTTAACCTGGCGCAACAGCCGAAAGAATTCCTCGACAACAAACAAGTCGCGGACCTTCTGCAGGAAAAAGGGAACGACGTATTACCGGTTATTTTCGTTAACGGAAATATCTTTGAGACCGGCGAGTATCCGTCATACGAGGATTTCTGCACGGCCTTAGGCATAGAGCCCTTAGAATGACAAAATATTTATTATTTTCCGGTAAGGGCGGCGTTGGCAAAACCACGATGGCGTCAGCCGCCGCTATTCACTATGCCATGCAAGGCAAAAAGACATTAATCGTGACGACCGATCCGGCGTCGAACCTCGCGGACGTGTTCGAGCAAGAGATTGGTCACAAGATTACACCGATTAAAGGAATACTGGGCCTCTTTGCCATGGAGATCGATCCCGATGAGGCGACGAATGACTATAAAGAACGGATTATCGGCCCTTTCCGCGGAATTATGCCGGATGACGTGATAGCCTCGCTCGAGGAGCAGTTCAACTCACCTTGTACGACCGAGATAGCGTCGTTTGACAGATTCGTTGATTTTATGGAGAGCGACGACTCTGACGTGGTGATATTCGACACCGCTCCGACGGGACACACCATTAGGCTTCTTGAGCTCCCTGTCGATTGGTCAAAGCATATCGAGGAGTCCGCTAAGGGTAGCGGGCAGACTTGCCTCGGACCCGTTCAAGCTATTCAGGAATCCAAAGAAAAGTATGACCGGGCAACTGCCTTACTTAAAAACAGCGACAGGACAACCTTTGTGTTTGTAATGCGCCCCGAAGAACTCTCGCTTTACGAGACAATCAGGGCATCAAAGGAATTGGAAACAATAGGGGTCACAACAGGCGACATCATAATAAACGGCATTCTGCCCGAGGACGTTTGCGAGCTTGAGTTTTTCAGGAAGAAGTACGAGGCGCAGCAAAGAGTAATAAAGCGGGCGCAAGAGACTATTGATATGCCTGAGCAATATATGCTCTTAAGGGACAACGAAGTAAAGGGAGTCGCCGCCCTTCGAGCCGTTGCGGAGGAACTTTACCACGGTGTAAAACCCTCGTTTGCAAAGGCAAGCGAGGCGCCCGATTACATTGATTACCCGAAACCAAGCGCCGGCGAGATAGATAGCCTTTGGCTTCCCGACAAGCAGTCGAAAGCGCTGTTTTTCACCGGAAAAGGCGGAGTCGGAAAAACCACTGTGTCATGCGTTGCCGCATTGTATGTCTCGCAAAAGGAGTTTAAGACGCTCCTGGTCACGACTGACCCCGCGGCGCATGTTGGCGAGGTGCTTGATATAGAGGTCGGGAGCGAAAGGACGAAAATAACCGACAACCTGGATGCCGTCATGATCAATCAAGTAGAGGCGACAAAACAGTATAAGGAAAAAATACTTGATGACGCTCGGGGGAAATATTCGGAGGATATGCTGGCGGCGATGGAAGAAGAGCTGAATTCGCCGTGTACGGAAGAGATGGCCGCGTTTGAAAAGTTTGCTCAATTCATAGAGAGCGAAGATTACGAAGTTCTCGTCTTTGATACCGCGCCAACAGGTCATACCTTGAGACTTCTCGACCTTCCTTTTGACTACGCGAAACAGGTCGAGATGATGATCGACGCGAATGAATGCCAGGATGAAAAGGAAGCAACAGAAGATCGATTTGAAGGCATAATCGATATGCTAAGGGACCCAAACCGCACAGTTTTTAATCTTGTCCTTTACCCTGAGTCCACCCCTATTATGGAGTCTTATCGAGCTATGCTTGACCTAAAAGAAGCAGGCATTGAAACACAGCTGGTGATCGCGAATATGGTTCTGCCAAAGGAGGTCAGCACAAACAGCTTTTTCAAAAGTAGAAGGCGGATGCAATTGAAATATCTGACGGATATTCAAGAACGGTTCAGCCTTCCCGTAATGCAAATCCCTTTGATGCAAGATGAGGTTAAGGGTATAGAAGCCTTGATTGCTCTAGGGGCTTTGTGCCTGCCCTTATCAGTTTAGCTGCTAGCCCTTAACGACGCCGTGCGGTCGGACCTTGGCAACTTTCTTGGAGAGGCCTGCCTCGTGACATACTTCCACAACACGGCTGGCGTCTTTATAAGCGTAACTTGCCTCTTCCGCCAAAGTCTTGATGTTGCCGGCGATTACGATTATCCCTTGTTTTGCCAGCTCATCACGGACTTCCTGGCCCCTCATGATCCTCTTCGCCTTAGCCCGGCTCATCAAGCGGCCGGCGCCGTGGCAAGTGGATGCGAAGGCTTCGTCCTCGCCGGTCTCCGCTCCAGCCAGAATGAACGACGGGCGGCCCATGTCCCCCGGAATCATCACGGGTTGTCCCGCGTGTCTGTAGGCCTTGGGGACAGCCGGATGGCCGGGCCCGAAGGCCCGGGTCGCGCCTTTGCGATGGACGCAGATCAGTCGCTCCCCGCCGTCGACCCGATGCGTTTCAAATTTGGCGGTGTTGTGCGAGATATCGTAAAGGAGCGTCATACCCATTGCCTCTGCGCTTTTCTTAAAGACGAACTCGAACGACTGCCTGGCCAGATAGGCAAGGCACTGCCGGTTGACCAAAGCGTAGTTTATGGCCGCGGTCATCGCGGCCAGATAATCGCGGCCGGCTTGAGAGTTGATGGGCGCGCAGGCGAGCTGACGGTCGGGCAAGTTGATGCAATATTCGGCCGACGCCCGCTCCATGACTTTCAAATAGTCTGTGCAGACCTGGTGGCCCAAGCCGCGGGAGCCTGAGTGGATCATGATGACAAGTTGGCCTGGGAATAAACCGAACGCGGCCGCTTTTTCTTGGTCGAAGATCTCGACGACCTCCTGGAGCTCCAAAAAGTGGTTGCCGGAGCCTAACGTGCCTTCCTGGTCGAAGCCGCGCTCGTAAGCCCGCTGGCTTACCTTGGTCGGGTCGGCGCCCGGCACGCTGCCTTTCTCTTCAATGTGATCCAAATCATCGGGCCACGCGTAGCCTTTTTTTACAGCCCATTTGACGCCCGTTGCCAGAATTCGCTCCATGTCTTGTTTGTTGGTTTTTATTTTGCCGTGGCTGCCGACGCCTTTCGGAACATTCCGGCCGAGTTCATACATCAGGGGTTCCAGTAGGTTTTTAACCTCATCGAAACGCATATTCGTGCGAAGCATGCGGACCCCGCAGGAGATGTCATAGCCAACGCCGCCTGGCGAGACAACGCCCTTCTCGGCATCCGTCGCCGCGACACCGCCAATGGGAAATCCATACCCCCAGTGGATGTCGGGCATGGCAAAGGAGCCTTTAACGATCCCTGGCAAGAAAGCCACGTTGGCGACTTGCTCAAGCGCCTGTTCCTCGCCGGCGATGTTAAGAAGTTCCTCGTCGGCGTAGACGAAGCCGTCAACCAGCATACCGGGTTTGGCGGATTTGGGAATCCGCCACTTGGTGGGGGATAACTGTTCCAGCTGAATGTTAGACATCAAACACTACTGTGGCGGACCAGCCGTCGTCTTTCTTAACGGACAACATGTGATAGGTGACTGCCTTGATCTCGTGGCGCATCTCGTGGACCTGTTCGTCATAATGCTCGCCGTGCACCTCGGCCAAGAGATGTTGTTTATCAAGCTCAAGCACTTTAAAGGATGAAGGGACTAAGTGTTGGGTGTCGAACAGATAAATCAAATCGTTCAACCACTCGACCAGCAATTCCTCGACGTCCTCGCCTTCAACTTCGACGTTCAACTGCCGGACGGGACGGACCGTGCCGGGGTCGACCATGATGTCGCGCATACCGCGGGCGGCGTTCTCAAAAAGCTCCGGCAGCGTATCGCCATAAGCCTTTATCCCGGTGTCAGCCGTATGGTTGATGACCTCGTACGTCTTCATGCCAATATTTTAACACTTAGAAAGAGGCAGTTCAAAGCCACTACATCGCTACGTAGCGATGTAGTGTTGCCTGGTAAGCAGGGCTCTTACTTTATAAAGACCATGACCGCGGCGAGAAGCAAGAAGCCGACGCCGAAACCAAGAAACAATCCGGCAGGGATGAACAAGGCGCCGGCCCCCCGAGAATCTGTAGTCTTATCTGGTTCTTTTTCAGCCATTGCTCCTCCTTTGCGTTTATGACAAGACTATCTTGCCGATGACTATGCACACGGAATGGTTATAATTTCCGATGGGTAGATTACCCAATCGACTTTCGCCATCCCGGAGGACTACAAATGTAGACTTCGATTCCAAAGACCTTTTTCGCGTATCCATTGCCAGATATGGGGCTTATGACATAATTATTTCCGCGGGGATACCTTGAGCGAAAGGCTTTGATTCCCGCCGCGCTAAAGTCTTTAGGATCCCATTTACACTCGACCGCATCGATAGTATTTCGCTTCCTCGGCATCACAAAATCTACCCCGTGTTCGTCTTTATCTCTCCAGTAACCAACAACTGTATCGGGGGCGTTGGTCTGCAGGTATTCTAAGACGACATGTTCCCATAACTTACCGTTATCTTCAGGCCGCAAAGGATCCCAACCTCGCGCAAAACTTACGAAGCCCGTGTCGAAGCCATATACCTTGGGCATTCTTAGAAGCTCTCGTTTTCCACCAGAATGAAATGGTCGCACCAGTGTGACAGCATTGGTTATCTCTAAAGCTCTCAGATGGTTCTCAATGGTCGGCCGGCTTATCCCTAATGCTCTCGCGGTACGCGTTATCTCGAACATGCCCCCGCTCTGCTTCAAAAGATACTCAAGCACCGAATTGAACTTCTGAACGTCTCGAAATGAAAAGAGTTTTTGAACGTCACGAGCAAAGAATGAATCCATCCATTCCCTGTAAAATCCCGGATCTTTTTTCTTAGCCAACAAGGCCTGCGGTAGACCTCCGTGAAAGAGGCGTTTCGCCAAAGTCGCATCGAAAGCGTCGATTTCGTCATATAGTACAGGAGTAAGATGGACCGTTCGCTTGCGTCCTGTGAGCGTATCTTTAAACCGATAACTCGCCGCGAGTGTCGAAGACCCGGTTGCCAGGATCTTTATATCCGGGAAAACGTCGGCGCCGATTTTCAGCAATTTGCTTGGATCCGGCAGTTGGTGGATTTCGTCGAAGATAATTACCGGGCGCTCAGCATTCTTATAAAACAGTTCCGGATCTGACGTCATATCCGTCACGACCGGTAAATCGCAATTTACATACTGCGCTTTATCGCCGAGACTTTGAGCCAATGTTGTCTTACCAACACGCCGCACACCCGTCAGCCAAACAATCGGAGCTTCACGCCACTCGTTTTCTATTCGGCTCATCCAAAAAGGTCGCGATATCATGTAACCATACTTATCATATAGTCCGACTTTTTGTCAAGTTTGATTACGTAGGTTGGCCGCCGGGGTCGGGTCGCGAACCTAGAAAGTCAAGAAACACAGAATTCAATCCCTGGCCCTCTTGTCTTGTGTATAATGACCTCGTAATTATTAAAAATCCAGAAAGGAAGGGATTCTCGAAATGATGAAAGCATATCTCTTCAACGCGGATAAAAACACCGTCACTGAAATTTCCCCGGAACGCGCAGTGGTGCAGGCAGCGAAAGGTAATTATTGCTGGCTGGACATCGAGTCACCGGTTGAGGACGACTTTTTAGCGTTAACCAAGCGATTCAAAATACAACCCCTAGCCATGAAACAAATCAGAAACGCGGCGGGCGTCCCGGAGATAATAACCGGAACAGAGCTTAGCTATATATGCTGGTACGGGCCCGAGAACGGCGTGTCCGGCCAAAACAAACGGTTCAGCTGTGTTTTCGGAGAAAGCCTGCTTATTACAATCCGGGAGGGCCGGGTGCCGGCGATAGACCGGAATCTGGAAGTGCTTGCGGAAGAACCTGAAATCCTGGGTCGGGGCATCGGGATCCTTTTATACAATATTTTGGACGCTGCCGTCGACGACTATTTCCTGATCATTGACAGCCTGAGCGACCGGATAGACCAAATCGAAGACGCAATGTTCGCCCATCCGGGCGCCGATGACGTCAGACATCTATTTGATTTAAAGAGGCAGATGATCGATTTGCGTCGGGTAATCGAGCCAGAGCGCGAGGTGGTTAACTCGCTGCTTCGAAGAGAGTTGAATTTTCTGCAATCAAATAACGAGGTCTACTTCCAAGATCTCTATGACCACCTGGTCCGGATCATTGATCTAATCGACACGCTTCGCGACGTCACCAGCGGCGCGATGCAGATTTATCAAGCTACCATCTCGAACAACCTTAACGCCATCATGAAACAACTGACCATCATCGCGACCATCATGATGCCTTTAACCTTGATATCCGGTATTTTTGGCATGAACGTGGCCTTCCCGGGCAAAGAAACGCCGGCCGGCTTCTGGATAATCATGACAGCGATCGTCGCCATAGGCGCGGCGATGCTCGTATGGGTCTGGAAACGTCACTGGATTTAGGACGAGCGAAACGAAATAAGCGCAGTTAGGCAACGGCCGCCATTGTCATTGTTGGCTGGGTTGCCGTGATAAACCGCCTCCAGGTTATATGAAAAGCCAAGAAATGAGCTAGGTGTGATTTGACCTAGGTGATTACCCTGTTTTGCCATGTCTTTTAATACCAGCCTCGAGAATGTGCCCAGCTGTCTTAGGTAGTGGTATGGTTTTGGCATAACCTTCGCGGAAAAGCCTGGGGAGAATCAGTGAATCCTGGCGAATCTTCGCAAAAACCATACCAGCGCCGTTATCGCTGGTCAAATGGCAAGCTAGCGGAATACCTGGCCGTCATAACCGCGGCTTCCAGCCTGCTAGTCGTCTTTGAGGAACAGATCCCCGCTCCGCCCTTTGGTCTGGACTGGGGCGACTTCCACTTAACCTTAGGCCTCATGCTGCTCGTGGCGATGCCTGTCCATTTCTACACCAGGCGCCGCGCCTGCAAAGCCTTAGCCCAACAACCCAGAGCTGACAAATAAGAAGCTAAACAACCTGTAGGATTCGCATTTGCGCAAATTCCGTATTTGCGCAAATGCGTAAATGGATGTTTTTATCAGGACACATTCTCGAGAATGTGTCTCGCACCCCGGTGCCCAGGAATACGGGGAAGGATTGCGCAAAAGTCGGGCGATTCCGTCATTGCGAGGAGCAAAGCGACGAAGCGCCCTCCGAAAAAACAGAGCTGAAACATGTCCATTAAGCCCATCCTGGGATTCGGCCCATTAAGTCGAATCGCAGGAACTGACACGAGGCTTTCTTTACCAGCTAGTTCTCATGCATGGTGGATCAGAAACTGAAACCTGATAACAAAAGCCTTTGCCCTTTCCCGGCATTTAATTCTTAATTGATAATCCCACTCATTATGATTGCGCCTGTAGCTTCTTTTGGATTATTTCAATTACTTCTTCGATTCTTCTTGACGAAGTAGTCCTTCTCTTTTTGTTATGACGTGTGGCCCCCTCACCTAACCTCTCCCCGTAGGGGAGAGGGATATTAGGATCGAGCATCCTTATCGGCGAGTCTATTGCAGTCTAATGCGGGTCTATTCTGGTTATTTCTTTTTGGGGATGGTCTTGGTTTTTGTGCCGGGGAGCGGCTTTGCTTCGACTTCTGGGACGATTTCGCCATTGTCGGTCTTGTCGACGGCGATGCGGGCGAGCGCGGAAACCATGTCGCCTTTCTTCATCTTCATAACGCTGACGCCGCGGGCTGACCGGCCTTGCTTGGAGATAGCCTGGCTGGGCGTACGGATAACCGTCCCTTGGGCGGAAATGATCATAACTTCCTGGTCTTTCTCGACGACCATGGCCCCGGCGACCTTGCCCTTGGGCGTTAAACGGATAGCGATCATGCCTTTGCCGCCGCGATGGTGATGTGTAAATTGTTCTATCGGGGTTCGCTTGCCTATACCTTGCTCTGTGATGATGAACAAATACGTGTCAGGCAGGGTGATGCCCATGGCTAGAACGGAGTCGTCCGCGCTTAGGCGCATGCCGATGACGCCGGCGGCCGCGCGGCCCATCGGCCGGGCGTCCGCTTCCGGGAACCTGATGGCTTGGCCTTTTTGGCTGACAAGCATGACATGCAGGTCGCCAGTGGTCATCTTGACGCTCATCAATTCGTCACCTTCGCGCAGTTTAAGAGCGATTAGGCCGCCTCTCCGCGCCGTCGCGTAATCCTCAATAGGCGTCTTCTTGACCAGACCTTTCTTCGTCGCCATGATCATATAACGGCCCGGCTCGAAGTCTTTGGTCGCGATGACCGCGGCAATCTTCTCTTCCGAGGCGACCGGCAGAAGATTGACAATATTCTGTCCTTTAGCGGTCCGCCCGGCCAGCGGCAGTTCATGGACCTTTAAGCGGAATACCTTGCCGTAGGTCGTAAAGAACAGAATGTGGTGGTGGGTGCTGGCGACAAACAGGTGCTCGACGAAGTCCTCTTCCTTAAGGTCCATGCCGATGACGCCCTTACCGCCGCGGCCCTGGCTCTTATAAGCCGTTACCGGCTGACGTTTGATGTAGCCTGTATGGCTGACCGAAACGACCATGTCCTCCTCGGCGATCAGGTCTTCGACGTCGATGTCCGTCGCGGCCGACGAGATTTTGGTCCGGCGCGGGTCGGCGTACTTCTCCCGGATCTCGCCCAGCTCGTCCTTGATAATCCCCAGGATCTTCTTGGGATCGGCCAGAACCGATTTCAAGTAGTCTATGAGCTTCTTGAGCTCGTTATATTCGTCTATGACCTTCTGCCGCTCAAGACCCGTCAGTTTGGCCAGCCGCATATCCAAGATAGCCGTCGCCTGTTCGTCGCTTAGCTTGAACTTCTTCATCAAACCGTCATGAGCTTCCTCAACCGTTTTGGAGCCACGGATGAGCGCGATGACCTCGTCCAAATGATCGAGCGCGATAAGCAGGCCTTCCAGGATGTGAGCCCGTTTCTCCGCTTTGTCGAGTTCGTATTTGGTGCGCCGGGTGATGATCTCCACCTGATGGTCGAGGTAGTGCTTGATCATATCCGGCAGGCTTAAGGTCCGCGGAACACCGTCTACCAGAGCCAGCATGATGATACCGAAGGTCTCCTCAAGTTGCGTGTGCTTGTAAAGTTTGTTCAGGACGACCTGCGGAATCACGTCGCGTTTTAGCTCTATGACCAGGTGCATGCCCCGGCGATCCGACTCGTCGCGCAAATCGGAGATTTCCGTTATCTTCTTATCCCGCACGAGTTCTGCGATCTTCTCGGACATGCGAGCCTTGTTGACCATGTAAGGAAGCTCGGTAACGACGATGCGTTGCTTGCCGCCCTTGCCCTCCTCAACCTCGGCCACGCCGCGTACTCTAATAATTCCGCGGCCCGTTTCGTAGGCTTTCCGGATTCCGTCGCGGCCCATAATGATGCCGCCGGTCGGAAAATCAGGTCCCTTGACGATCTTGTTCAATGTCGCCGCGTCGATATCGGGCGTCTCGATCATGGTGACGGCCGCGTCGATGACCTCGCCAAGGTTGTGCGGCGGGATATTGGTGGCCATACCGACCGCGATGCCGGAACTACCATTGACCAGGAGATTCGGGTATCGCGACGGGAGAACAGACGGCTCTTCCAGAGACTCGTCGAAGTTAGGGATAAAGTCGACCGTTTCTTTGTCGATGTCGCGAAGTAATTCCTGGCTCAACTTACCGAGCCGGGCCTCCGTATAACGCATGGCCGCGGCCGAGTCGCCGTCGACCGACCCGAAGTTGCCGTGACCGTCGATTAAAAGATAACGCTGGCTGAAGTCCTGAGCCATTCTGACCATGGCGTCATAAACCGCGGTATCGCCGTGCGGGTGATATTTGCCCAGCACTTCGCCGACGATGCGAGCCGATTTTTTATGCGGCTTGTTCGGCTGCATGCCCATGTCGTGCATGGCGAACAAGATACGCCGGTGCACGGGCTTCAGGCCGTCGCGTACGTCCGGCAGGGCCCGTCCCACGATAACGCTCATCGCGTAATCAAGGTACGAGGACTTCATCTCGTCCTCGATCTCTACGGGAATTACGTTTTTAGCTGATAACTCTAGTTTCTGTTGGTCGGTCAATGCACCCCCTGTTGCTTCTCGATTCGGCCGTTACGCGGCCTCACTCGAAGAATATTTATTGGCTGTATCCTAAGAACAGACTAATCTCTAATCACTACTCACTAACCACTATCAAATGTCCAGGAACCTTACGTCTTTGGCGTATTTTTGGATGAATTCGCGGCGCGGTTCGACCTTTTCACCCATCAACTTGGTGAATATATCCTCGGCCATCGCGGCATCCTCGATCCCGACTTGCAGAAGCGTCCGCTCGGACGGATTCATCGTCGTATCCCACAGCTGCTGCGGATTCATCTCGCCTAAGCCTTTATACCGCTGGATACTAGGCTTCTTGGCTTTGACTTCTTTCATGATTTCGTTCAATTCCTTGTCGGCGTACGCGTATTGCTCTTTGCCGTCCGCGCTGACCTTATAAAGCGGCGGTTGGGCGATATAGACGTAGCCGGCTTCGATCATCGGCAGCATATAACGGTAGAAGAACGTCAAAATGAGAGTCCGGATATGGGCGCCGTCGACGTCGGCGTCGGTCATAATAATAACCTTATGATACCGGGACCTTTCAATGTCAAAATCTTCATCTATGCCGGCTCCAAGCGCGGTTATGAGCGCCTTGATTTCCTCACTGGCCAGAATCCTGGACAGGCGCGCCTTCTCGACATTCAGAATCTTGCCGCGCAAAGGCAGGATGGCTTGGAACGCCCGGTCGCGGGCTTGCTTGGCCGACCCGCCGGCGCTGTCGCCCTCGACGATATAGATCTCGCTGGCGGCCGGATCGGTATTCGAACAGTCGGCCAACTTGCCGGGCAGAGAGATGCTTTCCAGAAGACTCTTGCGGCGCGTCAGTTCGCGCGCCTTACGCGCAGCCTGACGGGCCCGGCTGGCGCTGATGGTTTTGGTTATGACGAGCTTGGCCTCGTTCGGATTTTCCTCGAGGAATTCAGCTAGTTTCTTGGCGACTACGCCGTCGATAAAACCGCGCGTCTCAGGATTGCCCAGTTTGGTTTTCGTTTGTCCCTCAAACTGCGGTTCCTTGATGCGTAGGTTTATGACCGCCGTCAGGCCTTCCCGGCAATCCTCGCCGGACAGGTTGTCTTCCTTCTCCTTCAGCAAGCCCTTCTTTCGCGCGTAGTCGTTGATGACGCGTGTTAAGGCGGCCTTAAAACCGACCAGGTGGGTGCCGCCTTCGTGCGTGTTGATATTATTGGCAAAAGCGAAGATGCTCTCGGCGTAACCGTCGTTATATTGCATGGCCACGTCGACTTCGGAATCCTCGTCTTTGCCCTCGAAATATATGACGCTATTGTGGACCGGCGTCTTGTTAGCGTTTAGGAAATGGACAAAATCAATGATGCCGCCGTCGTATTTGTAGACCTCTTCGACCTTGGGTTCCTCGCGCTCGTCGACAACCGAGATTGTCAGGCCCCTGTTTAAGAAAGCCAGCTCGCGCATGTGTTGCCCGATGAGGTCCATCTTGTAATCCAGCGTCTCGAAGATCTTGTCGTCGGCCAGGAACTGGACGATGGTGCCGGTCTTGGTGGTGTCGTTGACGACGGTCAGTTTGTCCACGGGAACGCCGCGTTTGTAGTGCTGGCGATGCACTTTGCCTTCCCGACCGACGTCGACCCTGAGATCCTTGGACAACGCGTTGACGACCGATAAACCTACGCCGTGCAGCCCTCCGGAAACCTTATAGCCGGTTCCGCCGAACTTGCCGCCGGCATGCAAATAAGTTAGAACGACCTCAACCGCCGACTTTTTGTATTTCTCAACCGTATCAACGGGTATGCCGCGGCCGTCGTCGATGACCGTAACCGAGTTGTCTTTATGGAGTTTGACCCAGATGTTGTGACAGTAGCCGGCGAGGCATTCGTCAATCGAGTTGTCGACTACTTCGTAAACGAGGTGGTGAAGGCCTCGGCTCCCTGTGGAGCCGATGTACATACCGGGGCGTTTCCGGACGGCTTCAAGCCCTTCCAGGACTTGTATCGCGTCAGCGTCATATTCCCTTTTCGGCAAGAAATCACCTCACCACAACGGTCTGGAAAAACGGGGTTTTTACCTCTCAGATTATACCATAACGGACGAGGCTAATGTCGGGGTTTAACTGCTAAAATATAATATTTTACGAGGGTTATAATTGGCCGGTTTTGAAGTGGATATCTGTGACGATTCCGGGGCCGACACGAGCCCTTACCTTCTTTAATATCGTTGGCTTTAATAGGCCCAATTCCTGCGCCCACATCGGGCTGGAACATGTTACAAAAAGGATGGTGTTGCGGATCCGGTCTGGTCTGGTTTCGTTGGCGATCCGCTCGCCGACGATCTCCGGCCAATGGCTGATTACCTCGGCCCGTTTAAGCGGTTTCTTGATTCCCCAGCGAGAGATGAGAGTGTCTATTACCGAACCGATGGGCGCAGCGTTACCCCGCGTCAATGATCTCTCCGTTGTTGATCCGGATAACATTGTGTCCCGACAGGTCTTCCCCGGCGAAGGAATCAAGATGCGTCGCGGTTATCAAAACCTGGGAGTTGCCTTTGACCATCGCCATCAGATAGTTCTGCCGATCCTCGTCAAGCTCGCTCATGACGTCGTCCAATAGAAGCAAGGGTTTGGCTCTGACTTCCTTCTCTATCAATCGAAGCTGACCGAGTTTTAACGACAAGGCGACTGTCCGTTGTTGGCCTTGCGAGCCGAACAGCCTCACGTCGTTTCCGTCGACGTTCATAACCATATCATCCCTATGCGGACCGACCAAGGTTACTTTCCGGTCAAGCTCTTCTTTTCGGCGGCGCATAAGTTCCTTGATGAACCGCTTTTCTATCTCTGCCGCGCCTTCTACGCCGCCTTCAGCCACCCGACTGATATAAGAGACTTCCAGTTTTTCCTTTCCTTTAGTGATTTTTTTGTGAGCCTCCGCGGCGTACTTGGACAACCTTTCGGTAGCCGTTATGCGCTCGACGATAATTCTCGTGCCGATCTCGGCAAGATTGCGGTCCCATAGGTCCAGACCTTCCCGACCGACGTCACGAGTCATGGTTTTCAATAGGATGTTCCGCTGGCGCAAAACGCGGTCATACTTACGTCGCCAGTAATGGTAAGTCGGATTGAGCTGGACAATCGTATCGTCTAAGAAAGCCCGCCGCCGCTCCGGTCCGCCCTTGATGATTTGCAGATCCTCCGGACTGAAGATGACGGCATGCAAATTGCCTAAAAGGTCGTTGAATTTATGCTTCTCGACGCCCCCGACCTTGACGCGTTTCTTGTCCGCCGGCGATAGAAAAACTTCCAGCGTCAGCTTGCGGCCGTTCCGGTCGAGATGCGACCGAATACTGGCCATGTTTTCGCCTTGTTTTACGAGTTGGTTGTCGCTGCCGGAGCGGTGTGAATTACCGGCCGATAGAAAGTAGATGGCTTCGAGAATGTTGGTTTTGCCCTGGGCGTTGCCGCCAACGATGATATTAATGTCAGGGCTGAAATGAAAGGTTGTTCCGCTATAGTTACGGTAGTTGGTGAGCTCAAGCGTTTCCAGATACATGCTAAGGTAATAGTATCACGAAACGGAGGGACTTAACGTCTATTCGCCGATATCAGCAACAGTGGCTTCGGTCACTTCCAAAAGATCGGCAACGCGGATTTTCAAGACTACGTTAGGAGACCCGCCGGCCGTATAGACAATATCTCCTGTCTTGATCCGCTTGTCGAGAATCGTAGTCACCGGCTGTTTCAGGCCGACCGGCGGGAGGGCTGTCGCCAGATAGTCCGCTATCGTTCTAATATCGTTTTCAGACGCGAACGTAACCTTATCCACTTTTAGATGCTGTTTTAGTTTAGCCTTGTCGGCCTTACGGTCCCCCGGGATCATCGCCATAACAGGTTTACCGTCAGCCATAAACAGCAGTGTCTTGATGACGGCTTTTGGTTTAAGGCCCAGGATCTCGGCCATGTTGGAAGCGTTCTTAACAGGCCCTGATAACGTCACTAGCTCGTGCTGGACATCCTTGGATTGAAGGTGATTGCAGACATCGACGCTGCTTCTCATCATTGCCACCCCCTACCTTTATTATGTCATTATCTCAGCCGGAGCGAAAACACTCCGATACTTCTTCAATGTGCCTTCGCTTAGCTCGCTGGCGACCGGTTCAGGGAGTTCCGTCCGGAACCTTTCTTTGAAATGATCCTTGATTTGCTCGATCATCGGACCGATCTCGCTCTCCTTGCTCGGAATCACATGGATTTTCAACCGGGCAACGATTCTTCCGTCGCTTAAGACGTCCGGTTCGACGACGCGCGGTCTTTCCACGATTATTTTCGACAGGTGCTCCAAATCCACGGCCAGATCGTCCAGCCAGCCTTTCAGTGATTTGCGCCCGAGTTCGGCAGGCAATGTCAGGTTGAGAAATAGGGGAACGTAACCGAGCGGGTACCTGGTCACATTGATGATGATTCCGTTTGGCACCGCCACATTGGCCCCGTTGATCAGCTGGACGCGGGTGGAGCGCAGGTTGAGGTCCTCGACCAGCCCGACGGCATCCGGCGCGCCGTTAAGATGCAGCATTACGAAATCCCCCGCCGAGTAGACGCCCTCAAGCAGAATGAAAAAGCCGCTGATAATGTCCTTGACCAGGCTCTGGGCACCAAGGCCGAGCGCAATGCCGATCAAGCCCATGCCGGCGACCAGTGAGACAGGGTTTATCCCCAACTCCTGAAGAATCATCGCTAAAGCGACAAAAAATACCGTGTACTTGAGAAGAGGGGTCAGGGCGGCCCGAACCGTCTGGGCGCGCTTTGGCGCCGCTTTGATGGGGAAGACAGCGCGGCCGATAATAATCTTACCGGTTAGGTATAAAACGGCGGCCAAGACGGCAATAAGAACAATCCGTCCGCCGTGGACGGCCAAAGTATCCGTGTAGAGTTTAACCGACCCGATATTCATAAGACCGATTATATCAATGAGCGTATCCTTAATAATAGGGCGTCGCGAACGTCCCGGAACGCCGTCAACCGCTCTTCTTCAGAGCCCTTGGCGGCGGCTGGATCGGGTTGCGGCCAATGAAATCGGGTGGCTTGCCCGGGGAACGTCGGGCAGATAATGTCACCTTCGCCGCATAGGGTTATGACGTAGTCGAATTCCAGGTCGGCTACCTCGGCAAATGATTTGGAGGCTTGGCCGGAGATGTCGACGCCGATCTCCCCCATAACCTTTACAGCCAGCGGGTATACCTGTGTCGGAGTCGAACCGGCGCTCCAGGCCCTTAATTTCCCGCCGCCTAAAGAGTTGGCCAGCCCCTCGGCCATCTGGCTCCGCGCCGAGTTATGCACGCATACAAAAAGAATCTTTTTCATCCGAACCTTCCTGTGATATAAAGCTCCGTCATTTCTTCTTGGGGATTCGTGAATATCAGGTCTGTCGGCCCAAATTCCACGACTCGGCTTGACCGTCCCTCGTCTGCCAGCAGAAACAGAGTATTGTCCGAGACGCGGGCTGCTTGCTTCATGTTGTGCGTCGCGATCAAAATCGTCGTTGTTTGTTTCAGCTTAAACATCAAATCCTCAATCTTCTGTGTTGAGATCGGATCCAACGAGGCGGTCGCCTCGTCAAACAGAAGGATTTCCGGTTTAAGCGCCAGCGCCCGGGCGATGGCCAGCCTTTGCTTCTGACCCCCAGATAACTTCTCCGCGCTCTTATGAAGCCTATCTTTAAGTTCTTTCCATAATGCCGCCTGTACCAGACTGGACTCGACGATCTCGTCAAGTTTCTGTTTTCGCCGGACGCCGTAAAGCCGCGGCCCAACCGCCACGTTCTCATAAATCGTCGACGGCAGAACAGACGGTTTCTGGAATATCATACCGACCCTGGCGCGCAAATCAAGGGGATCCAGCTCGTTAATGTCCCGGCCGTCCAGGAGAATTTCGCCTGTCCGGACGGTCTTCGTTATCAGTTCGTTGGTTCGGTTGAGCGAACGCAATAGCGTCGACTTGCCGCAACCGCTCGGCCCGATAATCGCCGTAATCGTATTTTCAGGAGCGATGAAGTCTATATTCTCTAAAACGCAAGACGCCCCGTAAGATAAGGTAACGGCGGTGATTTCCAATTTAGTTGTTATGTTCATATAAGCTCGCTTGAGAATTTGCGGCGGTAGCGGTTCATAACCCAGTTCGAGGTTAGGTTAAATCCAAGGATAATCACCAGCAAAACCACCGCGACCTGGAATGATTTTTCTATATTGCCGGTTGTTGCCAAAAGATATAAGTGAACGCTCAAAGTCCGGCCGCCTTCCAGCGGCAGGACCGGCGTTTGCGGCGCCATGCCGGCCGTGTATAGAACGGCCGCCGTTTCCCCGAAAGCCCGGCCGGCCGCCAGAATGGCTCCCGTTAATATACCGGCGATAGCCGTTGGCAGAATGACACGAAAAATCGTTTGCTCTTTAGTCGCGCCCAACGCCAGACTCGCCTCTCGATAAGCCTGGGGAACCGCCCGAAAAGACTCCTCACTGATTTTTAAAACAATGGGCAGAACCATCAGCGTAAGCGTTAGCGCGCCGGCGATCATGGAGTATTTCAAACCCATAAGCTGTACAAAAAACACCAGTCCGAAGAGGCCGAAGACAATTGACGGCACGCTGGACAAAAGATCGATGGCAAACCTGATGGACTGGACTATTCGACCCTGCCCCGCGTACTCGGATAGATAGATGCCGCCGCCGACACCCAATGGCACCGCGACTAGCAGCGTAAGCGCTGTCAGATATACGGAAGAAACGATCATCGGCCACACGCCGCCTTCCATCTTGATGCCGCGCGGGGCGGTTGAGAGAAACTTCCAGGAAAAAGCGGTATAGCCGCGGGAAACGATGTAGAGAATAAAGTAAATCAAGAAGGCTGTCGTCGCAATCGCAAAAAACAGGAATACCGCCAGCATGAGCTTGTCAATGATTTTCCTTGTCATTGACGCACCTTGCCGATTCGACGGGCGGCGAAAATCAGCACAGCGGAAAAGACAAGCAGCAACGCCCCTATAGCGAATAACGCGGTCCGGTGGTCGCCGGAAGCATAGGCCATATCCAGGGCGATCGTACTAGGTAAGGCGGCCGCCGGTTGGTTAAGCGCCTTCGGCATTAGGGGCGCGTTACCGATGACCATCAATACCGCCATTGTCTCGCCGATGGCCCGGCCTTCCGCCAGGATAACTCCAGTTAGAATACCGCGCAAGGCGGGCGGCAGAACACCGCGCCGGACAACCTGCCACCGTGTACCGCCTAAGGCGAAGATAATCAAACGGTTTTCCCTCGGCACCGCCCGAATGGCATCGGCCGAAACGGCCGTAACCGTCGGCAAAATCATAATGGCCAGCACGACCATTGCCGGTATCAACCCGAAACCGCTGCCGCCGAATATCTGCCGCGTCAATGGAATTAGTACTATGATGCCGAAGAAACCAAAGATAACCGAGGGTATGCCGGCCAGAAGCTCGACGATTGTCTTAAGCCAACGCCGGATTAACCTCGGCGCGTATTCGACCATGTAGACGGCCAGGCCGATACCTAACGGTGTCGCCAAGAGAACTGAACCTACTACAATGATCAGGCTGGCGGTGATAAGCGGCAAGGCTCCGAATTTGCCCCTCGTCGGCAGCCATTCCCGTCCGAAAAGAAAGGCTTTCAGACCTACTTTCGTGAAGACCGGATAGCCTTCCCTGATGACGAAGACAAAAATCAAGGCGAGCCCCACGACGCTCATTAAGGTCATGATAAAGAGCGCTATTTGCGTGGGGCTCGCCTTGCGTACGCGTTTCATATCCTGCTTATTCGGTGATTGTGTAGAATTCCTCGGACACGGTGTCCTTTTGGAATCCGCTGCTTAACACGAAGTCGATATAGGCCTTAGCCAATCCCTTCGCTTTCCCCTTGGTGAACATGTGGAGATAACGCCAGTATTTATAAGTCTTGTCCTTTACGGTTTTTGGCGACGGTTTGACATTGTCGACCTTTACCACTTTGACGGTTTCATCAGCCTGAGCGGCGCTTATATAGCCGACCGCGTCGGGCGTTTGGGCGACCGCCGCTTTCAGCTGGCCGGTACCCGGCATAGCCAAAGCGTCCGCGGGGAACTTGGCGTCCTTACCGATGATCTCCTTCTGGACGTAGTCCCTGGTCCCCGAAGCCTCATCGCGGCCGATGACCTGGATCTTCGCGTTCTTGCCGCCGACGTCCTTCCAGTTGGTGATCTTCCCCGTCAGGATGTCCTTGACTTGGGCGTCCGTTAAACCGCTAACGCCGTTAGCCGGATTGACGATGATCGCGAGGGCATCGACGGCGACCTGGTGGTCGACCAGGCCGGTTTCTTCAGGCTTTAACTCCCTTGACGAGTTTCCGATATCCAGCGTTCTCTCGGTCAAACCGGTTATGCCTTCGGAGCTGCCGGTGCCCTGAACTTCAACCTTTACGTTAGGGTTTTTGGCCATGAACTCCTCCGCGGCCGCTTGCGCCAATGGCAGTACCGTCGTCGAGCCGCCGATACGCAGACTTCCCGATAGTCCTTTGTCCGTGCCTGTTCCATTATTCGACTTGGAGCTACAACCCGCCGTCAGTATTGTGATTGCCGTTAAAGCTGCGATAAGAAAAATAATGATAGATTTACGCAACTGCAACACCTCCTTTCATAGGTTCGTTTGGACAATGTTAACGAACCTGAATTTAAGGATAGAAAAGAAATGTTAACGGGGCGGTAAAGGTTTGGTTAATTTTTGGTTAACGGCTTCTAGGCCGCGGGGATGGTAATTATGAAGGTCGTACCCTCGTGGAGCGTGCTGGCGACCTCGATTGTCCCGCTGTGGGCCTCCACGATATGTTTGGCAATCGCCAGGCCCAAGCCAGTGCCGCCGGCTTCGCGCGACCTGTGTTTGTCCACCCGGTAGAATCGTCCGAAGACTTGGTTGACGGCCGCTTTCGGAATGCCGCGGCCCGTATCGGTGACTGTGAACTGGACGCTGCCCTTGTGGCTTTCGGCGGCGGATACGCGGACCAGCCCGCCTGAGTCCGTATACTTGACGGCGTTGTCCAGCAGGTTGATGAGGGCTTGAACAAACAACCGCCGGTCGGCCTTCGCGGAAATCCCGGACGGCGCGGCGGTTTCAATCGCGACGCCTTTAGCCTCGGCCAGAACCGCTACGGCTGCGACGGCCTCTTTTATCAAATCCTTTGCCTTCTCTTTCTTGGGTTTGGCAATCGCGTCCCCGGTTTCCAGCCGGGAAAGCTGCAACATCTCATTCACTAAGTTAGAGAGGTGCTCTGTTTGAACCCGTAGGTTTTTTAGAAAACGGCGGCGTTCGCCGGCTTCGTTGTCGGCTCCCATATCCAGCAGCGCTTCCAAAGTCGCCCGATTGGCGGCGATCGGCGTCCGAAGTTCGTGGGAAAAACTGGTAACCAGCTCCCGGCGCGCGGTCTCCAGCCGTCTAAGTTCGGTTACGTCCTCCAGAACAGCCACGACCTCGTTCTCCGCCCCGGCCGCTTCAATGGGTTGAATGGCCGCCCTGATCGCCCTCTCGAACGGTTTCTTTATGTGGATTTCTTTGATGACGCGCCGGCCTTTCAGCGCTTCGGCCATTTGCTTGGCCAGCTCAAAATCCACCGAAAACCGGGACAAGGGAGAGGTCTTGACGTCGCGCTTGGAGGTGATAAGAAGACTTTCCGCCGCCTTGTTCGCGTATCGAACTTTGCCGGAGGCGCCGATGATGATAACCGCGGCGGGAATCCGATCAAGCAGGTCGTCATAATACGCTCGGGCGGTCCGGACGTCGTCATCGGCGCGGATTCGCGCGTCCCTGGCGGCGGCGGCCAGCTCGTTGTTCTCACGCGCCGCGGCCCAAAGCTTCAGTCCCAAATAAACCGCCGCGACCAGGCTTATGATTGCGACGACTAGAGCGACTTCTTGAGTCACCCGCTCTTCACCTCGAGCTTGTAGCCGACGCCTCTTATGTTCTTAATCAAAGAACCGTCGTCGTCGTCGTCGATTTTTTCCCGCAACTTCTTAATATAAACGTTGACAGTCTTGTCGCTGCCGTAGTAATCGTATCCCCAAACGCGTTCCAGGATTAGATGCGGCGTTAAGACCTGTCCGGGATTCCGCAAGAACAAGACCAGGAGATCGAACTCCTTCGGCGTGAGCGCCAGCGCGCGGTTATCGCGGAAAGCCTGGTGGGCGCGGACATCCAAGGTAAACGGTCCAACCGACAACTCGGGCGGCTCTTTCGCTGGGCTCTCTTTGGCGCCGCGCCGCAGCAAGCCGCGGACGCGGGCGATGACCTCGCGTAAGCTGAAGGGTTTTGTCACATAATCGTCGGCGCCCAGTTCCAGCGCTACGACCTTATCGGTTTCGGTGTCTTTCGCCGACAGCACAAGAATCGGAGTGTCGCCGGACTTTCGGATCTCCCGGCAGATGTCTTCACCTGACAGGCCCGGCAACATAAGGTCAAGAATGACCAGATCCGGCGGGCTCGACTGAAACCGGCTCAAACCCTCATCACCGTCGGCCGCCGTCGCCACCTCGAAACCCTCTTTCTTAAAGGCGTAAGAAAGCGAATCGGCCAGTGACCGCTCATCCTCAATAATCAGAATCTTTTTAGGCATGTGTTAATAATACTTCGTTTCAAGACACATGGCACCCGATGGAAAACCACTCCAGCCCTCCAAAGCGCTGAAGTGCCTCTAAGCAGCCGCACTCTCATTCTCTAGAGAATGAGAGTGCCATAATCTCACAAACTAGAATTATGCACCCTGGTCAACCGACTGTAGTACTACTGCTCTTTGGAGAACGGGAGTGACGTAACGTTAGACTTGCGCAACGAGCCGTGAGTTGGCCCCCTCGCCTAACCTCTCCCCGACGGGGAGAGGGAGACTTCTCGATTCGCTACGCTCATTCGAATAGCAATTTTGCGGTTGGGCGCGTCGCCGCGAGTAAGACTAAGAAAGTAGCTGGCATTTCCCGAGGAAGGCAATAAAAACGATAATTGACCAGGCCCACTATCGTGCCCTGGAGCACGATAGTGTTCCCCTAATAAGTTCGAAGTCAATATTTAGGGTGGCCGGGACAATAATTCAAATCCGCTTGCGCCAATCGTTAGGGCCTGCCTGCCGACAGGCAGGTGGGGTGGGACTCCAATGCCGGAGGCAAGGCGCAGCGGGTGACGTGGTTTTTTTATCGAAGGGAGCATTAAACTTCGATAACCCTCAAACAGGAATCCACTTTTAGCGAGCTATCGGTGAAAAAACGGCGGCAGGACCCGCGCGCACTATCTTACAGCGCTTCCTTGTCGGCGGCGTCCAGGACGTGGTCGATGTATTTCTTGAGGACGGGCGGCAGTCCTGGAATCTCGATGTTCAGGAACCCGCGGGTAATGGCTGACATCGCTTCGTCCTTGGTCAGGCCGCGCGTCTGCAGATACTCGACCTCTTCCTCGGCGATGGGCGAGATGGCGGCTTCGTGGGAGAGCTCGGCTTGCGGCGCCATCTCCGCGGCTAGCGCGGGAATGGCCCAGATCTTGGCCTTGTCGCCGAACAGGATGCCGCGGCAATCCAGGTGCGCCCGGCTCTCGTTGACCTGGCTCAGCAGATCGCCGCGCGCGTATATCTCACTCTCGTCGTAAGCGACGGTGCGGGCGATGGATTCAGCGCTTGTGTTCTTGCCTTTCAAGACAGCACGTGAGCCAACGTCGATGTAGGAATCTTTCTTGCCCGCCAATATGGTATTAAACCGCGCGCGGGAACCGGCGCCATTCAAGTAAGCCGCCGGGAACATCTGAATCGATTTTACCGGTTTCATCAGGATGTAGTTGTTGACGAATGTCGCGCCTTCGTCACAGATTGTCCCGCTGCGCGGCCGGACGTCAAAGGTTTCCGCCCAGTTATGGATCATCGTAAACATCAAACTTGAATTCTTTCTGAGGAAGAACTCGGAAATCCCGATATGCGCGCCGCCCGATACCTCTTCTTGAACCGTACAGCCGGTGATGATCTGGGCTTCGGCGCCCTCGTCCAGAACGACCATGTTGTGAACGTTTTGGCTGACGTTGTTTTCTGACAGCAGCAGGCAAGCCTGAATCGGCGTCTCGACTTTCTGGTTCTTGAAGACATGGATGAAGTAGCCGTGGGTGTGTTTCAGTTCCGCCCGCGCCGTGAATTTATCCTGGTCAAGGGGGACGGCGGTCCACCATAAATCTTGCGCCCACTCGTACTTTTCCAGCGCCTCGGCCGTCGACATGATTTCCAGCTGGCCCTTGTACATCTCCTGCACCTTGTGATAGATGGGCGAGTAGTCAACCTGGAAGTAACTGCCGGAGCGGAACGTTTCCGAAGTGTCGATGCCGGCGTAGAGCGCGGCTTCCTTCATCTGTTTGCTCAAGGATTTTAACGAAGTGACTTCCTGCTTCGCTTGAGGTTCCTCAAAGCGGGCAAAGTCGACGTCCGGGCCGAACTTGGCCGGTTTGTCCTTAACGGTTTCCGCAATCGCGCGCCACTCGGCGCGCTTTTTGGCCAGTCTGTCCTTTACCGACATTTGCGGCACCTCACACACGCTTCATAGCCGTTCTCGCGAATCTCGGTGAACAGGTCCCGCGGATTGCCTTCGCAGACGATCGTGCCATGCATAAAAACATGGCCGAAGTCGGCGTTGACGTACTCTAAAATGTGTCCGGTGTGGGTAACGATGAGGCCGGCTTTTGTCTGCTTGCCGGTCTTGCGGGCTTCCTTTCGCTCCAGGATGTCGGCCATCGCGCCGCCGACAATCGCCATATTATCTAAGTCGACGCCGGACTCCGGCTCGTCGAACATGGCGAAAAGAGGATTCTGGGCCAAGAGCTGTAGCATCTCGCCTCGTTTTGCCTCGCCGCCTGAAAAGCCCTGGTTGATATCCCGGTCCATCATTTCGGTAAGATTCAATTCCGCCGCCAGCCTGTCCGCCGCGGCTTCGTCCTTCTTGCCCATACAGATCTCTACCATCTGGCGCGTTTTTACGCCCCTGACAACCGGCGGACGCTGGAACGTCATACCGATGCCCAGACGCGCGCGCTCGTCGATCGTCGCGCGGGTGATGTCTTTTCCCTTGAAAGTTATTTTCCCGCCGGTTATCTTGTATCGCGGCATGCCCATGATAGCCATCAGCAGCGTCGTCTTGCCGCTGCCGTTCGGACCCAGCAGAGCGTGCACTTCGCCCTCGTTGATCCTCATATTGACCTTGTTGAGAATCGGTTTGCCGCCGATTTTGGCGGACAGGTTCTTGATCTCGAGCACTGGTGTCTCCCGGATTCGCCTATAATTTCTGATTTATTATCTCTTATTTGTTATTTGATGGATAGTGGTGGCCGCTTCACGAGCAGTCGTCGTTGGGGCAAGACATTCACCCGGGCACCTTACTGGGCGAACTTTCGCAGCCGCCCAAAACACCGATCGGCGAGAAGACCTGAGCCAGCTCATCGCTGCCGCATAACGGACACTTTGGTCCTTCCTGCTTCTCTTTCATCGTTGCTCTGATGGTGACCGCTTCGCCGCAGCCGCCGCAGACAAAATCATATTCAGGCATTTTTCCTCCTTGTTAGGCATGAGCCATAAGCCGTGAGCCGCGAGTTGATAAAGTAACTGCAAAGAGCCAAGACACCGAAGCTGCCTCGTGGCTCAAGGCTCGCGCCTCGTGGCTTTCTTATATTTGCGTTAGATAGTAGATTCCGACGGCGATTAAGATAATGCCGCTGGCGATATCGACATATTTCTTGGCCGCTTGGGCCTTCTTTAACCAGGCGTTGGCAAAGCCGGCAAGGGTCCCAAGAAACAATAACGGCAATCCGTGCCCAATCCCAAAAATAAACAGCATCGTCGCGCCATACAAAACATTGCCTTTCTCCAGAACAACCGTCAGCACCGGCATCAAGAACCCGATGCCGCAATTCCCCATAAAAACCGCGCCGAACATGCCGAGGATAAACGCGCCGACGACGCCTTTACGCCTCGTCGGTTTGGGCGCCGCGTTCATGAACGCCGGTAGCCGGATCTGGTAGACGCCCAGGAAATTCAGGCCGATCAAAACAAGCATAATTCCCGCGAACAGAGATATATAGCTCTGCGAAACCGGCAAATTACCGCCTACCAGGGAAACGGCTACACCCATGGCCGTATAAACGAGTGTCATGCCGGCAACAAACGAAGCCGACAAGACAAATCCCTGGCTTTTAGGCGACTCGCCCTTGGCCGTTTCGTGGGCTACGTAGCTGAGAACTATGGGGAACATCGCCCACATACAGGGGCTGAATATTCCTGAGGCGGCGGCCCAGAGAAACGCGCCGGGATAGGTAGCGATAGGTATGCCGCTTAAAGCCTGCTGCCAGGTCATCGGCTACTTCGCCAGCTCTTCCAGCTTCTTGGATAAAACGGTTTTGTCGACTACGCCCTCCAGAGAATCCACAGCATTTCCGTTCTTGTCAAAAAGTATCGTCATCGGCACGAATTGCACGTTGAATTTCTCGGCAACCGGAAGTTCTTTTTCTTCGTCAACAAAGACAGCCATGAAATTGATTTTGCCGTCGTACCGCGGTTTTAGCTCATCGACCAACTGGCCCATCGTGACGCAGGCCGGTCAGTTCGAGGAGCGCAGAAGCAAAAGCGTCGGTTTCCCGTTCTCCAAGGTTTTTTCGATTGCCGGCAGCGACGATCCTGCCGACGTCGAATTCGCTCCGTCTGTCTGATTCGTCCCGATCATCTTGGGGACGACTATAACCGCCGCGATTACGATAACGCTTATGACGATGACTGCTTTCCAAAAGTTGCTCATACCGTATTCTCACATCCTGATTTTCCCCGTAGCTCGTTATGGATTACACTGCAGAACCAGTTCAGTTTCTCGCCGCAAGCGGAATAGAGGATGCTGTTACCTTTCCGCCGACAGACGACCAGGCCGACCAAACGTAAATGACGAAGGTGATGCGAGGTCAACGGCTGCGATAAACCCATGTGCGCGCAGATGTCGCCAACGCTCTTTTCTCCCCCTCCAACCAGGTAAAGATATATGTTGAACCTGTTCGAATCGGACAGATTCTTGAATATCGGCAATAGCGTTTCGGCTTTCATATATAAAGTATATAAATATGTCTTTATATTGTCAACGGCGCGAGGCCCGGTTGCTTTTCGCACAATCAGGAGTAGAATTATAGGTTGATTGTTTTTAGGGGGATTTTCATTGATTGGATCTCTGACCAACGCTATCACCAGTTCCATCTCCGTGTGGGGCTATCCTGCTATATTCGTCCTTATGACTCTCAGTAGTATGTGTATGCCCGTCTCCAGCGAGGTCGTCATCCTTTTCGCCGGTTTTCTGGCTTATCAAGGCCAGCTGGACCTATTCCCCATCATCATTTGGGCAACCGCCGGCAACCTGTTCGGCTCGATAATTTCGTATTATGTCGGCCTATACGGCGGGCGGCCTTTCATCGAGAAATACGGCAAATATGTTTTTGTTAAGAAGCGTGAGATCGACTGGGCGGATCACTGGTTTGACAGATACGGCCACGAAACCGTTTTCTTCGGCCGGATGATCCCGGTTGTCCGCGCCGTCATCAGCGTACCCGCCGGCGTGTCCAGGATGAACATGGGCAAGTTTCTATTATATTCGACCCTGGGCGCCCTGCCCTGGGACACCGGACTGGCTTTCGCCGGCTACGCGCTTGGTTCTCAATGGCACAAGATAACCAAGTATTTCAACGCTGCCACAATAATAGTTGGAGTCATCTTGTTAGCGGCCGTCGCGTACTTTGTTTACGCGCACATAAAGAGGAGAAACGGGCTGCGAAATGGTTGACATTTCGTCACTGACGCCAGGCGAGACTTATAAAGAACTGAATACTTCCCGCCGGGGTATGACATCCGAAGAGGCGGCTAAGAAGCTTAGCGAATACGGTCCCAACGTGCTAATCGCGCAGAAGTCCACGCCCATTTACTACCGTCTGATCGCTCAGTTCACAGACCTCTTTGCCGTCCTTCTGGAAATCGGCAGTCTGATCGCTTTTGTGTCTTATTTCATCGGCCGCGACATATACCAACTTTATGTGGCTATAGCCATTATCATGGTCGTCATCTTAAACGCGATCATCGGCTTTTTCCAGGAATACCGCGCTGAAAAAGCGACCGAGGCCTTAAAGAAACTCGTGCCGGTCTTCGCGCGTGTCGCGCGCGACGGTGAAAGAATACAGATTCCTGCCGAGGAAGTTGTGCCGGGCGACCTACTGGTCCTGGAGGAGGGCGATAATATAGTCGCCGACGCCAGAATCGTCGAGGAATTTGAACTTCGCACAAACAACATGACGCTGACCGGTGAATCCTCTCCAGTAAAGGTCACCTCGGAACCTATCAAAACCGACGGATTGGCCAAGACCGACATTAGAAACCTCATCTTCATGGGCACCAGCGTCGCGACCGGTAACGGCGCTGCCGTCGTCCTTCATACCGGTATGTACACTCAGTTCGGAGAGGTCTTCCGGCTGACCACAACAGCCAAGGAACCGCCTAGCCCGCTAGAGAAACAAGTTGATTTCCTGGCCAAGCGAGTGGCGGTTATAGCCATTATCATCGGTTTCATCCTGTTTGGGGTGGCCTTACAACTGAGCATGGGGTATGTCGAAGCGTTTCTGTTCGCGCTCGGCGTCATGATGGCGCTTGTTCCGCAAGGCTTACCGGCTACCATGTCGGTGTCGTTGGCACTTGCTATTCAGAGGATGGCCAAGTCCAACGTCCTTATTAAGAAGCTTTCCGCTGTTGAAACGCTGGGTTCGACCAATGTTATCTGCACGGATAAAACAGGCACTTTAACAAAAGCTGAAATGACAGTCAAGGAAATGTGGATCAGCCGGCGACGCTTGGAAGTCGGCGGCGTTGGCTACGAACCAATAGGCGTTTTTTCCGAAAACGGGCGCGAGCTATCCGCGCAAGAAGTCCTGGACGCGGGCGGCTTGATGTTTAAAACGGCCATTCTGGCCAGCACGGCCCGTCTGGTCGCGCCGGACGATGAAGTGAAGAATTGGACCATCCTCGGCGACTCGACGGAAGCTTCGCTAATCGTCGCCGCCGCTAAGGCCGGACTAAATCAGGATGAGATCTTGGATGTTCATCCCAAGCTTTACCAATTCCCATTCGAATCGGTTCGCAAGAGGATGTCTTCCATCCATCGTTCGCCAGACAGCCAACAGGTTTTTTCTTATGTTAAGGGCGCCCCCAAGGAAGTCCTCGGCCATTGCGTGAAAATCCTCATAAACGGAAAGATAGAGAAGCTGACCGACGAACTCCGGTCGGAGGTTCTAGAAGCCAATGACGCCTACGCGCGGGAGTCGCTGCGAGTTCTCGCTATGGCCTACCGCGAAATGTCATCCACCGCGCATAAGTTTACCCAGGAAGAAGCCGAGAAAGACTTGGTATTTATCGGCCTGATGGCCATGGCGGATCCGCCGCGTCCCGAAGTAGCCGACGCGGTCACCAAGGCCAAGCGAGCCGGTATTCGGATTATCATGATTACCGGCGACTACGGGCTAACGGCCGAAGCCATTGCCCGCCGTATCGGCATCGTGACCAGAAACCACTGCAGAATCGTTACCGGTATTGAACTGGAAGCGATGTCTGAAGACGAGTTCGCCAAGGTTCTGGAGACCAACTACGAAATCATCTTCGCTAGAGTAGCGCCGGAACAGAAATTACAGATATCTCAAACCTTGCGCGAACAGGGCAATATCGTGGCGATGACCGGCGACGGTGTCAACGACGCCCCCGCCCTCAAGGCGGCTGATATAGGCGTAGCCATGGGAGTGAGCGGCACAGACGTTAGCAAAGAAGCCGCCGTCATGGTTTTGCTTGATGACAGTTTTGCCAGTATCGTAACGGCGATAGAGGAAGGCCGCGGCGTTTACAGCAATATCAAACGGTTCGTGCTCTATATTTTCAGCCACAACCTGTCCGAGCTTAGTCCGTTCTTGTTCGCCTCGTTTTCAGGCATAAACCTGATTCCGATGGGAGTGCTGCAAGTCTTGACTATTGACCTCGGCAGCGATGTTCTGCCGGGACTAGCCTTGGGAACAGAACAGCCCGAACCCGGTATCATGGATCAACCGCCCAGGCCCCGTAATGACCGGCTTATGAACGCTGCGGCCGTCAAACGCCTGCTATTCCTTGGCCTTATCCAGTCTCTCGGATCTGTCGGAGGATTCCTGCTCACTCTCTATCTCGGCGGCTGGCACTGGGGGCAGGCTCTGGACATTAACACCTCGTTGCTTTACCGGCAGGCAGTGACCATGACTCAGGGCGGCGTTGTTGTCGGCCAATTCTTCAATGGATTCGCCATTCGCACGGACAAGGTGTCGGTCTTTAGAATCGGATTGTTCAGCAATCGCAGACTTATCTATGGCGAAATTATCGGCTTAATAATCTTCGCGCTTATCAGTTATGTTCCGCTGTTAAACAATGTCCTGCACACGGGGCCTTTAGGTTTGGTGCATTGGCTGATTCTATTCGGATTTGGGATACTTCTCTTTGTCGCGGAAGAAAGTCGAAAGGCGGTCGCAAGATGGCGAGACAAGAACCAAGTTAGAATAGATAAATGAATGTTCAAACCTTTTCCTTAACTGAAGCCGCCAAGAAAGAAGTTCCGCGCGCTCCGAAAGATGACGTCCTAAAGCTTCTTGAGTCAGAAACATCAGGCTTGGAATCGGACGAAGTCGCGCGCCGTCTGGAAACTTTTGGCTTAAACCAGCTTGCCGAGCTCAAGAAGAAGTCGATTATCCTAAAATTCTTAGAAAACTTCTACCACCTTTTCGCCATCCTTTTGTGGATCGGTGGCGGCATGGCGTTCGTAGCCGACATGCCTCAGCTCGGATATGCGATCTTCGCTGTTATCTTTATCAACGCCATTTTCTCTTTCTGGCAGGAATTCAAGGCCGAGAAAGCCACCGAAGCCCTGAAAAGGATGATGCCGAGTAAGGCCAAGGTGGTCAGAAACGGCGAGGTGCAAGAGATTATGGCCATCGACATCGTCCCCGGCGATATCCTCGTGCTCGAGGAAGGCGACAACATTTCTGCGGACGCCCGTCTAATTGAAGAGTTCGACTTGCGAACGAACAACGCCACTCTTACCGGCGAGTCGGAACCGGTCAGAAAGACCAGCGCTCCGGTTACCGGCGACAAACTGACGCAAACCGAGATCCCCAACCTGGTTTTCGCGGGAACGTCGGTTGCTTATGGCTCGGGGCGGGCGGTTGTCTTCGCCACCGCCATGCACACGGAATTCGGCAAGATCGCCCAGATGACTCAGGCCGTCAAGGAAGAGCCGAGTCCGCTGCAGAAAGAAATGACCAAAGTGACCCGTGTCGTCGCGCTTCTGTCGCTGGGCACAGGGGTATTATTTTTTGTTCTCGGATATTTCGTCGCCGGCTTATCACTCGCCGAAGGATTTTTGTTCTCCATCGGAATCATCGTCGCCCTGGTTCCGGAGGGCCTACTGCCAACCGTAACGTTAGGACTGGCCATGGGCGTCCAAAGAATGGCCAAGCGCCACGCTCTGATCAAGAAACTGTCGTCCGTCGAAACGCTGGGCTGCACCACTGTTATCTGCACCGACAAAACCGGGACCCTGACGCAAAACGAAATGACGGTTCGCGAAATCTGGGTTAACGGGGAGCACATCCATGTAACCGGCGTCGGTTATGAGCCGACCGGTGAATATGCCCACAAAGATCAGAAGCTTACCAAGGAAAAGCTTGAGGCGATTTCGATGCTTATGCGGTCGGCTTCGTTCTGCAATAACGCCAGGCTCATTCCGCCGTCAGACGAATCCAGGGGCTGGACGGTTCTGGGCGATCCCACGGAAGGCGCCTTGCTGGTGGCCGCCCAGAAAGCTGATTTCGACTACTCTCAAGAACTGGCCTCGGCCAAACGCGTATATGAACTCCCGTTTGACTCGGTCAGAAAACGCATGACGACGATTCACATGCATCATAAAATCGGCAAGATCGGCTACGTCAAAGGCGCACCGAAAGAGATACTTGGGCTGTGTACACGGCTTGCCAAACCGGACGGCATCGTCCCGCTTGACGAAAAGACCCGCCGCGCGATCATCGACCAGAACGATGCCTTCGCCAAAGAGGGATTGCGGGTCCTGGCCATGGCCTACAAGGAAATCCCTAAAGGAATGAAAGAATTCTCCCCCGAGACGACCGAGAAAGAGCTGGTTTTTGTCGGCCTAATGGCCATGATGGATCCGCCTCGTGAAGAGGTCGCCAAGGCCGTCGAGCAGTGCGCCACAGCGGGTATTAAGGTCATCATGGTTACCGGCGATTATGGTTTGACGGCGGAGTCGATCGCCCGCCGTATCGGCATCGTTAAAGGCGCCGGCGCGAGAATCGTGACCGGGAACGAACTGGAAGGCATGGACGAACAACAATTAATAGATGAGCTTAACAAACCGAATATCCTGTTCGCCAGGGTATCGCCTGAACACAAGATGAAAATCGCCAGAGCGCTTAAGGACATGGGCCATGTCGTAGCCATGACCGGCGACGGCGTTAACGACGCTCCCGCCTTAAAGATGGCCGATATCGGAGTGGCCATGGGCATCAGCGGAACCGACGTAGCCAAAGAAGCGGCCGAGATGATCCTGACAGATGACAACTTCGCGAGCATCGTCCACGCGATCGAGGAAGGCAGGGCGGTCTACGACAACATCCGGCGGTTTGTCATCTACATCTTTACCAGCAATTTTCCGGAGCTTGTGCCGTTTCTTTTGTTCGTTCTCTTCAAGATCCCCCTGCCTTTAACTATAATGCAGATACTGGCCATCGACCTCGGTACGGATATGCTGCCGGCTCTCGCTCTTGGCACGGAAGCGCCGGAGCCCGGGGTCATGACGCGGCCGCCCCGCGACCGCAACGAGCGATTGTTGAAAGCGCCCGTTTTGGCTAAGGCGTATCTCTTCCTCGGTCCGATACAATCCGTCGCGGCGATGTCAGCTTTCTACTTTATGTACCTCATGAACGGCTGGCGGCCGGGGATGGCCATGGCGGCTTCCGGTTTGGTTTATGTTAAAGCCACCACCATGACACACGCGGCGGTTGTGACAACGCAGATCGGCAACGGTTTTGCCCAACGCACGAACAGGGAGTCCATCTTTAAAGTCGGCTTCTTTTCCAACAAGTTTCTGCTTTGGGGTATCCTGGGCGAGTGCATCGGCATATTCGTATTGATCTATGTGCAACCCTTCCAGCGCATTTTTGAACATGGCCCGCTTGGCCTTGTCGACTGGATATTCCTGTTTTCTCTGGCGCCTTTACTATTGATCGCCGACGAAATCCGTAAATACTTCATACGGCGAAGCCTTCGGATGAAAGATAAATCATCTAACCCAGCTTCGTAGTTGGCGCGCGATGATTCTTGTATAATGAAAGCAGCCTGCCTTCGGCAGGCAGGTTCTACCATAAGGAGCGACTGATGAAGATAATTATTGCCGGTTGCGGAAGAGTCGGCGCCACTCTAGCGAAAAAGCTCTCTCTGGAAGGCCACGACGTCAGCGTCGTGGATAAGAATCCCGACGCGTTCGAGAGGTTGGGAAAGACCTTTAAGGGTCAAACCGTCAAGGGAATGGTTTTCGACGGCGAAGCGTTGAAGAACGCCGGTATCGAGAGAGCCGACGCGTTTCTCGCCGTTACCAGTGGAGACAACTCAAACGTCGTGTCCGCGACGATCGCGAAAGACGTCTACCGCGTGCCGACTGTCGTCGCGCGAATTTACGACCCGAGGCGAGCCGAAATCTACCGGCGCTTTGGCATTCCGACCGTCGCCAGCGTTACCTGGGCAGCCAACGAAATATTGACTTTCCTTACTTATACCAGCATGATCCGCGATATCTCGCTTGGCGACGGAGAAGTGCAGGTTACCAAGACAACGATACCGCCCAGACTGGTCGGACGGACAGTCGGTGAGCTAACAGTCCCTGGAGAAATAAGCGTTGTCGCGATAATCCGGAACGGAAAAGCCTTGATTCCCGGACCGGGAGACATATTCAAAGAACATGACATTATTGAAATCGCCGTTCTGACTACATCCATGTCACGGCTTAAGAAGATGCTGACCCCTTAGGGGCTATAAGGAGATAACATGTATGTTGTCATAGTAGGCGGAGGCAAAGTAGGTTCTTATCTGGCCAAGATGCTCACGGACACGGGCTACGAGGTCACCCTGGTCGAAGAGCGCAAGGAACAGGTCGTGAAAATCCGCGAGGACATGCCGGAGCTAAATGTCATCCTTGGCGACGGTTGCGAACCATATATCCTTGATGAATCGCGCGTCTTGAAAGCCGACGCCGTCGTCGCGGTAACCGGTCACGACGAGGACAATATCGTAGTATGCATGCTGGCCAAACTCGAGTATGAGGTCCCCAATACCATCGCCAGAATCAACAACCCCAAAAACGAATGGCTGTTCCGCGAATCCTTCGGCGTCGACGTAGCGCTCTCAAACACCCACATGATCGCCAAACTGCTGCAGGAAGAAATCGCCCTTGGCGACATCGTTACGTTATTAAAGCTGCGAAAAGGCGACGTAAGCCTGGTAGAAGTCACGCTAGCGGACGACAGCGCGGCTGTCGGACAAGCCGTAAAAGACTTGTCGCTACCCGCTGAAGTCGTACTGGTCACAGTTATTCACGGCAACGAGCTTATCTTGCCAAAGGGCACTACGGTGCTGCAAGCCGGCGACGAGATTCTTGCGGTCACGACCGGGACGGGCGAAGCGGCTCTGCAAAAAACTCTGGGTTCATCCAAATAAGTCGATGGCCCGTTCTCGGGACACCATCTTCGGGCAAAAAAAGAACGTCTTCTGGCTGGGCTTAACCAGCCTCTTCACCGATATCTCATCCGAAATGGTCTATCCTATCGTGCCCATCTTCGCGACGACCGTTTTGGGCGCGCCGGTCACATTCGTCGGCCTGGTCGAGGGAATCGCCGAGTCGACCGCCAGCTTGCTTAAGGTTTTCTCCGGATGGCTGTCGGACAGGCTGAACGGACGTAAGAAGTTGACCGTTGCCGGCTACGCTCTGTCCGCCTTAGGGAAACCCATTCTGATCTTCTCCACGGCTGTTTGGCAGATCCTCGCGTATCGATTCGTCGACAGGGCCGGCAAAGGCATCCGGACGGCTCCCAGAGACGCGTTGATCGCCGATTCCAGCGATTGCGACAACTACGGCAAATCCTTCGGCTTCCACCGGACGATGGATACCATCGGGGCAATGCTAGGCCCGACACTCGCGTTCCTGCTGCTGCCTGTTTTCGCCGCGCATTCAACGTCCAAAGGCTATCGGGAACTGTTTATGCTGGCGGTTGTACCGGCCGTCATCGGCGTTATCATTATCTTCGCGTTTGTTAAGGAGAAACGGATTGCCGTCCCGTCCGATTGCCTAGAGCCGCCGGCGGCGCCCAAAATCAGCCTCAAGCCGTTTAACCGGCGCTTCAAACTTTTTCTATTGGTTGTCCTTGTGTTCACTTTGGGCAACTCCAGCGACGCGTTTTTGATTTTGCGCGCCAGGAATGTCGGTCTGGCTGTAGTTCTGATTCCCCTGGCCTATCTGCTTTTCAACACGGTGAACGCCGCCCTGGCCACGCCGGCCGGCATCATATCCGACAGGTTGGGGCGATTCTGGGTGATGGCGCTGGGGTTTCTTGTTTTTGCCGGCGTCTACCTCGGATTCGCGCTGGCCGACAGCCAGAGCATTATTTGGCTTATGTTCGCGCTATACGGATTCTACTACGCGTTTACGGAAAGCATACTCAAGGCTTATACCGCCGACTTGGTGCCGGCGAACCTTCGCGGCACCGCGTACGGTCTTCTCAATATGACCATGGGTATGGCGCTGCTTCCCGCCAGCCTTTTTGCCGGCTGGTTATGGGTTAATGTCAGCGTCCGGGCGCCGTTTTTCTACGGGGCCGGTATGGCCGCGCTGGCTTTGCTTCTCCTCCTTATCTTTTTGCCTCGCGGGCGGCAGAACGCCGCCGGGACAATCTGACTCTTATTTATTGTCTTATTTACTTATGACCTCTATAATGGTAAAAATCACTTTTGTAATGTCCTGTTTCACCTTGTCCGGGTTCTTGTGTTTGAGGAGGTAAGTGCATGGATTTATCCACGGTAATTCTGTTGGTTGCCATTCTGGCTTCGTTCGTCGCCATTGGCTACGGAGGGCTACTGATTTATGTGATTATGAAGCACCCGGACGGAGACGACGCGATGCGGCGGATCGCCAAGGCTATCCAGGACGGCGCTCGCGCTTACCTTAACCGCCAGTACACGACGGTTGCCATTGTCGCGGTTGCACTGGCGATTCTGCTTATTGCTATCAGCTGGCAGACTAGTGTCGCCTTCCTGGTCGGCGCCATAGCGTCGGCTCTGGCCGGTTATGTCGGCATGAATGTTTCGGTGCGAGCTAATGTAAGGACGGCTGAAGCCGCCAGGAAAGGGTTAAGCCCGGCGCTACGGATGGCTTTTCACGGCGGCACCGTGACCGGCCTGATGGTCGTCGGCTTGGGGCTTCTGGTTGTCACCGTCGTCTATTGGATCTTCGGGGACGTGAAGGTACTTGTCGGTTTAGGTTTTGGCGGCAGCCTTATTTCCGTGTTCGCTCGGTTGGGCGGCGGCATTTATACGAAAGCAGCCGACGTCGGCGCCGATATCGTCGGTAAAGTCGAAGCGGGGATCCCCGAGGACGACCCTCGTAATCCAGCCGTTATCGCCGACAACGTAGGCGACAACGTCGGGGACTGCGCAGGTATGGCGGCCGACTTGTTCGAAACCTACGTGGTTACCGCCATCGCGGCGATGCTGCTGGGTGAGATTATCTTCGGCAAGGGAAACGCTGTAATCTACCCGCTGGCGCTGGGCAGCTTGGCAATTTTCGCCAGTATCATCGGCACTTTCTTCGTCCGTGCGAAAGAAGGCGGCAGCATAATGGGAGCCCTATATAAGGGTTTGATAGCGGCCGGCGCGTTAGCGGCCATCGGCTTCTATCCGATAACCGCTTACCTTATGAAAGGCCTAACGGCGGCCGGCCAGGCGGTCGACCCGCTGAGGTTATATGGCTGCTCGCTTGTTGGCCTGGCTGTAACGGGCGGGATTGTCGTAGTGACCGAGTATTACACCGCGACCAGGTTCAGCCCGGTTAAGAAAATCGCCGCGGCCTCGACGACCGGTGCGGGCACCAACATCATCGAGGGTCTGGCGATCGGCATGCAGTCGACCGGTTTCCCGGTCTTCTTTATTATCGTCGGTATTGCCGTCGCCTATGTGTTAGGCGACGGGTTGTATGGCGTGGCGGTCGCCGCCATGGCTATGCTATCCATGAGCGGTATCATCGTCGCCATCGATTCTTACGGGCCGATCACCGATAACGCCGGCGGAATCGCCGAAATGGCGAACATGCCGGAGAGCGTTCGCGCCGTCACCGATCCGCTGGACGCGGTCGGTAACACGACCAAGGCGGTGACCAAGGGTTACGCTATCGGCTCAGCGGCTCTGGCAGCCATGGTCCTGTTCGTTTCGTACACCCAGGAGCTGCCGGCCAGTATGGCCGTTAAGTTCGACCTGAGCGACCCCCGCATCCTTATCGGATTGTTCATCGGCGGCCTCCTGCCTTACATCTTCGCCTCACTCTGCATGGAGGCGGTCGGTAAAGCCGCGGGCGGCGTCGTCGACGAGGTCAGACGGCAGTTCAGAGAGATTCCCGGCATCATGGAAGGAACCGGACAACCGGATTACGCCAGGACGGTAGATATCGTAACCAAGGCGGCCATCCGTCAGATGGTCGCGCCGGCTTTGATTCCTGTCGGTACGCCGATCCTGGTCGGTTTTATCTTAGGTCCGGAAGCTTTGGGCGGCGTCCTGGTCGGCAGCATCGTCGTCGGTTTCTTCATGGCCGTGGCCATGACCAGTGGCGGCGGCGCTTGGGATAACGCCAAGAAATACATTGAGGACGGCAACTTCGGCGGCAAAGGCAGCGACGCCCACGCCGCGGCCGTCACCGGCGACACGGTCGGCGATCCGTATAAGGATACGGCCGGCCCGGCCATCAACCCGATGATCAAGGTGACCAACATCGTCGCCCTGCTCATCGCCCCGCTGCTGGCCCATTATGGCAGCCTGCTGGGAGGATTCTTTAAGTAAACCCTTTAATGCATAAGTCATAAATACGTTTTTCTTGAAGATGAAAGAGTAAAGAACCCGCCTTATAATCAGGCGGGTTCTTTCTTTACAGAAGGTGTAGGTCGTGGCCCTTTGAGTTTCTTGCCGACAATAACTTGAATCTCTTTGCCTGTATAGTTATCCCGTCTTTCTAGTAAATCAGCTTTTATACGCGCT